>JANNFE010000328.1:0-23909 GCA_031379415.1 Betaproteobacteria bacterium | reverse complement strand
GCCAGGTCGGCGGTGCCGGCCGGCGCGCGGCGGCCGGCCAGGCGCATTGGCGCGCGCCGGGGCCCCGGCGCGGGGCGGCGCGCGGGCGCGGCGGCGGTGCCCCACACCGCGGCCAGCTCGGCGCGTTCCAGCTGCGCCTGGCGCGCCAGTTCGGGCAGCAGCTGGCGCTTCAGCGCGCCGTCGGGCAGCGCCATCCACAGCGGCTTGGCCTGCGCCAGCATGCGCGCACGGCCTTCGGCGCTGGAAAGATCCGCGTCTTCCGAGGCCAGCTCGATGAGTTGGCGCGACAGGGGCACGGCCTTCGTCACCTGTTGCTCGAACGCTTCCGGGCCGAGCTCGCGCACGTAGCTGTCGGGGTCGTGCTCGATCGGCAGGAAGAGAAAGCGCACGCTGCGCAGGTCGGTGGCATGCGGCAGCGCGGCTTCCAGCGCGCGCGCCGCAGCGCGGCGGCCGGCGGCGTCGCCGTCGAAGCTGAAGACCACGCTGTCGGTGAAGCGGTAGTGGTTCTGCTCGTGGTCGGCCGTGCAGGCCGTGCCCAGCGTGGCCACGGCGTTGGCGAAGCCGCTCTGGGCCAGCGCCACCACGTCCATGTAGCCCTCGACGACAAGCCCGTAACCCTTGTCGCGCAGGGCCTGGCGCGCCTCGAACAGGCCGTAGAGTTCGCGGCCCTTGCTGAACAGCGGTGTTTCAGGCGAGTTGATGTACTTGGGCTTGCTGTCGTCGAGCACGCGCCCGCCGAAGCCGATGACCTTGCCGTCGACGCCGCGGATGGGGAACATCACGCGGTCGCGGAACCAGTCGTAGCGGCCGCCTTCGGTGCTGCCCTCTTCGGCGTCGCGCTGGCGCACCAGCCCGGCCTCTTCCAGCAGCGGGTCGTCGTAGTTCGGGAACACGCCGGCCAGGGTGCGCCAGCCCGGTGGGGCAAAGCCCAGGCCAAAGCGCGCCGCCACGGCGCCGGTGAGGCCGCGCTTCTTCAGGTAGTCCACGGCGCGGGGCGTGGCCTTGAGCTGCGCGCGATAGAACTCTGCGGCACGATTCAGCACCTCGCCCAGGCTCAGCCGGCGTTCGCGCAGCGTGTTGCGACGCTCGCGCTCCTCGGGGCTGACCTGTTCTTCGGGCACCGCCATGCCCACGCCTTGCGCCAGGTCGCGCACGGCCTCGACGAAGCTCAGGCCCAGCTGCTCCATCAGGAAGCGGATGGCGTCGCCGCTGGCGCCGCAGCCGAAGCAGTAATAAAACTGCTTGGACGGCGTGACCGAAAAGCTGGGCGACTTCTCGCCGTGAAAGGGGCACAGCCCCATGAAGTTGGCGCCGCCGCGCTTGAGCTCGACGTGACGGCCCACGACGTCGACGATGTCGACGCGCGAAAGCAGTTCCTGCAGGAAGCCGGCGGGGATCACCCGCCGAGTCTAGCCACCCCGCTGTCAGGCCCCTGCGCCGCTGCAGGAGCCAGCGCAAACATGCCCTTGTATTCGCGCACCCAGCCCGCCACCTGCGCCACCGGCATCGGCGCGGCAATGCCGGTGCCCTGGCCAATGTCGCAGCCCAGCTCCAGCAGCGTGCGCGCCTGGGCCGGGCTTTCCACGCCCTCGGCCACCACGGTGCAGCCGAAGGTGCGCGCCAGGCCGATGACGCCTTCGACGATGGCGCGGTCCTGGGCGTCGTCGAGCATGTGGTGCACGAAGCTGCGGTCGATCTTGAGCACATCCACCGGCCGGCGCTTGTGGTTGGTCTGGGTCGAATAGCCGGTGCCGAAGTCGTCGAGCGCAAAGCGCACGCCGGTGCCCTGGCAGCGCGCCAGCAGCGCCGAGGTGGCCTCGATGTCGGCGTGCGCGGCCGTCTCCAGCATCTCGATTTCCAGCCGTGACGCCAGCGGCTCGGCGTGGCGCGCCAGCAGTTCGGTCAGGCGCTGCGCGAAGTCGGGCTCCTGCAGGTGGCGCGCCGAAACATTGACGCTGACGCTGAAGTCGAAACCATCGCGCCGCCAGCTCGACAGATGCTCCAGCGCGCGCGATATCACCCAGTCGCCGATGCGCGACGACAGCCCGGTGTTCTCGATCAGCGGCAGGAACTGCATCGGTGCCACCAGGCCCTGCTGCGGATGTTCCCAGCGCAACAGCGCCTCGAAGCCGAGCACGCGGCCGCTGCGCATGTCGACCTTGGGCTGGTAGTGCAACACGAACTCCTGCTGGTCCAGCGCCTCCTGGATGCGGCCGATGGCCATCACGCGCTGCTCGGTGCGGCGGCGCTGTTCGGGGTCGAAGAACAGGTAGCCGTTGCGACCACTCTGCTTGGCGCCGTACATCGCGTGGTCGGCATGGCGCAGCAGGGTGTCGGCGTCGCTGCGGTCCACCGGGTAGACGGTGGCGCCCATGCTGGCCGTGACCTGCACGGCGTCTTGCGCGGCGTCGATGACATACGGCTGCGAAACCACGCGCAGCACGCGTTCCACGGCCAGGCGCGCCTCTTCCAAAGTGCCGGCGCGCAGCAGCAGCACGAATTCGTCGCCGCCCAGGCGCGCTGCCGAATCGGTCCAGTGCTCGCGGCTGCGCAGCGCGCTGCGCAGGCGGCCGGCCAGCTCGGCCAGCAGGCGGTCGCCGGCGGCGTGGCCGTAGCGGTCGTTGACGGGCTTGAAGCGGTCGAGGTCGAGGTAGCAGACGACGAGCAGGTAGCCGTCGCGGTCGGCCGCACGCATGGCTTCGTCGAGCAGCTGCGACAGGCGCGCGCGGTTGGGCAGGCGCGTCAGTTCGTCGAAGTGCGCTTGGCGTTCGAGCTGGTCGCGCTGCGCCTGCTGCTCGGTGATGTCGCTGATGACGAGCACGTGGTAGCGCAGGTCCTCGGCCGGGCCGTGCACGGTGGAGATGGTGGCCTGCAGGATGCAGATCTCGCCGTTGCGTCGGCGCTCCATCAGCTCGCCGCGCCAGCTGCCGCTGTCGCCCAGGCTGGCCCACATGGCCGCGCGCTGCTGGCGCGCCACCGGATCGGCCGGCAAGGGGCGCAGCAGCGAAGGCACGGTGCCGATGATCTCTTCGCGCGGCACGCCCAGAATCTGCGTGTAGGCCGGGTTGACGTCGAGCGCGCGCAGGTCGGGGTCGGTGATGAGCAGGCCTTCGTGCAGGTGCTGGAACAGGCTCGCCGACATGCGCTGGCGCTCCAGCGCCTCGCGCTTGTCCTGCATGTCGGCCAAGGTGGCCAGCAGGCGCACGGGATGGCCGTGGTTGTCGCGCTCGATGACCATCAAGGTGGCCACGGCCCAGCGCCAGCCGCCGCCTTCGGGCAGGCGCAGTTCCACCTCGGCGCGGCCGGCCTCGCCGGCGCTCAGCGAAGCGATGGCGGCGGCCAGCGCGGGGCGGTCTTCGGCATGGACCTGGGCCTGCCAGTCGGCCGGTGTCCAGTGGCGCGCCGTGTGGCCGCTGAGCGTGCGCCAGGCTGCCGAGGCGAAACTGTCGTCCATCTGCAAGTGCCAGTCGGCCACGCCCATGCGCGAGCCATCCAGCGCCCACTCCCAGCGCTGCGAGCGGCCGCGCCATTGCACGGTGGAGGCATGCGCCAGCAACGTGAGCAGCAGCGCCGTGGCGCACCAGGCGGCCAGTGTGGGGCCGCTGCCGTGGGTGGCCGTGAGCAGGCCGGCGGCGACCAGACCGAAGCCGGCCAGCGCCCGTTGTTCGCGCAGCGCCAGCAACGTGAGCACCACCAGTGGCAGGTAATGGGCCACCGCAGCCATGCCCGGCCCGCTGCCGGGCGCCAGCCACAGCAGCCACAGCGTGACGGCCAGCGCGGCACCGCTGGTCAGGCCCTTGCGCAGGGGTGCGCCGGGCTGCAGTGACTGCCAGGCGCTGCGGTCGAAGGCCAGCGTAGCCATGGCCGCGGCCAGCCCGCCGAGCGACAGCACGCACCAGCCCACGAGCAGCGCCGCCGAGGTGCCCCGCGGGGCAGTGCCGGCATACCAGGGTGAGACGACCGCTGCCACCGGCAGCGCCAGCGCGAAGACCGTGGCCAGACCCAGTGCGGCGACATCAGCAGGGCGCTCAAGCCTGGCGTCGAACTGGAGCCGGCGCAGCACTTCACGCCCCAGCCAACTGCCGGCGCACACCATGGCCGCCGACAGCGTGGCCAGCAGCACGGGTTGCGACAGGCTCAGCAGCGCGGCCCACAGCCCAAGAACGGCCGCGATGCAGGCGCCAGGGCCCCAACGCCGCTGCACGGCCAGCGCCAGCCCGGCAGGCAGGGCCATGGCGCCCCAGGGCGCTACACCAACGGCCAGGGCGCCGGCAAAGGCCAGCACCAGGCCGACCAGCGCGATGCCGGCCATGCGCAGCACGGACGCTGCCCAGGCATGCCAGCCCGACACGCGTTCTGAAAGGGGGGGCTCAGCGAGGTGGGAGTCCATGCGGACCCGCCGCGCGGGGAGAGGGGGGCGGCCCGGCCGCTAACGTGGGAGTTAGCGCGGGCCGCCGCGGTATCACAGCGCGAAGTCCGAGATCGACTTGCCGGCGGCCAGTGCCGCGGTCATCCACTTGGGCTTCAGGCCACGGCCCGACCAGGTGTCGCCGGTGGCCGGGTTGCGGTATTTCGCCGCTACCTTTTTGCCGGCAGGCTTTTTCGGCACCACGGGTGCGGCCGCGGGTTTGGCGCTGCCGATGTCGGCCAGCGTCAGGCCATATTCGGCCATCATGGCCTTGACCTTGCCGATGGCGTCGCCGCGTTGTTCTTTCTGGAAGTCGGCAATCTGCTTTTCAAGTGCGGCTTTCTGAGCCAGCAGGTCGCCGAGGGAAGCTTTGGCCATGGATTCAACTCCGTTGGTGAAGGGTACACCCGAATATAGCCGCGCCGGGAATGGTGGCCGCTGCGCAATATCCCGCAGCGTGGCGGCGGCGCTGCAATTCAGGGCGCCGGCGGCACATAACCGGCGGGTTTGTCCGCATCACCACCAAACAGGAACTGCTCCATCTGGCGCGCCAGATACTGCCGCGCACGGGCATCGGCCAGGTTGAGGCGGTTTTCGTTGACCAGCATGGTCTGGTGCTTCTTCCACGCTTCAAAAGCATCCTTGCTGATGTTGTCGTAAATGCGCTTGCCCAGTTCACCGGGGTACGGTGAAAAACCCAATCCTTCGGCTTCCTTCTTCAAGTAAACACATTGCACCATGCGGGCCATATCCACCTCGGTTCCGTTAATCGGTTTCAGTTCAGTTTCTTGACCAGGACCTGCGAGCGTCGGTCCCAGTTGTATTTGCGCTTGCGCGCCTCGGGCAGCCAATCCGGGTCGACGGGCGCAAAACCCCGTTTGATGAACCAGTGCATGGTGCGCGTGGTCAGCACGAACAGGCTGTCGAAGCCGGCGGCACGGGCGCGCTGCTCAACGCGCTTGAGCAGGCGTTCGCCATCGCCCTGGCCTTGCGACAGGGGCGACACCGTGAGCGCGGCCATCTCGGCCGTGCGCGCTTCGGGGTAGGGGTAGAGCGCGGCGCAGCCGAAGATGATGCCGTCGTGTTCGACGACGCTGTAGAAGTCGACATCGCGCTCGATTTCGTTGCGCTCGCGGCGCACCAGGGTGCCGTCGCGTTCGAAGGGCTCGATGAGCTGCAGGATGCCGCCCACGTCGTCTGACGTCGCCTCGCGCAGGCTCTCCAGCTTCTCGTCCACCACCATGGTGCCGATGCCGTCGTGGGTGAAGACTTCCAGCAGCAGCGCGCCATCGGCCGCGAAGGGCAGGATGTGCGAACGCTCGACGCCGCCTTCGCAGGCCTTGACGCAGTGCTGCAGGTAGAAGGCCGGCTCGGTGGGCAGCGTCGGCGGGGGCAGCGCGGCGAGCAGGCGCTTGGCGTCGGCCAGGGCCAGTTCGGTGTCGATGGCGCTGTCGGCGTCATCCGGGTTCTCATGGATGCCCGGCAGCTCGCACATGAAGACCAGTTTGTCGGCCTGCAGGGCGATGGCGGTCGCAGTGGCCACGTCCTCCATTGTCAGGTTGAAGGCCTCGCCGGTGGGCGAGAAGCCGAAGGGGCTGAGCAGCACCAGCGCACCCGACTCGATCGCGCGGCGGATGGCGGCCGAATCGACACGCCGCACCAGGCCGCTGTGGATGAAGTCGATGCCGTCGACGATGCCCACCGGCCGCGCGGTGAGGAAGTTGCCCGAGACCACGCGCACGGTGGCATTGGCCATGGGCGTGTTGGGCAGGCCCTGCGAGAACGCGGCCTCGATCTCGAATCGCAGCTGGCCGGCGGCTTCCTGCGCGGCGTCCAGCGCCACGGCGTCGGTGACGCGGATGCCACGGTGGAAGCGCGAGACATGGCCCTTGGCCGCGAGTTGTTCGGTGACCTGCGGCCTGAAGCCGTGCACCAGCACCAGCTTGATGCCCATGGCATGCAGGATGGCCAGATCCTGCACGAAGGTGTTGAGCTTGCCGGCGGCGATGGCCTCGCCGGCCAATGCCACCACGAAGGTCTTGCCGCGGTAGGCGTGGATGTAGGGCGCAACCGCTCGGAACCACGGAACGAAGGTGTGCGGGAAGACGAGGGTCATGGCAGGCGTTGACGACAGCGGGGATTGTGCCGCAGCATCCGTGGCCCAATGGCCCAGGAGACAGCGATGGACGTGTACAAGACCCAGGGCGCCTTCAGCTGGAGCGAACTGACGACTTCGGACCCCGCTGCGGCAGCGCGCTTCTACGCCGAGGTGTTCGGCTGGACCGCCAAGGACCCCGACCCCGCGATGGGCGACTACCGCGTCGTGAGCGTCGGCGAGACCCCCGTTGCCGGCATCATGGCGCCGCCGCCGGGCGCGCCACCCATGCCCTCGCATTGGGGCTGCTACGTCACGGTGAACAGTGTCGACAACACGCTGGAACGCGTGCAGGCGCTGGGTGGCACGGTGCTGGTGCCGCCGATGGACGTGCCCACGGTCGGCCGCATGGCGGTCCTCAAGGACCCGCAGGGCGCGGTGCTGAGCATCATCCAGTACGCAGCGGCCTAGGAACGGTCGGCGCGGACATAATCCGCGCCCCGTGACCCGTCCGCCCCGGGCTGCGCCGCAAGCGCCTCCCCACCCCATCCCGCCGATCACCTATCCCGAGTCGCTGCCGGTCTCTGCCCGGCGCGAGGAGATCGCGCGCGCCATTGCCAGCAACCCGGTGGTCATCGTCTGCGGCGAAACGGGCTCGGGCAAGACGACGCAGTTGCCGAAGATCCTGCTCGAACTCGGGCGCGGCCTCGGCGCAGGAGGCACTGGCCTCATCGGCCACACGCAGCCGCGGCGCATTGCGGCCAGCAGCGTGGCCAAGCGCATTGCCGATGAACTGCAGTCGCCGCTGGGCGAGGTGGTGGGCTACAAGGTGCGCTTCCAGGACCGGCTGCAGCCCGGCGCCAGCGTCAAGCTGATGACCGACGGCATCCTGCTCGCCGAGACCGAGCGTGACCCGCTGCTGCGTGCCTACGACACGATCATCATCGACGAGGCGCACGAGCGCAGCCTGAACATCGACTTCCTGCTCGGCTACTTGCGGCAGCTGCGACCGCGGCGGCCCGACTTGAAGGTGATCGTCACCTCGGCCACCATCGACGCCGAGCGCTTCGCCAACCACTTCGCCAGTGCGCGCGGGCCGGCGCCGGTGATCATGGTGTCGGGGCGGCTGTTCCCGGTGGAGCAGCGCTGGCGGCCCTACGAGGAAAGCCGCGAGTTCGACCTCGACGACGCCATCGCTGATGCCGTCGATGAACTGTGGCGCGAAGGCCAAGGCGACATCCTCGTCTTCCTGCCCGGCGAGCGCGAGATCCGCGAGACCGCGGACCATCTGCGGCGGCACCTGCTGCAGCATTCGAAAGGCGGCCCGCAGCCCGAGATCCTGCCGCTCTTCGCCCGCCTGAGCCAGCAGGAACAGGACCGCGTCTTCGAATCTGGCAACGGCCGCCGCGTCGTGCTGGCCACCAACGTCGCCGAGACCTCGCTCACGGTGCCCGGTATCCGCTACGTCATCGACGCCGGCGTGGCCCGTGTGAAGCGCTACAGCTGGCGCAACAAGGTCGAGCAGCTGCAGATCGAGCCCATCAGCCAGGCCGCGGCACAACAGCGCGCCGGGCGCTGCGGGCGCGTGGCCAATGGCATCTGCATCCGGCTCTACGGCGAGGACGACTTCAAAGGCCGGCCGCGCTTCACCGACCCCGAGATCCTGCGCAGCAGCCTGGCCGGGGTGATCCTGCGCATGAAAGCGCTGCACCTGGGCACGGTGGACGATTTCCCCTTCGTCGAACCGCCGCCGAAGAAGGCCGTCGCCGACGGCTATGCGCTGCTGGCCGAGCTGGGTGCGGTGGACGACGACAACGAGCTCACGCCCATCGGCCAGGAGCTGAGCCGCCTGCCGCTGGACCCGCGTGTGGGCCGCATGATCCTGGAGGCGCGGCAGCACCAGGCCTTGACCGAGGTGCTGATCATCGCGGCGGCCCTCAGCGGCCAGGACGCACGCGACCGCCCGCTCGACAAGGCACAGGCCGCCGACGAGAAGCAGAAGCCCTTCGACGACGAGAAATCGGAGTTCATGGGCACGCTGAAGCTGTGGAAGTGGATCGAAGCGGGCCGCGGTCATGGTGACGGTGAAGCGCATCCGCACAAGCTCATGGCCCACAAGTTGAGTCAGCGCCAGCAGGAACAACGCCTGCGCGACCACTTCATCAGCCCGCGCCGCGTGCGCGAGTGGCGCGACATCCACACCCAGCTGCACACGGTTGTGGCCGAACAGGGCTGGCGGCTCAACACCGCGCCGGCGACCTACGAACAGGTGCACCTGTCGCTGCTGGCCGGGCTCCTGGGCAACATCGGCTGCAAGAGCGATGACGAGGACTGGTACCTGGGTGCACGCGGCATCAAGTTCTGGCGCCACCCGGGTGCCAACCTGAGCAAGAAGCCCGGACGCTGGATCGTCACCGCCGAACTGGTGGAGACGACGCGCCTCTTCGGCCGCGGCATCGCCGCCATCGAGCCACAGTGGATACCGCCGCTGGCCGGCCATCTGCTGAAGACGCAGCTGCTCGAGCCGCACTGGGAGAAGAAGGCGGCGGAAGTGATTGCGCTGGAGCGCGCCACGCTCTACGGCATCGTCATCTACAACAACCGCAAGGTGAACTTCGGCAACATCGACCCGGCCGCGGCGCGCGAGATCTTCATCCGCGAAGCGCTGGTGGGCGAGGAGTGGGAGACGCGGCTGCCCTTTCTGGCCCACAACCGCAAGCTCATCGCGCAGGTGCAGGAGCTGGAGCACAAGGCGCGCCGGCAGGATGTGCTGGTGGACGACGAACTGATCCACGCCTTCTACGACCAGCAGCTGCCCAAGGACGTGTGCAGCGGCGCCAGTCTTGAACGCTGGTTCCGCGAAGAGAGCAAGCAGAAGCCCAAGCTGCTGCAGCTGACGCGCGAAGAGTTGATGCGGCACGAGGCCGCCGGCATCACCACCGACTCCTTCCCGCGCACCGTGCGCCTGGGTGGCATCGACTGCGCGGCCAGCTACCTGCACGAGCCGGGCGACGCCAAGGACGGTGTCACCGTCAGCGTGCCCATCTACGCGTTGAACCAGGTCAGCGAAGAGCGCTGCGAATGGCTGGTGCCCGGCATGCTGCACGCCAAAGTGCTGGCACTGTGCAAGACGCTGCACCAGCGCCCGCGCTCGCGCCTGGTGCCGCTGCCCGACTACGCTGCGGAGTTCTGCGCGCTCGCGCCCTTCGCCCAGGGCAGCCTGATGGAGGTGCTGCTGAAAGCGGTACGCGAACGCACGCAGATTGCCGTGCAGCGCAACGACTTCAAGCTCGAACAGCTGAGCCCGCACCTGTTCATGAACTTCCGCGTCATCGACGAACATGGCCGGCAGCTCGGCATGGGGCGCAACCTGGCGGGGCTGAAGGCGGAACTGGGTGCACAGGCGCGCTCGGCCTTCCAGGCGCTGGCGGTCCTGAAGGTCGCAGCGCCCGCAGCGGCAGCGGCGCCCGCAGCCGCCCCGACCGCATCGCGCGGTGTCGTGGCCACCGTGGCCGCACCCGCTGCGCCCGCCGAGCCTCAGCGCTACACCGCCTGGACCTTCGGCGAACTGCCCGAACTGATGGAAGTGCGGCGCGGCAGCCAGGTGCTGGTCGGCTTCCCGGCGCTCATCGACAAGGGCCTGCACGTCGAGATCGAGGTCTTCGACGAGCCCGAGGCCGCCGCCACCCAGCACCGCGCCGGGCTGCGCCGCCTGGTGGCGCTGCAGCTGAAGGAGCCGCTGAAGTACCTGGAGAAGAACATCCCCGGCCTGACTGCCATGGGTGCGGGCTACATGCCGCTCGGGACGCTGGAAGAACTGCGCGCGCAGATCATCGACGTCGCCGTGGACCGCGCCTTCCTCGCCGACCCGCTGCCCGCCGACGCGGCGGCATTCGCGGCGCGTGTCGACGAGGGCAGGGCGCGGCTCAACCTCATCGCCGCCGAAGTGGCGCGCCAGGCCGGCGTGGTGCTGACCGACTACGCGGTGGCGCAGCGCAAGCTCAAGGACAGCAAGGCGCCGCGCGAAGTGGCCGATGACGTGAACGCCCAGCTGCAGCGCCTGGTGGGGAAGCGCTTCCTGCTGCAGACACCCTGGGCCGCGCTGCAACACCTGCCGCGTTACCTGAAGGGCATCGTGCTGCGCCTGGACAAGCTGCGCGCCGACCCCGCACGCGACGCGGCGCGCCTGGCCGAGTTGCGCCCGCTGGAACAGCGCTGGGTGCGCCACCTGGCTGACCTGCGTGGCACACCCAACCCGCGCATGGACGAGTACCGCTGGCTGCTGGAAGAACTGCGCATCAGCCTCTTCGCCCAGGAGCTGCGCACGCCGCAGCCGGTGAGTGCCAAGCGTCTGGACAAGGCCTGGGCGCAGATCGAGTCTTGAACGCCCACGCGCTGCATGCGAATGACAATGATTCTCGATTGCGTTAAAGTGCGGCTCGTCTTCAACCCCGCCCACGCCCGGGCCCGCATCGTGAACACAAGCTCCTTTCGACTCGCCGCACTGCTCGTCGCCACGCTGGCAGCACCCTGGGCTCAGGCCCAGGAGCGCGTGCTGAACCTTTACTCGGCACGCCACTACCAGACCGACGAGGCGCTGTACGAGAACTTCACCAAGGCCACCGGCATCCGCATCAACCGCGTCGAGGCCGACGACGCCGGCATCCTGGCGCGCTTGCAGGCCGAAGGCACCGCGAGCCCGGCCGATGTCATCCTGCTGGTCGACGCAGCGCGCCTGTGGCGCGGCGAGCAGGACGGGCTGTTCCAGCCCGTGAAGTCAGCGGCGCTGGAAGCCCGCGTGCCGGCGCAGTTCCGCGGCGGTGTGTCGGCGCAGGGCGCGCAGTGGTGGGGCATGTCTACGCGCGCGCGCGTCATCGTCTACGACAAGAGCCGGCTGAAGGCCAGCGACGTCGACAGCTACGAGAAGCTCGCCAGCCCGGAGTTGAAGGGCCAGTTCTGCGTGCGCAGCGGCTCGCACCCCTACAACCTGAGCCTCTTCGGCAGCATGCTGGAGCACCTGGGCCCGGCCGCCACCGAGACCTGGCTCAAGGGCCTGGTGGCCAACATGGCGCGCCCGCCCAAGGGCGGTGACACCGACCAGATCAAGGGCGTGGCCAGCGGCGAGTGCGGCGTGGCGTTGAGCAACAGCTACTACTTTGCCAGGCTGATGCGCTCGAACAAGGCGGACGAGCGCGCCATGGCCGAGAAGGTGGGCGTGATCTTCCCGAACCAGGGGAGTTGGGGCACGCACGTCAACATCGCCGGCGCTGCCGTGGCGCGCCACGCCAAGAACCGCGACGCTGCGGTGCAGTTCCTGGAGTACCTGGCCAGCGACTCCGCCCAACGCTACTTTGCCGACGGCAACAACGAATACCCCATCGTGTCCACCGTGCAGAGCAATGCGGCGCTGACGGCTCTGGGCGCCTTCAAGGCCGAGAACGTGCCCATTGCGAAGGTCGGCGCCAACACGCCCGCGGTGCAGCAGATGCTCGACCGCGCGGGCTTCAAGTAAGCCGTTTGCGTGGCCGGGCGGCCACGCCAAGGGCAGCTGAATTGTTGCCAGAAGTATCCCGGCGCTGGCGGCGGCAACCTGGCACTCGGCTGCTGTGGGCTACTGGCGCCAGGATTGGCGCATGACGTCGAACAGCACCCGAAATGAGGGGGTTCTACGGATTCGCCGCAAGGCGTGATCCCTAGAATGGAGGATTGCGGGCGACGCGCTTGAACAGCAGTTGTCCGCCGACCGACCGCCGGCCACCCGCCGCGAAGCGTCCTGGAGGTATTGCTCGTGAGGAAGACAGTCGTGGCCATCGCGGCCTTGCTGCTCGTGGCCACCGGGCCGACCTGGGCCCAGGCCACCAACGCCAAGCCTGACGCGGCCGCCGAGGCCAAGGCCGCCATGGAGCGCGCACAGCGCCTGGCCGCCAACCCGATGAAGGTCATCCTGCAGGCGAGCAAGATCCGCCGCAAGACCGAAGCCGAGCCCGTGGCGGAAGCGCCTGACGCCAACCTTCGCCGCGCAGCCGTCCGTTCTGCTGATGCAGCTGCCGTGCCGCTGACACGCAGCCTGGCTGCGGCGCCCGCCGCCACGACAGCCGCCGTGACCGCCTTGGCGGCGCCCCCGCTGTCGCCACCCGCGCCACCCGCGCCCGCGAGGGCAGAGGAGGCCCAGCCCAAGCTCATGCCCGCCAGCCTGGGGCTCGCGAGCTTGGCGAGCGACCTGCCCGCGCTTGGAGCCGCAACGGCCGTGGTCGAGGCCGCACCCGCCATCGCCAAGGCCGTGGCCCCCCAGGCCGTGCCCGTGCTGCCGGCCCTCGCGACCCCCACGCTCGTCAGCATCGTCGAGCCCGACATCCCGGTGCGCTTGTTGAGCGTCCCAGGCCGCGTGAACGAGGTCATGGCCGATCTCACGCTGCGCCCCGATGGCAGCGTGGGCGCCGTGGCGCTGGTCTCCCTCGTGCCACGCAACTGGAAGCCTTACATCACCGCCGCATTGGAACAATGGCGTTTCGAGCCACTGCCCAGCGCACGCGTGCACCGCGTGCAGCTCGTCTTCGAGGAGAGGTAGCCCCAAAGGCTTTCAGCCTGTCAGGCCACGAGCAGGCTCAGCGCGCGGTCCATGCCGCCCTCGGTGATGGACAGCATGGCGTGTTCGCGCACCGCCGGCTTGGGGTGGTAGGCGATGGACAGCCCGGCCACGCTCATCATCGGCAGGTCGTTGGCGCCGTCGCCCACCGCGATGGCGCGCTCGGGCGAGATGCCCATCAGTTCGGCCACTTCCAGCAGCACGCGGCGCTTCTCGGCGCCGTCGACGATCTCGCCCCAGGGCCGCTGTACCAGGTGCCCGGTGAGGCAGCCGTCCTTCACGTCCAGCATGTTGGCGCGCGCGAAATCGATGTGCAGCCGGTCGCGAATGCGCTCGCTGAAGAAGGTGAAACCACCCGAGATGAGCAGCGTCTTCAGGCCCGCGTCGCGGCAGGCCGCGACGAAGGCCTCGACACCGGGGTTCAGCCGCAGCCGCTGTGCGTACACCGTTTCCAGCGCCGCTAGCGGCACGCCGCGCAGCAAGGCCAGACGGCGGCGCAGGCTGTCGGCGTAGTCGCTGATCTGGCCGCGCATGGCGGCTTCGGTGATGGCGGCCACCTCGTCGCGCCGGCCGGCCACTGCCGCGATCTCGTCCACGCATTCGATGTTGATGAGCGTGGAGTCCATGTCGAAGGCCACGAGGCGGAAGTCCGCCAGGCGCAGCGGCGGCCGGAAGCCGCGCACCCACAGGCCGGGCTCGACTTCGCGCGCGCTCATTTCGCGTCCTTGAGCGGCTGGCCCAGGTGGCGCAGCAGGTCGCGCAGGTAGTGCGCGCGGTCGGCCGGTTGGTTGATCTCGCGGTCGATGCGCAGCTTGTGGTTGCCGGCCAGCTTGATGGCGCGGTTCTTCTGCACCAGTTCGATGATGCGCTGCGGGTCGATGGGCGCCTGGGCGCGGAAGGTGACGTTCATGAGTTTGGGCCCGGCGTCGATCTTCAGCACGCCGTAGGGCCGCGCCAGCACACGCAGGCGGTGGGTGTCGAACAGGGTCTGGCCCTGCGTGGGCAGCTTGCCGAAGCGGTCGGTAATCTCTTCGAGCAGGTTGTCGATCTGCTCCGGCTTTTCGGCCATGGCCAGGCGCTTGTAGAGGTTCAGCCGCGTGTGCACATCGCCGCAGTAGGTGTCGGGCAGCAGGGCGGGGGCGTGCAGGTTGATCTCGGTAGCCACGTCGAGCGGGCTCAGCAGGTCGGGTTCGCGCCCGCTCTTCAGCGCGCGCACGGCTTCGGAGAGCATGTCGTTGTAGAGCTGGAAGCCGACCTCCATCATGTTGCCGCTCTGGTTTTCGCCCAGCACCTCGCCGGCGCCGCGGATCTCCAGGTCGTGCATGGCCAGGTAGAAGCCGCTGCCGAGTTCTTCCATCTGCTGGATGGCCTCCAGCCGCATCGAAGCTGCCTTGGTCAGGCCCTCGATATCGGGCACCAGCAGGTAGGCATAGGCCTGGTGGTGGCTGCGGCCGACGCGACCGCGCAGCTGGTGCAGCTGGGCCAGGCCGAACTTGTCGGAGCGGCTGATGACGATGGTGTTGGCACTCGGCACGTCGATGCCGGTCTCGATGATGGTCGAGCACAGCAGCACGTTGTGGCGCTGGGCCACGAAGTCGCGCATCACGCGTTCCAGCTCGCGCTCGGGCATCTGGCCATGGGCCACGGCAATGCGCGCTTCGGGGATCAGCTCGATGAGCTTCTGGCGCCGGTTCTCGATGGTCTCCACTTCGTTGTGCAGGAAGTAGACCTGGCCGCCACGCTTCAGCTCGCGCAGCACGGCCTCGCGGATGACGCTGCTGCCTTCGTTGCGCACGAAGGTCTTGATGGCCAGGCGGCGCTGCGGTGCGGTGGCAATCACGCTCAGGTCGCGCAAGCCTTCGAGTGCCATGCCCAGCGTGCGCGGGATGGGCGTGGCGGTGAGCGTGAGCACGTCGACCTCGGCGCGCATGGCCTTCATGGCTTCCTTGTGGCGCACGCCGAAGCGGTGTTCTTCATCGACCACCATCAGGCCCAGGCGCGCGAACTTCACGTCGGACGAGAGCAGCTTGTGCGTGCCGACCACGATGTCCACCGTGCCGGCGGCGATGCCGTCGATGGCCGCCTTCACTTCCTTCGGCGACCTGAAGCGCGACAGCTCGGCGATCTTCACCGGCCACTTGCCGAAGCGGTCGACCAGCGTCTGGTAGTGCTGCTCGGCCAGCAGCGTGGTCGGTGCCAGGATGGCTACCTGCTTGCCGCCATGCACGGCCACGAAGGCCGCTCGCAAGGCGACCTCGGTCTTGCCGAAGCCGACGTCGCCGCACACCAGTCGGTCCATCGGCTTGGGGCTCACCATGTCCTGGATCACGGCATGAATGGCGGCGCGCTGGTCGGCGGTTTCCTCGAAGCCGAAACTCGTGGCAAAGGCCTCGTAGTCGTGCGGGCTGAAACGGTGGGAGAACCCTTCCCGGGCCGCTCGACGGGCGTACAGGTTCAGCAGCTCGGCGGCGGTATCGCGCACCTGCTCGGCGGCCTTGCGCCTGGCCTTGTCCCACTGCGGCGAGCCCAGCTTGTGCAACGGCGCTTCGTCGGCGCTGACGCCGGTGTAGCGGCTGATGAGGTGCAGCTGCGCCACCGGCACGTAGAGCGTGGCCTTGTCGGCGTATTCCAGGTGCAGGAACTCGCTGTTTCCTTCGCCCAGGTCGATGTGCTTCAGGCCCTGGTAGCGGCCGATGCCGTGGTTCAGGTGCACCACCGGGTCGCCGACCTTCAGCTCCGACAGGTCCTTGATCAGCGCGTCGACGCTGCTCACCTGTTCCTGCTTGCGCCGCTTGCGCGCCTGTGGCGTGGTGGCGAAGAGCTCGGTCTCGGTGACGAACTGGACGCTGATCTTGGCCTCAGGTTCGAACCAGTGGAAGCCTTCGGCCAGCGGCGTGGTGGCGATGGCCACCTTCTCGGGGCCGGTGATGAACTCCTCCAGCGAGGCCATCGCCGGCACCCGGATGCCGTGGTCGCGCAGCAGTTCCAGCAGGCTTTCGCGGCGGCCGTCGCTTTCGGCGACCAGCAGCACGCGGTGGCCGGTGCTGTCGATGTGCTTCTGCAGCAGCCCCAGCGGCTCGGTGGCGCCGCGGTCGACGCTCAGGTCGGGCAGCGGGCGTGCCCACTCCACGGGTTCGCCACCTCGCACGGCCAGCGTGGCGTGTGGCTGCGTGCGCTGGAAGAACTCCTCGGCCGGCATGAACAGCGTGGCCGGCGGCAGGATGGGGCGCTCGGGGTCGTGCTGCAGGAAGCGGTGGCGGTCGCGCGTGTCGACCCACCAGCGCTCCAGCGCTTCGTCGACCTTGCCGTGCAGCACCAGGGCGGCGCGTTCGCCCAGGTAGTCGAAGATGGTGCCCGGCGTGTCGAAGAACAGGGGCAGGTAGTACTCGATGCCACCGCCGGCAAGACCCTGGTCGATGTCCTTGTAGATGCGGCAGCGCGTCGGGTCGCCGTCGATCTGTTCGCGCCAGCGCGCGCGGAAGGCCTTGCGCGCCGCCTCGTCCATGGGGAACTCGCGGCCCGGCAGCAGGCGCACTTCCGGCACGGGGTAGAGGCTGCGCTGGGAGTCGGGGTCGAAGGTCCTGATGCTGTCGACCTCGTCGCCGAAAAGGTCCACGCGGTAGGGCACCAGGCTGCCCATCGGGAACAGGTCGATGAGGCCGCCGCGCACCGCGTATTCACCCGGGCTCACCACCTGGCTCACGTGCTGGTAGCCGGCCAGTGTGAGCTGCGCCTTCAGCCGGGCTTCGTCGAGCCGGCTCTTCTGCTTGAAGTGGAAGGTGGTGCCGGCCAGGAAAGAGGGCGGCGAGATGCGCGTGAGCGCCGTGCTCGCCGGCAGCAGCACCACGTCGACATCGCCCTCGCGGATGCGCCACAGCGTGGCCAGGCGCTCGGAGATGAGGTCCTGGTGCGGGCTGAAGGTGTCGTAGGGCAGCGTCTCCCAGTCGGGGAACACGGCCACGCGCAAGCCGGGCTCGAAGAAGGGCAGTTCGTCGGCCAGGCGGTTGCAGTCGGCCGGCTCGGCGGTGAAGACGGACAGCAGTTGCTTCGCGTCGGCATGGCGGCGGCCCAGCCTGGCCAGCAGCAGGGCGTCGGCAGAACCGGTGGGGCGCGGCAGCGTGTAGCGCTTGCCGGGCGCAATGTTCGGGAGTTGCATCGGGAGCAGAAAAAGCAATGCGCCCCGCCGCGGGTGCGGTGGGGCGTGAACGGCACGATTCTAGAATCCACCGCATGCCGGCGCCTTCACGTTGTTATGCCTTGGTGCCTTGTGCCGGTGTTGGCTCGCGTGCCGAGACGGGCGCGCCCAAGCAGTACGCACCACTGGCCGGGCAGGCGGTGGTGGCGCACACGCTGCAGGCGCTGGCCGCCGTCAAGCGCATCCGCCGCATCATGGTGGTGCTGGCGCCCGAGGACACACGCTTCGAAACCTGTGTCGAAGGATTCACCGGCTGGGTCTCGCGCACGGGCGGCGCCACGCGCGCCGAGACCGTGGCCGCCGGCCTGCGCGCGCTGCGCACCAAGGGCGCCATCGACGCCGACTGGGTGCTGGTGCACGACGCCGCACGCTGCCTCATCCGGCCTGAACTCGTCACCCGCCTGATCGAGGCCTGCCGCCAGGACGAGGTGGGTGGCCTGCTCGCGATGCCGCTGGCCGACACGCTAAAGCAGGCCCAGGGCGAGCGCGCCATGCAGACGCTGGACCGCCGCGACAAATGGCTGGCGCAGACGCCGCAGATGTTCCGCCTGGGTCTGCTGCAGCTGGCATTGGCGGCGGCGGGCGACGCCGTCACCGACGAAGCCAGCGCCATCGAGCTGCTGGGCCACGCACCGCTGCTGGTGCGCGGCGAGATCGAGAACCTCAAACTCACCTGGCCGGCCGACTTCGCGCTCGCCCGGCGGCTGCTGGAGACACGATGAACCCTCAGGGCATGCCCAGTTTCCGGATCGGTGAAGGCTGGGACACCCACGCCCTCGTCACCGGCCGGCCCTTGGTGCTGGGCGGCGTGACCATCCCGCACAGCCACGGCCTGCTCGGCCATTCCGATGCCGATGCGCTGCTGCATGCCATCACCGACGCGCTGCTCGGCGCCGCCGGCCTGGGTGACATCGGCCAGCACTTCCCGGACACCGACCTGCAGTTCAAGGGTGCCGATTCGGTGGTGCTGCTGCAGGAAGCCGCGCGCCGCGTGGCCGCCGCCGGCTGGGCCATCGCCAACATCGACAGCACCATCGTCGCCCAGGCACCGAAGATGGCGCCGCACATTCCGGCCATGCGTGCGCGCATCGCCGCCGCGCTGGGCCTGGACGAAGGCGCGGTGAACGTGAAGGCCAAGACAGCCGAGAAGATGGGCCCGGTGGGCGAGGGCCGCGCCATCGAGGCGCGTGCCGTCTGCCTGCTGTTGTGCAGCGCGGGCTGAGCGCCTTCAGCGCCGCGGCGCCGGCCGCGGCATGGGGCGGGGCAGCGGCTGCGGCGCTGGCCGCGGTGGCTCGTCGGGATGGGCGCGGCGCAGGCGCAGGTGCGCCACCAGGCCGCCGTCGGGTGCATTGGCCAGTTCCAGGCTGCCACCCATGCGATGCATGGCCTTGTCGACGATGGCCAGGCCCAGGCCGGCACCGGTGGCCGCCGTGCGCGCGGCGTCACCGCGGAAGAAGGGCGTGGTGAGCTGCGGCAGCTTTTCTGGCGCCACGCCGGGGCCGCTGTCGCGCACGCTGATGATGGCCCAGGGCCCCGTCTTTTGGAACGTGACCTGCACCTCGGCCAAGCCGGTGTAGGTGCCGCGTCCGTAGCGGCGCGCGTTCTCGAACAGGTTCAGGAAGACGCGGCCGAGCTCGGTCTCGTCGGCCATCACCGCCAGTTCCATGGCCACGCGCGAGCTGATGCGGATCTGCGTCGGGTCGCGGAACACCGAGGCCTCGCGGTCGATCAGCTGCGCCACGTTCACCGGGCGCAACTGCGTTTCACCAGGGCGCGCGTAGTCCATGAACTTGTCGATGATGGCGTCGAGCTGGTCGATGTCCATCGCCATGTTGCGCTTGGCCTCGTCGTCCTCCACGCTCATTTCGGTTTCCAGGCGCAGGCGCGCCAGCGGCGTGCGCAGGTCGTGGCTGATGCCGGCCAGCATCACCGCGCGGTCTTCCTCCACGCGTGCCAGTTCACGCGCCATGCGGTTGAAGCCCATGTTGACCTCGCGGATCTCGCTCGTCAGCGTGTTCTCGTCCAGGCGTGAGTCGAGATCGCCTTCGCGGATGCGGCTGGCCGCAAAGGACAGCTGCTTCAGCGGCCGGTTGATGAGGCTGGCGATCCCCACCGACCCGAAGAGCGTGGCCAGCAGCGCGATGCCGATCCAGATCAGCCAGGTCTCGCGGTTGATGGCGCTGGCGTGGGCCGATTCGGCCTGCAGCCAGTAGCGGTCGCGGTCGATCGAGAAGCCCACCCACATGCCGGGCGTGCCATTGACGCTGCGCGCCACCACGGCATCCGGTCCTAGCGCGGTGCGCAGTTCCTGGCTGACACGGCGACTGAAGCGGTCGACCTCGAAGCTCTCCCAACGGTCGGCCGGTTCGCGCGGCGTCACGCGGGTGACGTCCTTGCTGGCCAGGCTCTTCAGCAAAGCCACGCGGTTGATGCCGTCGGCGGTGGTGAGCGCGGCACGCGCCAGGTTCACCAGGCCCGCGGTCTGCTGCGCGGCCTGCATGGCCCGCGGTTCGAATTCCAGTGCACGCAGGGTCTGCAGCCACGCGAAGACGCCACCCGCCAGCAGAATGGCCAGCAGGAAGAATGTGCGCCAGAAGAGGCTGAAGCCCGGGGCGCTGAACCTGAGCTTCTTGCGTCGTGCCACTGCAGGCTGTTAGTGGGAGAACGGGCTCAATTCGCGCCGTCGGGCACGAACACGTAGCCCACGCCCCAGACGGTCTGGATGTAGCGCGGCTGGGCCGGGTCGGGCTCCAGCATCTTGCGCAGGCGCGAGATCTGCACGTCCAGGCTGCGGTCGAAGGGTTCGAACTCGCGGCCGCGTGCCAGTTGCGCCAGCTTGTCGCGGCTGAGCGGCTGCCTCGGGTGGCGCACCAGCGCCTTCAGCATGCTGAATTCGCCAGTGGTCAGCGCGATCTGCTCGCCGTTCTTCGACAGGCGGCGCAGCGAGAGGTCGAACTCGAAGGGGCCGAAGGTCACGGTCTGCGCTTCTTTCGAAGGCGCTCCTGGTGCTTCGGGCGCCGGCCGGCGGCGCAGCACGGCGTGGATGCGGGCCAGCAGTTCGCGCGGGTTGAAGGGTTTGGGCAGGTAGTCGTCGGCGCCGACTTCCAGGCCGACGATGCGGTCGACGTCCTCCACCTTGGCGGTGAGCATGATGATCGGCGTCTGGTCGTTGGCAGCACGCAGGCGGCGGCAGATGCTCAAGCCGTCTTCGCCCGGCAGCATGAGGTCGAGCACGATGAGGTCGACGGTCTCGCGCGTGAGCACGCGGTTCAGGGCCTTGGAGTCTTCGGCCAGCAGCACGTCGAAGCCCTCCTGGGCCAGGTAGCGCCGCAGCAGGTCGCGGATGCGGGCGTCATCGTCGACGACGACGATGCGGTCGGCACGCGCATTGGCGGTGGTGGTCATGGGCAACTCCCTATTTGTAACAGCCACATTGTGGGGGTCTGGTGACCCGCGAGTCGGTGCGGTCTGACCATCTGTTACAAGTCTTTCGGCGGATGATGCGCGATGCCCATTTCCGCAGCTGACAGTTACCGGTTTGCCGCCGTCGGCAGCAACGGCCTGACCCTTGCACAGGACACCCGATGACACGCCTTTCTCTCGCAATGGCCTTGGGCTGGGCCGCACTGGCCGCTCCTGCGCTCGGCCAGACCCTGCCGCCACCGCAGAACGTGGTCAGCCTGCAGGCCAGCGCCACCGTGGAAGTGGTCAAGGACTGGCTCACCGTCGTCTTCTCCACCACCCGCGAAGGCACGGATGCCGCGCTGGTGCAAAGCCAGTTGAAGACGGCGCTGGATGCGGCGCTGACCGAAGCCCGCAAGGCCGCCAGGCCCGGGCAGGTAGAGGTGCAGACGGGTGGCTTCTCGCTCAACCCGCGCTACAACCCCAAGGGCGGCCTCAGCGGCTGGCAGGGCAGCACCGAACTGGTGGTGGAAGGGCGCGACGCGCCGACCATCGCCGCGCTGACGGCGAAGGTGCAGACGCTGACCATCGCCCGCGTCGGCTGGTCGCTGTCGCGCGAGGCGCGGCAGAAGGTGGAAGGCGACGTGGCCGCACAGGCCATCGATCGCTTCCGCGCCCGCGCCGATGCCGTGAGCAAGCAATTCGGCTTTGCCGGCTACACGGTGCGTGAGGTGAGCGTGAGCGCCGACGCCAGCATGCCGCAGCCGCAACTGATGCTGCGCGCGCGCGCCTCGGCGGCGATGGCCGAAGACAGCGCGCTGCCGGTGGAGGCCGGCAAGGCCACCGTGACGGCCAGCGTCAGCGGCAGCGTGCAGATGAAATGAAGCAGACTCTGACCGCGCGCTCGACGGAACCGTCGAGCGGCCCCCCGAGGGGGCGCGGGCCGGCTTGGGGCGGCCCAGCGCTCGGCCCTACTGCGCCGTCCAGCCGCCGTCCACCGCCCAGGCCACGCCGCGCACGTTCTGCGCTGCGGGCGAACACAGGAAGACCACCAGCTCGGCCAGCTCCTCGGGCGTCGTGAACTGCTGCGAGGGCTGCTTCTCGGCCAGCAGCCGCTTCTTCGCCTCTTCGTTGCTCACGCCTTCGGCTGTGGCCTTGGCGTCCACCTGCTTCTGTACCAGCGGTGTGAGCACCCAGCCGGGGCAGACAGCGTTGACCGTCACGCCGGTCAGCGCACTTTCCAGGGCAGCCGACTTCGTCAGGCCCACGATGCCGTGTTTGGCCGCCACGTAGGCGCTCTTCGCCGGGCTGGCCACCAGACCATGGGCCGAGGCGATGTTGACGATGCGGCCCCAGTTGCGCTGCTTCATGCCGGGCAGCGCCGCGCGCATGGCGTGAAACGCCGAGCTGAGGTTGATGGCGATGATGGCGTCCCACTTTTCCACCGGGAAGTCTTCCACCAGCGCCACGTGCTGGATGCCAGCGTTGTTGACCAGGATGTCGCAGCTGCCCAATTGCGCTTCGCAACTGCGCACCATGTCCTCGATCTCGGCCGGCTTGGACATGTCGGCGCCGTGGTAGACCACGCCGGCGTCGTGCTCGCGCACGTGGGCCAGCGCGCCTTGCACGTCGCCGAAGCCGTTGATCATGACGCGGGCACCGTGCAGCGCCAGCGTCTTGGCAATGCCCAGACCGATGCCGCTGGTGGACCCGGTGACGAGGGCAGTCTTTCCGTTCAGCATGAAGCGGGCTCCTGTGGGGCGTTGATACGATGAGCAGATTATCCAGCGCTGTCTGAACCCACCATGACGAACCCCAGAACCGGTACCGTGAAGTGCCTGGGTGCACGCGGACTGCACCGCATGGCCTATGTGGAGTGGGGCGACCCGGCCCACCCGCGCGTGCTGGTGTGCGTGCACGGGCTGTCGCGCCAGGGCCGCGACTTCGACACCCTGGCGCAGGACCTGGCCAGCGACTGGCGCGTGGTCTGCCCCGACGTGGTGGGCCGCGGCCGGTCGGACTGGTTGCAGGATCCTGCGGGCTACGCCATCCCGGCCTACGTGGCCGACATGGTGACGCTCATCGCGCGCCTGGGCGTGGAGCAGGTGGACTGGGTGGGCACATCGATGGGCGGTCTCATCGGCCTGGGGCTGGCGGCGCTGCAGAATTCGCCGGTGCGGCGACTGGTGCTCAACGACGTGGGCCCGACCATCCAGCCGGTGGCCATGCAGCGCATCGGCAGTTACCTCGGCATGCCGGCGCACTGGCGCACGGTGGACGAGGCGGCCGACGCGTTGTGGGCCATCTCGCAGGGTTTCGGCCCCCATGCGCGCGAGCAGTGGCTGGCCTTGACGAGACCGCAGCTGGTGCCCGATGGCGACGGCTGGAAGTCGCACTACGACCCCGCCATCGCCGTGCCGCTGCGCAGCATCACGCCACAGATCGCGGCGGCTGGCGAAGCGCTGCTCTGGCAGGCCTACGATGCCATCACCGCGCCCACGCTGCTGCTGCGCGGCGCCGACTCCGACCTGCTGTCGCACGACACCGCGATGGCCATGACGCAGCGCGGCCCACGCGCGCGCCTGCATGAACTGCCCGGCGTCGGCCATGCGCCCACGCTGGTGGCCGCCGAGCAGCGCGCCGTGGTGCGCGAGTTCCTGCAAGCCGGGTGAAGGTCGCATGATGCGGGCCGCATGAAGACCAAGGCGGCGGCGGCGGCACCGGAAGGTGCGGCCGCCATCGTCCACCTGGCCAGCGCGGGCATGGCGCCAGCGCGCGACGGGCCCGAGGAGGGCGACCCGGTGCAGCGCGCGCGCGCCTTCGCCGAGCCGCTGCTGGCCGGCGAAACGCTGGACACCGGCGAAGACGCGCTGGCCCATGCCGACGGCACGGCCGCCGTGCTGCGGGCCATCGGTGGCGGTCCGGCACTGTGTGCGGCGGCCTACCTCGTCTATGCCGGCGACTACCTGGCCCGGCCCGAAGAGGTCGTGCACAAGGCCTTCGGCGAGAGCTATGCCAGCCTGGTGACGCTGACGCGCAAGCTGGTGCAGATCCAGCGCGCGGCACGCGCCGCGCACGTGGTGGAAGGCCAGCGCGAACTGCAGACCGAACGCGTGCGCAAGATGCTGCTGGCCTTCAGCCGCGACCTGCGCGTGGTGCTGCTGCGCCTGGCCTCGCGCCTGCAGACGCTGCGCTGGTTCGCGGCCGCCAAGCAGCCTTGCCC
>JANNFE010000326.1:0-9982 GCA_031379415.1 Betaproteobacteria bacterium | reverse complement strand
CCAGTATGAACTGGCCCATTTCGTGGGACGCCCTTCCCCCGTCTACCATGCGGCACGCATGAGTCGTGAGCAGGGGGGCGCCCAGATCTACCTCAAGCGCGAGGACCTCAACCACACTGGCGCGCACAAGGTCAACAACACCATCGGGCAGGCGCTGCTGGCGCGCCGCATGGGCAAGCCGCGCGTGATTGCCGAAACCGGCGCCGGCCAGCACGGCGTGGCCACGGCCACCATCTGCGCGCGCTACGGCATGGAGTGTGTGGTCTACATGGGCAGCGAAGACATCAAGCGCCAAAGCCCCAACGTCTACCGCATGCATCTGCTGGGCGCCACCGTGGTGCCGGTGGAAAGCGGCAGCAAGACGCTGAAGGACGCGCTGAACGAGGCGCTGCGCGACTGGGTGACGAACGTCGAGAACACCTTCTACATCATCGGCACCGTGGCCGGCCCGCACCCGTATCCGATGATGGTGCGCGACTTCCAGCGTGTCATCGGCGACGAATGCCTCGTGCAGATGCCGGAACAAATTGGCCGCCAACCCGATGCCGTGATCGCCTGCGTCGGCGGCGGCAGCAACGCGATGGGCATGTTCTACCCCTACATCCCGTTTGAGGCCACGCGCCTCATCGGCGTGGAAGCGGCGGGGCAGGGCCTCTCCACCGGCAAACATGCGGCTTCGCTGTCGGCAGGCACGCCGGGCGTGCTGCACGGCAACCGCACCTACCTGCTGCAGGACGACAACGGCCAGATCACCGAGACGCACAGCATCAGCGCCGGCCTGGACTACCCCGGCGTCGGCCCCGAGCATGCCTACCTGAAGGACATCGGCCGCGCCGAGTACGTGGCCATCGAGGATGGCGAGGCGCTGTCTGCCTTCCACCGCCTGTGCCGCACCGAAGGCATCATCCCGGCGCTCGAATCCAGCCATGCCGTCGCCTATGCGATGAAGCTGGCCGCGACCCTGAAGCCTGACCAGCACCTGCTGGTCAATCTGAGTGGCCGCGGCGACAAGGACATCGGTACCGTGGCCGATCTCTCTGGCGCTGAGTTCTTCTGCCGGCCTTCTTGCCGTGGTCAGCAGGTGAAGCAATGAGCCGGATTCAAGCCACGCTCGACGCATTGAAGGCGCAAGGTCACAAGGCGCTCATCCCCTACGTCACGGCGGGCGACCCGTTTGTCGACCTCACGCCGCAGATCATGCAGGCCCTGGCCGACGGCGGCGCCGACATCATCGAGCTCGGCGTGCCCTTCAGCGACCCCATGGCCGACGGCCCGGTGATCCAGAAGGCCAGCGAGCGCGCGCGCGCGCGCGGCATCGGCGCGCCGCAGGTGCTGGCCATGGTGCGCGAGTTCCGCAAGGGCAACAGCCACACGCCGGTGGTGCTGATGGGTTATGCCAACCCCATCGAACGCTACGACCAGCGCGAAGGTCGTCCTGGTGAAGGCAGCGCCTTCATCACCGCAGCCCGCGAAGCCGGCGTCGATGGCCTGCTGGTGGTGGACTACCCGCCCGAGGAATGCGAAGCCTTCGCCGCGAAGTTGAAGTCGGTCGGCCTCGACCTCATCTTCCTGCTCGCCCCCACCAGCACCGAACAGCGCATGAAGGAAGTGGGCCGCATCGCCAGCGGCTACGTCTACTACGTGTCGCTGAAGGGCGTGACCGGCGCGGGGCACCTGGACACCGCTGCGGTAGCGGAGATGGTGCCGCGCATCCGCCAGCATGTCAGTGTGCCGGTGGGCGTGGGCTTCGGCATCCGCGACGCGGCCACGGCCCGTGCCATATCGCAGGCAGCCGACGCGGTGGTCATCGGCTCGCGGCTGATCCAGATTCTGGAAACCCAGACGCGCGAGAATGCGCCCCTTGCGGCCAAGACCTTCATGGCCGAGATACGCGCTGCACTGGACGCTTGAGGAGATTGCATGAGCTGGCTCGAAAAACTGCTGCCGCCCAAGATTCAGCCCACCGATCCGGCTGAACGGCGCAACGTGCCGGAAGGGCTGTGGATCAAATGCCCCTCGTGCGAGACCGTGCTCTACAAGACTGACCTGGAGCAGAACCTCAACGTCTGCCCCAAGTGCGACCACCACCACCGCATTGGCGCGCGCGCACGCCTGGACGCTTTCCTTGACCCCGAAGGCCGCTGGGAGATCGGGCAGGAGGTGATGCCCGTCGACCCGCTGAAGTTCAAGGACAGCAAGAAGTACCCGGCACGCCTGAAGGCCGCCCTCGAAGCCACCGGCGAGACCGACGCCATGGTGGTGGTGGGCGGCGCGGTGATGAGCGTGCCCTTGGTCGCCGCCTGTTTCGAGTTCGAGTTCATGGGCGGCTCGATGGGCAGCGTGGTCGGTGAACGTTTCGTGCGCGGGGTCGAAGCCGCCATCGAGCAGAAGGTGCCTTTCGTCAGCTTCGCCGCCACGGGCGGTGCGCGCATGCAGGAAGGGCTGCTGAGCCTGCTGCAGATGGCGAAGACGAACGCCTCGCTGACGCGGCTGTCGAAGGCGAAGCTGCCTTACGTCAGCGTGCTCACCGACCCCACGATGGGCGGTGTCTCGGCCAGCTTTGCCTTCGTGGGCGATGTCGTCATCGCCGAGCCCAAGGCGCTGATCGGCTTTGCCGGCCCGCGGGTCATCGAGAACACCGTGCGCGAGAAGTTGCCCGAAGGCTTCCAGCGCAGCGAGTTCCTGCTCGGCACGGGCGCGCTGGACATGATCTGCGATCGCCGCCAGTTGCGGCCGACCATCGCGCGCGTGCTGGCGATGTTGCAGCGGCAGAGCGCCGACGCCGTGGCTTGAAGACCCCGCAGACGCTGGCGGACTGGCTCGCGCATTGCGCGGCCATGCATCCGAAGACCATGGACCTGTCGCTGGAGCGCACCGCCGAGGTGGCGCGGCGGCTGGCCATCCACTTCACGGTGCCCGTCATCACGGTGGCCGGCACCAACGGCAAGGGCAGCACCTGCGCGATGCTGGAAAGCATCACGCGCCATGCCGGCTATCGCACGGGTCTGTACCAGAAGCCCGAGCTGGTGCACTTCGAGGAACGTTGCCGCGTCAACGGCGCACCCGTGGCCGCCGACGAGCTGGCGCCGCACTTCGCGGCCGTGGAAGCCGCACGCGGCGACATCACTTTGACGCAATTCGAGTTCAGCACGCTGGCCATTGCGCGGCTGCTCTCGCTGGCGCCGCTGGACGTGGTGATCCTGGAAGTCGGCCTGGGCGGCCGCTACGACAGCGTCAACGCCTTCGACACCGACTGCGCCGTCATCACGAGCATCGCGCTCGACCACATGGAATGGCTGGGGCCCGACCGTGAAAGCATCGGCGCCGAGAAGGCGCAGATCATGCGGCCGGGCAAGCCGGCCATCGTGAGCGACCCGCTGCCGCCGGACAGCGTGGTGAAACACGCCGAGCGCATCGGCGCCGACCTGTGGCTCGTGGGTCGCGACTTCAACCATGCCGGTGACCGCCAGCAGTGGGGCTGGAGCGGCCGTGGTCGGCGCTACCACGGCATGAGCTACCCGGCGCTGCGCGGCGCCAACCAGTTGCTGAACGCGGCCGGCGCCATCGCCGCGCTGGAGTCGCTGCGCAGCAGGCTGCCCATCACCGCGCAGGCCATTCGCACCGGCCTGGCGCTGGTGGAACTGCCCGGCCGCTTCCAGATCGTGCCCGGCCAGCCGGCGCTGGTGCTGGACGTGGCGCACAACCCGCAAGCCGTGGCGGCGTTGGCGCTGAACCTCGACGCGATGGGCTTCTTCCCGCGCACGCATGCCGTGTTCGGCGCCATGGCCGACAAGGACATCGCCGGCCTCGTCGACAGGATGCTGCCGCTGGTCGACGTCTGGCATTGCTGTGCGCTGCCCACCGCGCGCGCCGCCAGCGCCGAGGCCCTGGCCACGCTGGTGCGGGCCGCGGCGGCCACGCGCACCGACGTGCAAGTGCACACCCACGCCAGCCCGGCCGCGGCCTTGCGCGTGGCGGCGGCTGCGGCAGACCCCGCCGATAGAATCGTGGTCTTCGGGTCCTTCTACACCGTGGGCGGCGTGCTCCAGGAAGGCCTGCCCCGGCTGACGGCCGCCCACGTCGGCTGAACCCTCGGCGCGCCGCGCCGGCACCCCCCGAACAGCCGCATGCGTCTGCGTTTCCTGCATCCCAAGCCCGGGGCCGAACCGGCGGCCCCGCGCAAGCGCCCACCCATGCCGGGGGACGACGACGCGGTGGCCGCCGCGCGCGTGCGCGCGCGCCGCCGGCTGGTGGGCGCGGTGGTGTTGCTGGCCGTGGGCGTGATCGGCTTCCCGGTGCTCTTCGAGACCGAGCCGCGGCCGCTGCCGCTGGACACGCCCATCGAGACCCCCGCACGCGAGCCCGCTGCGCCGCTGCGCACGGGCCCACCTCCGAAGCCGGCGCCGCTGCCCGCGGTGCCAGCGGACGCCGGCAACGAGATTGCGGCGGCCCCCCCGCCCGCTGCTCCCATCTCTGCATCCGTCGTGCCAGCGCCGTCACCGCGTGCCTCGGCGCCCGTGGTGGCCGCGGCACCGGCGGCACTGGCGTCGAAGCCCGATCCCGAGCCCGCAGCGCCACCCAAACCCGTTGCCGTCGTGGCTCCGCCGGCACCCGCGCCCGCCGCCAGCGCTGGCCGCTATGTCGTGCAGGTGGGCGCCTTCACCGACGCCGCGACACTGCGCGAGGCGCGAGCCAGGGTCGAGAAGCTGGGCCTGAAGACCTACACCCAGGTCATCGAGGCCGAAGGCAAGCCGCGCACACGCGTTCGCCTGGGGCCTTATGCCACGCGCGACGAAGCCGATGCCGCCGCCAGCAAGCTCAAGCGCGCCGGCCTGCCGGCCGCGATCCTGACGCTGTGATGGAACTCGTCCACAGCCTGCACTGGGTGGACTGGACGCTGCTGGCGGTGCTGGTGGTTTCAGTGATCATCGGTCTGGTGCGCGGCTTCGTCTTCGAATGCCTTTCGCTGGCGGGTTGGGTGGTGGCCTGGTTCGCCGCGCAATGGGCCGCGCCCTGGCTGGCGCCGGAGCTGCCCGTCGGGGTGCCCGGCTCGGCGCTCAACCTGGGCGCCGCCTTTGCGCTGTGCTTCATTGCCGCGCTGGTGGTGTGGGGCTTGCTGGCCAAGCTCATCCGCATGCTCATCCACGCCACGCCCCTGTCGGTGCCCGACCGCCTGCTCGGCGCCGGCTTCGGCATGCTGCGCGGGCTGGTGCTTTTGCTGGCCGTGGCCACGGTCGTGGGTCTGACGCCGGCCGCACAATCCACGGCGTGGCGCCAGGCCCAGGGCCCGCGCTGGCTGCAGACGTCGCTCAACGTGCTGAAGCCGCTCTTGCCCGAGGCCGCGGCGCGCCACCTGCCGGCCTGAACCCCGCAAACCCAAGGACACCACAACACCATGTGCGGCATCGTCGGCGCGATCTCCCGGGCCCCCGTCAACCAGCTGATCTACGACGCGCTGCTGCTGCTGCAGCACCGCGGCCAGGACGCGGCCGGCATCGTCACCATGCTCGGCACCAAGTGCTTCATGCACAAGGCGCGCGGCATGGTGCGCGACGTCTTCCGCACGCGCAACATGCGCAGCCTGCCCGGGCAGGTGGGCCTGGGCCAATGCCGCTATCCCACCGCCGGCAACGCCTACAGCGAAGAAGAGGCGCAGCCCTTCTACGTCAACGCGCCCTACGGCATCGTGCTCGTGCACAACGGCAACCTGACGAATGCGCCGGCGCTGAAGGCTGAGCTCTTCGACATCGACCGCCGCCACATCAACACCGAGAGCGACACCGAGGTCCTCATCAACGTGCTGGCGCACGAGCTGGAACTGGTGGCGCGCGATTTGCCGCTGACAGCCGAGCACGTGTTCAAGGCCGTAGGAGCCGTGCACCGGCGCATCAAGGGCTCCTATGCCGTCATCGCGTTGATCGCCGGGCACGGGCTGCTGGCTTTCCGCGACCCCTACGGCATCCGCCCCTTGTGCTTCGGCGAAGGCCTGACCGATGGCGGCCGTGACGTGATGGTGGCCAGCGAGTCGGTGGCGCTGGAAGGCACGGGCCACAAGCTGGTGCGCGACGTGGCTCCCGGCGAGGCCATCTTCGTCGACCTGCAAGGCCACATCCATGCACGGCAATGCGCCGAGCACCCGACGCTGAACCCCTGCATGTTCGAGTACGTCTACCTGGCGCGGCCCGACTCGGTGCTGGACGGCATCTCGGTCTACCACGCGCGGCTGAACATGGGCGAGACGCTGGCCCAGCGGGTGATCTCGACGCTGCCGCCTTCGGAGATCGACGTCGTCATCCCCATCCCCGAAAGCAGCCGCCCCAGCGCCATGCAGCTGGCGCACCGCCTGGGCAAGCCCTACCGCGAAGGCTTCGTGAAGAACCGCTACGTGGGCCGCACCTTCATCATGCCCGGGCAGGCGGTGCGCAAGAAAAGCGTGCGCCAGAAGCTCAATGCCATCGGCATGGAGTTCAAGGGCCGCAACGTGCTGCTGGTGGACGACAGCATCGTGCGCGGCACCACCAGCAAGGAGATCGTGCAGATGGCGCGCGAGGCCGGCGCGCGCAAGGTCTACCTGGCCAGCGCCGCGCCGCCGGTGCGCTTTCCGAACGTCTATGGCATCGACATGCCGACCAAGGACGAGCTGATCGCCCACGGGCGCAGCGTGGAAGAGATCCGCGTCTTCATCGGCGCCGACCAGCTGATCTACAAGGACGTCGACGCCATGAAGCGCGTGGTGGCGGCGCTGAACCCCAAGATCGCCAGCTTCGAGGCCAGTTGCTTCGACGGCCGCTACATCACCGGCGACGTCACCGCCGATGACTTCGCCACCATGGAAGCACAACGCAGACTGCAGTTCGATGAGGAAGACGGCGGCCACCGTTCGCGGCTGGCGCTGCAGGGGGCCGAGGAATGACAAGCGCTGTGCCGGGCATCCCGCGCGTGGACCTGCCCGAAGACGCGCGTCTGGACACGCTGGCCGTACGCGAGGGTCTGCCGCCTTCGCAATACGGCGAAAACGCCGAGGCGCTGTACCTCACCAGTTCCTTCGTGCACCCCGATGCGGCCACCGCCGCGCGGCGTTTCGCGAACGAAGAGGAGGCCTTCGTCTATAGCCGCTTCGGCAACCCCACGGTCACCATGATGGAGCGCCGCCTGGCGGCGATGGAAGGCACCAGCGGCTGCATCGGCACGGCCAGCGGCATGGCGGCCATCCTCATCACCGTGATGTCGCTCTTGAAGAGCGGCGACCACATCGTCTGTTCGCAAAGCGTCTTCGGCAGCACGATCAAGCTGTTCCAGGACTTCGCCAAGTTCGGCATCACGACGAGCTTCGTCTCGCAGACCGAGGTGGCGCAGTGGCGCGCGGCGATGCGGCCGAACACAAAGCTGCTGTTCGCAGAAACGCCGAGCAACCCGCTCACCGAGGTGTGCGACATCGCAGCGCTCGCCGAGATTGCCCATGCCGGTGGCGCGCTGCTGGCCGTGGACAACTGCTTCTGCAGCCCGGCGCTGCAGCAGCCGGTGAAGCTGGGTGCTGACCTGATCATCCACTCCGGCACCAAGTACCTGGACGGCCAGGGCCGTGTCATCGCCGGTGCGGTGTGTGGGCCCGAGGCGCTGATCGACGAGAAGTTCGTCCCCACCATGCGCAGCGCCGGCATGAGCCTGTCGCCCTTCAACGCCTGGGTGGTGCTGAAGGGGCTGGAGACGCTGGCCATCCGCCTGCAGGCGCAGAGCGAACGCGCCTTGCAGATGGCGCTGTGGCTGGAAGCGCAGCCGGCGGTGGAGCGTGTCTATCACCCGAGCCTGGCTTCGCATCCACAGCATGCGTTGGCGATGGCGCAGCAGAACGGTGTGGGTGGCGCGGTGCTGTCCTTCGTGGTGAAGGGCGGGCGCGATGCGGCCTTCGCCGTCATCGACGCCACGCGCATCTGCAGCATCACCGCCAACCTGGGCGACACCAAGACCACCATCACGCACCCGTCCAGCACCTCGCACGGCCGGCTGAGCGAAGCCCAGCGGCAGTCGGCCGGCATCGTGCAGGGCCTCATCCGCCTGGCCGTCGGCCTGGACCATGTGGAAGACCTGAAGACCGACCTGCGAGCCGGCCTCATGAAGATCGCATGACGAACCCGAAAATCCGCACCCGCATCGCTCCTTCGCCCACCGGCTTCCTGCACCTGGGCACGGCACGCACGGCGCTGTATTCCTGGGCCTATGCGCGCCACTTCGGCGGCGAGTTCGTGCTGCGCATCGAAGACACCGATGTCGCCCGCTCCACGCAGGACAGCGTGCAGCAGATCCTGGACAGCATGGCCTGGCTGGGCCTGAACTACGACGAAGGCCCGGTCTACCAGATGCAGCGCCTGGAGCGCTACCACGCGGTGGTCAAGCAGATGATGGCCATGGGTACCGCCTACCCCTGCTACTGCACACCTGAAGAACTGGACGCCATGCGCGAAGCGCAGCGTGCGCGCGGCGAGAAGACCCACTACGACGGCCGCTGGCGCCCCGCGCCCGGCAAGGTGCTGCCACCCATTCCGCCCGGCGTGCCGCCCGTGGTGCGCTTTGCCAACCCGCCAGATGGCCGCGTGAGCTGGGACGACCTGGTCAAGGGCCCCATCAGCATCAGCAACGAGGAGATCGACGATCTCATCATCCTGCGGCCCGATGGTGTGCCCACCTACAACTTCGCGGTGGTCATCGACGACTGGGACATGGACATCACGCACGTCTTCCGCGGTGACGAACACATCAACAACACGCCCTGGCAGATCAACATCTTCCGCGCGCTGAACTCGGCGCCGCCGCTGTTCGGCCACTGCCCCATCATCCTGGGCGACGACGGCCAGAAGCTCAGCAAGCGCCTCGGCGCCGTCAGCGTGACCGCCGACCAGGACGCCGGCTACCTGCCCGAGGCCATGCTCAACTACCTGGCGCGCCTGGGCTGGAGCCATGGCGACGAAGAGATCTTTTCGCTCGAACAGATGGTGCAGTGGTTCGACGGCAGCCACCTCGCCAAGAGCCCCGCGCAGTGGGATCCGGCCAAGCTGGCCTGGGTCAATGCGCACTACATGAAGGCTGCGGACGATGCTCGCCTGGCCGCACTCACGCAGACGCAACTCGCCGGCCGCGGCGTGGACGTGACTGACCTGGACTTGCTGGAACGCGCCAGCGCACTCTTCAAGGAGCGCTGCAGCACGGTCGTGGAACTGGCCGACTGGGTGGAGATGGTCTTCAAGCCCGTGGCCCCGCGCGACGAAGACCTGCTGGCCCATGTCACCGAAGCCGTGAAGCCGGGCCTGCGCAGCCTGCGCGAACGCTTCACGACGATCGACTGGGACAAGGCCAGCATCGCTGCGGCGATGAAGGAAACCCTGTCGGCGCAGCAGCTCAAGATGCCGCAACTGGCACCGGCCTTGCGCGTGCTGGTGTGCGGGCGCGCGCAGACGCCTTCCATCGACGCCGTGCTGGCCCTGTTCCCACGCCAGACGGTGCTGGCCAGATTGCGGGCCGTCTGAAAAGTGTTCTAGAATCTTAGGCTCGCTTGAACAGCGCTGGATGTCACCATCCAACGGGGGGGTATAGCTCAGCTGGGAGAGCGCTTGCATGGCATGCAAGAGGTCAGCGGTTCGATCCCGCTTACCTCCACCAGACAAGCGCTGTTCAAGAGATGAAGATCAGGTTTGAAGTGCACAGTCCCCTTCGTCTAGAGGCCTAGGACACCACCCTTTCACGGTGATTACAGGGGTTCGAATCCCCTAGGGGACGCCAACGCAGGTTGGCCACAGTGCGCAAGGAGTTCACAAGCCTGGCGGTGCTTGGGGCAGCAATGCTCGAATGCCGCCTACCGCATGGAGTGGTAGTTCAGTTGGTTAGAATACCGGCCTGTCACGCCGGGGGTCGCGGGTTCGAGTCCCGTCCACTCCGCCAACAATATCAACGGGTTAGCTTCGTAAGGGGCTAACCCGTTTTCTTTTTG
>JANNFE010000277.1:0-20207 GCA_031379415.1 Betaproteobacteria bacterium | reverse complement strand
GAGATGGTGGGCACCAACACGCCCATCGACGTGGCCGTGATCGACGAAGCGCAGATGATCTTCGACAGCTCGCGCGGCTGGGCCTGGACGCAGGCCATCGTGGCCGTGCCGGCCAAGGAAGTCATCGTCATCTGCAGCGCGGATGCCGTCAGAGCCATCGAGAACCTGCTCGGCCTGTGCGGCGAAAGCTGCACCGTGCGCCACTTCCCGCGCAAGCAGCATGTGCAGCTGCTGCCGCAACCGGTGCCCATCGCACAGCTGCTGCTGGGCGACGCCGTGGTGGCCTTCAGCCGCCGCGACGTGCTGATGCTGCGCGACCAGATCGCCGCCGCCGGCCACCCCGTCAGCGTGATCTACGGCGCGCTACCGCCCGAAGTGAGGCGACGCGAGGCCGAGCGCTTCGCCACCGGCGCATCGCACATTCTTGTCGCCACCGACGCCATCGGCATGGGCCTGAACCTGCCCATCCGCCGCGTGCTCTTCAGCACCATGAGCAAGTTCGACGGCGTGGGTGACCGCCAGTTGACCGACAGCGAAGTGCACCAGATCGCCGGCCGCGCCGGGCGCTATGGCATCCACGAAGAGGGCTTCGTCGGCGTGCTGAAGGAAGCCGAGCCCACGGCGCTGCGCGTGCTGAAGGAACTGCTGCCGCGCACGCCTACCGCGCCGGCCGACTTCAAGGCGCCGGTGGCGCCGAATGGCTGGCACGTGGACACCATCGCTGCGCGCCTGAACAAGGGAAAGCTGCGCGACGTGCTGGGCGTGTTCATGGAACAGCTCAAGCTCGACGACGCGCATTTCCAGGTCGCCGAACTGGAGCAGATGCTGGAGCTGGCCGAGCAGCTGGACAAGAGCGCCGGTACCCTCACGCTGAAGGAACGTTTCATCTACGCCCAGGCGCCGGTGGACACGCGCACCGAAGGCCAGGTCGACGAGTTCCTGGACTGGAGCCACCGCCACGCCCGCACCGGCCGCGCCGGCCGGCCTTGGTTTCTGGACGCGGTGGATGGCGCGAGCCGGCTCGACCGCATGGAGCAGGCGCTGCGGGCCTGCACCTTATGGCTGTGGCTGGACCTGCGGTTTTCAGGGGTGTACGGGCACCTGGAAGAGGTCATCGCGCTGCGCAGCAGTCTCAATGACGGCATCGAGCGGCAGCTGAAGGGGAAGCGGCCGTTGGCGCAGGTGAGAGGGCGGGGCCGGCGCTAGGAGCGCGCCGGTGCTGTTGAAGCGGTGGGGCAGGCCCGCGGGCCGCGCTCGGCGCCGCAGCGGGTCCGACTCACACTTTCGGCCAGAAGCAGACAGCCTGGTTGATGATCGAAACCGGACGCTCGGTCGTCGGGGTAGCGGCATTCTGGAGACGAGGTCTTCCGACGTTCATGGCTCAAGCGCCTACCTCGGCAGATTGGATCGTGACACTGCCTTGCGTGCCTGTTCGACCAGCGTCAGGACCAGCCGGGTCCTGACGGACGCGCGTGGCCAGATGATGCCGAAGCGGCGGCGATAGGGCTGCTCCGCCAATGGCAAGCGCGCGACGCGCAGACCGCGCCACCACGGCACCGAGGCATCGGGCGCCAGTGAGACGCCGAGGCCGCGGTCGACCAACATTGCAATCGCCGGCAGCGAACTGAGCTCGAAACGCTCGCGGGGAACGATCCCGGCCTTGCGCAGATAGGCGTCGGCCTGCTTGCCACCGCCGAGCAGCCGGTTGTAGCGGATGAAGGGCTCTTCGCGCAGCAAGGCGTGCGCCTCGCGCTGACCCCACCGGGCCGGCGCCATCACCACCAGCGGCTCCTCGCAGAGCTGCTCCCAGCTCAGCGTCTTGGGCAGCACGAAGGGCGGGTGCAGGCAGACCGCCGCGTCCAGCTCGCCGCGCAGCACGGCATCGTAGAGCTCTGCCGACAGCGCCGAGCGGATCTCCACCCGCGCATCGGGATGGACCTTGACGAAGCCGGCCAGAACCTCGGGCATCAGGCTGTGCAGCGCCGTGTTGATGGCACCCAGCCGCAACTCGCCGGCGGCGGCGTCGTCGTTGATCGCAGCCTTGATGTTGCGCAGCTCGCGCAGCACGCTGGCGGCCCGGTCCGCCAGCCGGTGGCCGGCCTCGGTGGGCACCACCGTGCGCCCGGCCCGGGTCAAGAGGCGCGTGCCGAGTTCGCGCTCGAGCAGCCGCAGCTGGTGGGCGACCGCGGCCGGCGTCAACTCGAGCCGTCGCGCCGCCTCGGACATGGAGCCCGACTCGACGACCAGGACGAAGGTTCCGAGGTAGCTCGTGTCCATCGGCGCAGTCCTCAACTTGATAGTTTCATTATCAAGTGATCAAAGATCACGGCACTTTGTCTTGCGTCCGGCTCTGCCCATACTGCGGGCATGTCGAGCCCCAACTACCTGCCGGTGCGCGAAGACTGGTTGCAGCGCCACCACGAGGACATCCTCGAGCCCGGGCTGGCGATCATCGACGCGCACCACCACTTCTACGATCGGCCCGGCTGGCGCTATCTGCGTGACGACTACCTGGCGGACACCGGCTCCGGCCACGCCGTTCGCGCATCGGTGTACGTGCAGGCGATGACGCGCTACCGCACCAACGGCCCTGCCGAACTGAAGCCGGTGGGCGAGACCGAGTACGTGGTGCAAACGACGGAGGCGACCGGGGCAACCGAGGCGGGCGCGCCGCAGCTGGCCGCCGGCATCGTGGGCCATGCCGATCTGCGGCGCGGCGCAGCGGTGCGCGAGGTGCTTGAAGCGCACATCGAAGCGGGCCGTGGCCGCTTTCGCGGCATCCGGCACCTCAGCGCCTGGGATGCCGACAGCTCGCTCGTCAACCCGCTGAGCGCGGCGCCGCAGGGCCTGCTGCTGGACGCTGCCTACCGCGCCGGTCTGGCGCAGCTCGCCCCGCTGGGCCTGAGCTACGACGCCTGGCTGTTCTTCCCGCAACTGCCCGAGCTGATCGCAACCGCGCAGGCCTTTCCTGACACGAGCATCGTCGTCGACCACTGCGGCGGCGTCGTCAGGACGGGCGCCTACGCAGACCGGCGCGACGAGGTCTTCGCGCGCTGGAGCGCTTCGATGCGCGAACTGGCGCGGCTGCCGAACGTCTGCGTCAAGCTGGGCGGGCTGGGCATGCGCATCAACGGCTTCGGCTTCGACGCGGGCCAGACGCCGCCGTCGTCGCAGCAGCTCGCACACGCCTGGAAACCGTGGATCGAGCACTGCATCGAGGCCTTCGGCGCCGCGCGCTGCATGTTCGAAAGCAATTTCCCCGTCGACAAGGGTTCCTACAGCTATGCGGTCGGCTGGAACGCCTTCAAGCGGCTGACGGCGGGCTGCAGCCCCGACGAGCGCCTCAGCCTGTTCCAGGGCACGGCGGCGCGGGTCTACCGCCTCGACTGAAACCCCAGCGCACCACCCATCACAAGGAGACGCCATGATGAACACCCCGACCCGCCGGCAGATGATTGCCACGACCCTTCTGCTCGCCACCGCCGGCCCGGCCCTCGCGCAGGGCTTTCCGAACAAGGCGGTCACCGTGGTCGTGCCCTACGCGGTGGGCGGCACGACCGACATCGTGGCGCGCCTGGTCACGACGCAGATCGGCAACGCCCTCGGGCAGCCGCTGGTCGTCGACAACCGAGCCGGCGGCGGCGGCAACATCGGCTGGGGTGGGGTGGCGCGCGCCGCGCCCGACGGCCACACACTGCTGACCACCGAGATGTCGTTCACCATCGCGCCGGCCCTCGGCACGAAGCAGCCCTTCGACCCGAAAAGGGACTTCGCACACGTCATCACCGCGGCTGCCGCGCCGCATGTGCTGGTCATCAACCCGGACGTGCCCGCCAAGACAGTGCGGGAGTTCATGGCTTATGCCAAGGCCCATCCGGGCAAGATGAACTACGGCTCCGGCGGCAACGGCACCAACACCCATCTGGGCGGGGAGCTGTTCAAGCGCGAGGCGCAGATCGACCTGGTGCACGTGCCGTACAAGGGTGCCGGCGCGGTGCTGCAGGACTTGATGGGCGGGCAGGTGCAGGCGCTCGTCACGTCGCTGCCGACAGCGCTGCCGCACATCAGGTCGGGCAAGCTGCGCGCGCTGATGGTCACCAGCGAGAAGCGCTCGCCGCTGTTGCCCGACGTGCCGGCGGCCCCCGAAGCCGGGCTGCCGAAGGTGGTGATGGACTTCTGGGTCGGCTTCGCCGCGCCGGCTGGCACGCCGCAGCCGGTGATCGACAGGCTGAACAAGGCCTTCGCCGAGGCGCTGAATTCGCCGGAAGGGCGCAAGCGCCTCGCCGAGCAGGGCCTGGAGCCGGTGCCGAACACGCCCGCGCAGGCGGCCCGGCTCGTCGACGCCGAGATGCAGCGCTGGGGCGCGGTCGTCAAGGCGGCCGGCATCAAGGCAGACTGAACGGGCTGGCCGAAGAACAGCACGGACAACCGCAAGGAGAACAGCATGGCCATCCAACCGCTGCACGGCATCCGCGTGCTCGACCTGACGAACGTGCTGGCCGGCCCTTTCGCCTGCCACCAGCTTGCGCACATGGGCGCCGACGTGATCAAGGTCGAGGCGCGCGGCACCGGGGACCTGGCGCGCCAGCTCGGCGCCGACCAAGGGCTGAACCAGGCCAACATGGGCGTGTCCTTCCTGGCGCAGAACCCCGGCAAGCGCTCGATCACGCTCGACCTCAAGCACCCGAAGGGCAAGGACATCTTCCGCCGCCTGGTGCGCAGCGCCGACGTGGTGATGGAGAACTTCCGCCCCGGCGTGATGGACCGCCTGGGCGTCGGCCATGCCGAGCTGATGAAGCAGAACCCGAAGCTCGTGTATTGCGCGATCTCGGGCTTCGGCCAGGACGGCCCGCTGCGCGACCTGCCGGCCTACGACCAGATCATCCAGGGCATGTCGGGCATCATGAGCGTGACCGGCGCACCGGAGAACGCGCCGTACCGCGTCGGCTACCCGGTGGCCGACACCATCGGCGGCATCACCGCCGCGTTCGCGGTGGCCGCGGCGCTGGCCGACCGCCAGCGCACCGAGGGCGTCTTCATCGACGTGTCGATGCTGGAAGCTGCGATGGCGACCATGGGCTGGGCGGTCTCGAACCACCTGATCGCCGGCCGCGCGCCGCAGCCGCTGGGCAACGACAACGTGACCGCCAGTCCGTCGGGCACCTTCCGCACCGGCGACGGCCTGCTCAACATCGCCGCCAACAAGCAGGAGCAGTTCGAGGCGGTGTGCCAGGTGCTCGGCCATCCCGGCTGGGCAGTCGACCCGCGCTTCGCTGACCGCCAGGCGCGGCTGCAGCACCGCGAGGAATTGCGCGCGCTGATCGAAGACGCGATGTCGGGCGCTTCGGCAGACGAATGGTGGCGGCGCCTGAACGAGGCCGGCGTGCCGGCCGGCCCGGTGTACACGGTGCCGCAGGCGCTGGCGCATCCGCAGATCAAGGGCCGCGGCCTCATCGCCTCGTTCGCGAACGTGCCGGGCGTCGGCCGCGATATCCGCGTCGTGCGCACCGGCTTCAAGCTCAACGGGGAGGCGCCGTCGGTGGCGACACCGCCGCCGACCCTGGGCCAGCACAGCGACGAGATCCTGGCCGAGCTGGCCTACACGGCCGAAGAGATCGCGGCCTTCAAGACCGAGAAGGTCGTCTGAACGCCAAGGAGAAACTGCGATGAATACGCCCGACACGACCACAGCAGCCGACGCCGCCCACCGCGAAGGCGAGGACTGGTGGCGCACCTCGATCATCGAGATGACGCCCGGCGTCATTCGCTACCGCGGCTACCCGATCGAGGAATTGATCGCGCAGCGGGTCGGCCTGGCGCAGATGATCTGGCTGATGACACGCGGCGAGCTGCCGTCGAAGGCGCAGGCTGCGTTGCTCGAAGCGGCGCTGATGTCGGCGGTCGACCACGGGCCGCAGGCCCCGAGCATCGCGATCGCGCGCATGGCCGCCACCTGCGGCGTCGGGCTGAACAGCGCGATGGCGTCGGCGGTCAACGTGCTCGGCGATGTGCACGGCGGCGCTGGCGAGCAGGCGGTCGAGCTGTACCTGGACATCGCCGCGCGCATCGACGCCGGTGCGTCCGAAGCGGGCGCGGTGCAGGCCGGCCTGGACGCCTTTGTCGCCGCCCACGGCAAGGTGATCCCCGGCTTCGGCCACCGCTTCCATCCGGTCGATCCGCGCAGCGCACCGCTGCTCGCGCTGGTCGATGAGGCGGCAGCGCGGGGCGAGGTCGGCGGCCGCTATGCGGCCATCGGCCGCGCGGTGGAGGCCAACCTTGCTGCGAAGAAGGGCAAGCCGATCCCGATGAACATCGACGGCGCGACCGCGGTGATCTACGCCGAGCTCGGCTTCGCGGCGCCGTTGGCGCGCGGGCTGTTCTGCCTGTCACGCTCTGTCGGCATCCTGGCCCACGCTTGGGAGCAGACCGAACAGGGCGGGCGCATCAAGGGGCCGCTGCCGCGCAGCAGCACCTGGACCTACGACGGGCCGGCGCAGCGCAGGGTGTCCGACGCGCTGACCTGAGCGGTCGACGATCAGCGAAGGACCAGCTGACTGCCACGGTGGTTCGCCGAATGCCGCGCATCAGGGAGCCGCTGGGACGACCAACCTGAGCCTGTGAGTGACTCCACTGTCTCTGCCTGCTGGCGAAGATCAACCTCGGCTCGGAGGTGGCTCCTGGCAAGGCGCTCAAGCGCCACGCCCCACGCCTCACGCCTCGCGCCTCGCGCAGCGGCACACGCCCCGCCGGCCTGCGCACCCCCTCAGGTCTTCTCCCCCGGCTTCGGCCCAGACCCCCGCAGCCTCACCAGCTTGCCCAGCATGTCGAACCAGAAGGGCGCGCCGAACACCGAGGCCACGGCGGTGATGAGCCAGCCGAGCAGCATCTTGCCGTGGAGGGCCTTGCCGGCCGCGCAGACCAGTTCCTGGCCATCGCAAGCGCGCAGCAGCCCCAGCCCCACGGGCAGCTGTTGCATCTTCGCCAAGGTCTGCTTCACCGAATCCTTCTCGGCCAGCGCGGCCTCGGCCAGCACCGCCACCTCACGCGCCCGCGCCGGGTTGGCCCACAGCTCACCCACCACGTGCGTGGCGTCGACGTTCATCATGGCCGCCAGCACCAGCCCAACGATGAAGCAGATCATCTGCGCCTGCCGCTTGTAGGCGCCCGAGACGCGGTCCATCGACGAGTCGAACCAGTTCACCACCTGCTTCTCGATCAGCGGCACGCTGCCACCGGCGCGCGCGACGATGCCTTGCAGCAGCAGCTTGACCTGCGGGTCGGCCATGGCGTCGATGCTGCTCTTCAGCTGCGCCATGTCGCCGGGCATCTTCTGCAGCACGTCCACCAGCGCGGTGGCGAAGTTGTCGGGGCGGATGTACGAAGGGCCGCCATAGGTCCACCAGCGGCTGTTGCTCTTCATCGCGCCGTCGCCCTGCGGGTGCACCAGCGCATGCTGGTAGACGGCCAACGCCAGGCCGTCGAACTTGGGGTCGTTGAGCATGGCCTGGATGCCGGTGACCAGCGTGTTGGCGCGCAGCTTGACCAGCGAAGCCAGGGCCTCGGTCACCGTGCTGGCCGCCAGGCTGACGGCGGCAAAACAGAACACCAGGCCGATGGCCACGTTGATGACGGGTGTGTCGAACATCGTTGTTTCCTCCAGGCGCGCCAGCCAGTATCCCGAGGCCGGCCGGGGCGGGCAAGCCCCAGCCTGCCAAGACCAACGCTGAGGCAGCGGAGAATCGGCCGATGAAGACACCATCCCGCCTGCAGCCGCTGCTCGACGAAGGCCTCATCGACGAGGTACTGCGCCAGCTGATGAGCGGCAAGGAAGCGCAGGTCTACGTGGTGCGCTGCGGCGACGAGGTGCGCTGCGCCAAGGTCTACAAGGAAGCCACGCACCGCAGCTTCCGCCAGGCCGTGGACTACACCGAAAACCGCAAGGTCAAGAACTCGCGCCAGGCGCGCGCCATGGCCAAGGGCACGCGCTTTGGCCGGCAGATGCAGGAAGCCGCCTGGCAGAGCGCCGAGGTCGACGCCCTGCACCGCCTGGCCGCCGCTGGCGGGCGCGTGCCCAAGCCGCACAACGTCCACGACGGCGTGCTGCTGATGGACCTGGTGACCGATGCCGAAGGCGCCGCCGCACCGCGCCTGAACGACATCGTCTTCAGCGCCGAAGACGCGCGGGCGCACCATGCCACGCTGATGGTGGAAGTGGTGCGCATGCTGTGCGCGGGCGTGGTGCATGGCGACCTGTCGGAGTTCAACATCCTGCTTGCCGCCGACGGCCCGGTCATCATCGACCTGCCGCAGGCCGTGGACGCCGCCGGCAACCAGCACGCCATGCGCATGCTGTTGCGTGACGTGGGCAACCTCTGCCACTTCTTCGGCAGCTTTGCGCCCGAGCTGCGCGCGGCTGACTTCGGACCCGAGATCTGGTCGCTGTTCAAGGGCGGCTTGCTGACGCCCGCGTCGGCGCTGAGCGGCCGTTACGCGCGCGACGAGGCCCCGGCTGACCTGGCCGGCGTGCTGCGCGAGATCGACGACGCGCGCGCCGAAGAGGCGGCGCGCAGGCTGCGCATGGGCTGAGCGTCTGGGCGGCCCACCCTGATCGAGGGGGTCAATGCGCAGCAACGGGCCAGGGGCGCACTGCTAGCATGATTTTTCCCATGAAGTCTGGAGGAATCAGTATGCGAGTTTCTGCATTCAAGAGAATGGCGAATGCCGGTGTGGCCGGTTTGTGCCTGGCCCTGGGCCTGGTGTCCGTGCAGGCCGCCGGCCCCGCCCGCGAGGGCATGCGTTCGAAGGCCGAACTGGCCATTCAGAACGGCAAGCTCGACGCCGACTACGGCCCGGCCTTCACGCTCAACGGCGTGACCTTTGCCAACCAGCGCGCCTTCATCGAAAGTGGCGCCCGCTGCGGTGTGCGCTACTACAGCGAGTTCGAGCGCGTGCGCAATGAGCTCAGCAGCAAGGCCTTCTTCGCCGCGCGCGCTGCGGCCGGGCAGAGCACCGACGCGCGGCCCATCGGCTCGGTGAGCGTGCCGGTGTGGGTGCACGTCATCCGGACCGGCACCGCGGTGAGCCAGGGCAACGTGCCCGACACCTGGATCACGGCGCAGATGCAGGTGCTAAACGACGCCTGGATCAACACCGCCTTCCGCTTCGTGCTGGCCGGCACCACGCGCACCACCAACGCCGCCTGGTACGACCTGGCTAACGAAACGGCTGAACTGGCGGCCAAGACGGCGCTCAAGCGCGGCGGCCCCGAGACCATGAACATCTACGTCGCCAACCTCAGCGGCGGCCTGCTGGGTTATGCCTACTACGCCGAAGACGCGGCGGCCGTGGGCGTGCTCGACGGCGTGGTGCTGCTGAACCAGTCGCTGCCCGGCGGCAACGCCGCGCCCTACAACCTGGGCGACACCGGCACCCACGAGGTGGGCCACTGGTTCGGTCTGGCGCACACCTTCGAAGGCGGCTGCTCACGCAGCAACGACCTGGTGGCCGACACCGAGCCCGAGGCCTCGCCGGCCTTCGGTTGCCCGGTGGGGCGCAACACCTGCGGCATCACGCGCACGGGGGATCCCATCCGCAACTTCATGGACTACACGGATGACTCGTGCATGAACATGTTCACCGGCGGGCAGAACGTGCGCATGGACGCGCAGCATCTGCAGTACCGCACGACGGCGCCCATCGTGGCGTCGCGCAGCGGCCGCTGAGCCCGGGCTCAACGCCCTGATGGAACGGCGCGGCCTTCGGGTCGCGCCGTTCTGCTTTCAGGCGGCTCAGGGTTTGCGGAAGCCGCCGTCGACCCAGGCCGTGGCGCTGGCGGTGGTGAGGCGGAAGTTCGCAGCCACCCGCTCGCGGGCGAGTTCAGCGCCGTCGGCGTCGGTGGCGGTCAGCCATGCGTGCGGGTCGTCTTCGTCGGGCACGATGTCCAGCGTCACCGTCATACGGCCCGTGGCCAGCGACAGCAGCACTTCCTTGTGCAACAGGGCGTGCAGCGCCTGCTCATGGCGGCGCACCACTTCCGAGGCCGTCTTCACCAGGGTGTTGAAGGCGTTGGTGTCCAGCGGCTTGGGGTTCTTCTTGTCGCGGCCCATGGTCCAGGGGCCCACCAGCGCCGGCTCGGCCTGCCCGTGCTTGAACATCTCCACGGCCCAGCCCTCGTCGTCGTTGTTCTTCACCACGCGCGCGGTCCAGCCGTTGTCGCGCCACAGGCGGGGTTCGTGCAGCGGTTCGGTCGGATCGTTCGGTTCTGTCGGTGCGTTCATGCCGACATCGTAAGCGGCGGGCTCACGCGCCCAGCCCCGCTTCACGCAGCGTCGACGACCTCGGCCGCAGCGCGGAAGGCGTCCACCGCCGCCGGGAAGCCGCAGTACACGCTGGCGTGCAGGAAGATCTCCTGCAGCTCCTCACGCGTGACGCCGTTGTTCAGCGCGCCGCGCACGTGGATCTTCAGCTCGTGCATGCGGCCCAGCGCCACGAGCATGGACACGGTGACGATGCTGCGCGTGCGCAGGTCGATGCCCTGGCGCTGCCAGGTGTTGCCCCAGGCGTGGCGCGTCACCAGTTCCTGCAGCGGCGCGGTGAAGTCGGTGGCCTTGGCCAGCGCGCTGTCGACATAGGCGTCGCCGAGCACGGCGCGGCGCGTGGCAAGGCCTTTTTCATCGAGATCCATGGTGGCTCCTGGTGCGGTGCTGCAGCATAGCGCCAGCCCGCAGCAACCCGGTGATCCGCGCCTCACCCACCCGCGCGCTTGGCCGCCTGGCCCTGCGCCTGCAGCCAGGCCAGCACGCGCTCGACATGGTCGCCCTGCACTTCCAGCACGCCGTCCTTGGCCGTGCCACCGGCGCCGCAGGCCGCACGCAGCTGCTTGCCCCAAGCCGCCAGCGCGTCGGGCGCCAGCGACAGGCCGCGCACCACGGTGACGGTCTTGCCGCCGCGGCCCTGCTTCTCGCGGCTGACGCGCACCACGCCGCTGCCCACGGGCGCCGCCTGCTGCTTGCAGATGCAGGCCGCCAGCGGCTGGCGGCAGCCGGGGCACATGCGGCCAGCTTCGGTGGAGTAGACGAGCTGGCTGTCCGACTTGCGCATGGCGGGCATGGAACGTGGCTGCAGGCCTGCGGATTCTGACTTGCGATGCAAGGCCGGGCACAGACCCGGCTCTGTGCTTCACTTCGCACCGGCCGCCTGCTGGCCCAGCGACACCGCCACGAAGTCCACGAAGGCGCGCACGCGCGCCGACAGCTGGTGCCGCTGCGGATAGACGGCGTGGATGTCGGCCTCGGGCGTGTGGTACTGCGGCAGCACCTGCACCAGGCGGCCGTTGCGCAGGTAGCGCTCGATGTCCCATTCGGCGCGCATCAGGATGCCGTGGCCGTCGAGCGCCCAGTTGACGGCGATCTCGCCGTCATTGGTGGACAGGTTGCCCCGCGTCTTCACGGCCACGCTGGCGGCGGACTTGCCGCGGCCCGTGCTCAGGCGCCAGATGCCGTAGGCCTCTTCGCCCTGCCGGATGCCGATGCAGTTATGCCGCGTCAGGTCGTTCGGCGCCTTGGGCGTTCCGTGCCGGGCCAGATAGGCGGGTGCGGCGCAGAGCAGGCGGCGGTTCGGTGCGATGTAGCGGGCGATGACGCGGGCGTCCGGCGGCGCGCCGAAGCGGATGCAGACGTCGAAGACATCGTCGGTCAGCGGTGGCGGGTTGACCGACAACTGCAGCTGCACTTCGACCTGCGGGTGCTTGCGGATGAAGCGCGAGATCAGCGGCGCGACATGGCTGCGCCCGAAGCCCAGCGTCGCATTCACGCGCAGCAGACCCTGGGGCGTGGCCCTGGACGTGCCGAGCAACTGCGCCATGTCGTCGATCTCGCCGAGGATGCGCCGCGCGTGTTCCAGGTAGATCTCGCCCTCGGGCGTCAGGCTCATGCGGCGCGTCGTGCGGTTGACGAGAGACAGGCCCACGCGCGACTCCATCAGCGCCAGGTGCCGGCTGACGGCCGGCGTCGTGATGCCCAGCTCGCGCGCTGCCGCGCTCAGGCTGCCGGCACCGGCCAGCACCGAGAAGAAGCCGAGATCGGCCGCTTGAATGCCACTGCCCATCGCTGCTCCCTTGGCGTTGGATTGTTAGATCCAGGTAAACGATGGATTCACTTTAACGACGAGCGCGAGGGCGGTCCACTTCCTACATTCACGTCGTCGCCCACCTGGGCCCACGGACGCATGAACATGAAGACCTACTCGATCGCCACCATCCCCGGCGACGGCATCGGCAAGGAAGTGGTGCCGGCCGGCCAGCAGGTGCTGGAAGCGCTCGCCAGCACCAGCAGCAGCTTCCGCTTCGCCTTCGAGGAGTTCGACTGGGGCGGTGACTACTACCGCCGCCACGGCGTGATGATGCCGGCCGACGGCCTGGACGCACTGCGCGACAAGGACGCCATCCTGTTCGGCTCGGCGGGCGACCCGCACATCCCCGACCACATCACGCTCTGGGGCCTGCGCCTGAAGATCTGCCAGGGCTTCGACCAGTACGCCAACGTGCGGCCCACGCGCATCCTGCCCGGCATCGACGGCCCCTTGAAGCGCTGCGGCCCCGACGACCTGAACTGGGTCATCGTGCGCGAGAACTCCGAGGGCGAGTATTCGGGCGTCGGCGGCCGCGTGCACCAGGGCCACCCGATCGAGGCCGCCACCGACGTGTCGATGATGACGCGCGCCGGTGTCGAACGCATCATGCGCTTTGCCTTCAAGCTGGCGCAGTCGCGGCCCCGCAAGCTGCTGACCGTCATCACCAAGAGCAACGCCCAGCGCCACGCGATGGTGATGTGGGACGAGATCGCGCTGCAGATCTCGCGCGAGTTCCCCGACGTCAGCTGGGACAAGGAACTGGTGGACGCGTCGACGGCGCGCATGATCAACCGCCCGGCCTCGCTGGACACCATCGTCGCCACCAACCTGCACGCCGACATCCTGAGCGACCTGGCCGCCGCGCTGGCGGGCAGCCTGGGCATCGCGCCCACCGGCAACATCGACCCCGAGCGCCGCTACCCGTCGATGTTCGAGCCCATCCACGGCTCTGCCTTCGACATCATGGGCCAGGGCCTGGCCAACCCGGTCGGCACCTTCTGGTCGGCCGTGATGCTGCTGGAGCACCTGGGTGAGCCGGGCGCCGCCCGGCGCCTGATGACGGCCATCGAACAGGTCACCGCCAACCCCCGGCTGCATACCCGCGACCTGGGCGGCCAGGCCACGACCGCCGAGGTCACGCAGGCCGTGTGCGCGCTGCTGGCCGCCGACGCCCAGCGCCTGGCTGCCTGAATCGAACCCCAGGGCCCGCACCGAGGCCGCCCCCGCAACACCGGAGACCACCGATGAATCTCGCCCGCCCGTGCCACCGCCGCCGCCAACTCATCCAGGGCATCGCACTCGCCGCCGTGATGGCCAGCGGCGCCGCCATGGCCCAGCCTTGGCCGGACAAGCCGATCAGCCTGGTCGTGCCCTTCCCACCCGGCGGCACCACCGACGTGCTGGCGCGCGCGCTGGCCGAGAAGCTGACGCTCAGCCTGGGCCAGACCGTGATCGTGGAGAGCAAGCCCGGCGCCGGTGCAACGCTCGGCGCGGACTACGTGGCCAAGTCCAGGCCCGACGGCTACACCCTGCTGGTCGGCGCGGTGCACCACACCATCGCCACCAGCGTCTACAAGAAGCTGCCCTACGACTTCCAGAAGGACCTGGTACCCATCACCACCATCGCACTGGTGCCCAACGTGCTGACCGTGAACGCCACCACGCCGGCGAAGAACGTGGCCGAACTGGTGGCGCAGCTGAAGGCCAAGCCCGGCGCGGCCAACTACGGCTCCAACGGCAACGGCACGGCCCAGCACCTGATCGGCACCCAGTTCCAGAACATGACCGGCACCGACATGCGCCACATCCCCTACAAGGGCAGCGGCCCGCTGACGACCGACCTGCTGGGTGGCCAGATCACGCTGTCCTTCGACACCGTGACGCCGGTGCTGCCGCACATCCGCAGCGGCAAGCTGCGGGCGCTGGCCGTCACCACGGCCAGCCGTTCGTCGGCGCTGCCCGAGGTGCCGACGCTCGACGAGGCCGGCCTCAAGGGTTTCAGCATCGGCACCTGGTTCGGCGTGCTGGCCCCGGCGGCCACGCCCAAGGACGTGCTGGGCCGTCTCAACACGGAAATGGTCAAGGTCATCCAGTCGGCCGACTTCCGCAAGCGCATGGAAGAGATCGGCGCCGAGCCGGTCGGCAACAGCGCGGAACAGATGGCCGCGCAGATCAGGAGCGAGACCGAGAAGTTCGCCAGGCTCGTCAAGGAGGCCAAGGTGACCATCGACTGACGCGGTCACGCCCACCCCGCGCACCGTTCAGGCCGCGCGAGATACCGCCCTTGCAGGCACCACGAACAGGAGACATGACATGCAGACCCACCGCTTCCCCCTCTCATGCTTCATCGCCACGGCGCTGGCCGCGGCCGCCAGCCTGGCCGTCGCGCAGAGCCAGACCGATGTCCACCGCGACGCCGCCACCCGCAACACGGGTGGCGATGCCTTCCTGACGCAGTACGCCAGGGCCTTCTACTGCAACCTGGCCGACGACAACAACCAGATCGTCATCACGTCCCGCGGCTGGAACAACACCACCGGCACCGGCGCCAATGCGCAGTACCGCATCCCGGCCACCCAGATCTTCGACGACGTGTGGTTCGTGGGGAACCACTACGTCGGGCAGTACCTGATCAAGACCTCCGACGGGCTGGTGCAGGTGGACGCGGCCAACAACGCCAACGAAGTCGCGACCTTCAACCACCCGGCCATGCTGGCGCTGGGGCTGGGCGCGAACTTCCCGCTCAAGGCCGTCCTGCTCACGCACGGCCACGGCGACCATGACGGCGGCGCGAACTGGCTCAAGACCAACGTCGGCACCGAGGTCTTCCTGGGTTCGGCAGACGCCGCCGGCAAGGTGTATGCCCCGACGACCATCGACTCGACCGATCTGTCCATGCGCCAGATGTCCATCGGCGGCAAGAGCTTCTGGATCCTGCCCACACCCGGTCACACCAACGGCTCCACCTCGTCGGTGGTGGAGGTGCAGGACCACGGCAAGACCGTGCGCGTGCTCACCAATGGCGGCCAGTCGATGTCGTCGACGTCCATCCCCGCGGTGGCCAACTACCTGGACTCGATCGAGCGCACCTATGCCATGGTGAAGGCGCTGAACGTCGAAGGCGTCATGACGCCGCACATCTACTGGGACGGCGAGGGCGAGAAGATGCGGGAGATCCTCGCCTCGGGCCGCACCAACCCCAGCCAGCACGTCTACGGGCACGAGGCCGTGGTGCGCCAGATGGTCATCGCGCGCGAATGCTCGGCCGCCTGGCTGAGCCGTCTGGACACCACGACGGTGCTGCCGGTCTGGCGCTACAACACGCTGGCGTTCGTGGGCGGTGCCCCCACGCCGACGAAGGTGGCGGCCCAGGTGAAGAACGGCTGGGGGCCGCTGGCCAACCAGAAGGTCCGGTTCTCGGTTGACGAGACCGGCGCCTCCTGCACGGCCATGACCGACGCCAACGGCGTGGCCTCGTGCAGCGTGCGCCCGCTGCGCCCGCACAAGGACCGCCTCACCGCCCGGTTCGAGGGCGCGGAGACGGAGGCCTTTGTCGACCTGCCCGCCGAGGCCACGGCCCGCGTCTGCAGCAACGGCAACTGCAATGCCCCTGGTGGCGCCACGAACTGAGCGTTCATGAACGCGCCGGCAAGGACGTGTACGGCGCTGGCGGCAGCCTGTTGGCTGCTGGCGTCGTGCGCCAGCGAGCCGGTGGCGCCGCCCACGGCCGTCGGCTACCGGCCCGCTTCGCAGTCGACCCTGGTGACGCAGCGCGAGCTGCGCTTCGTCTTCGCCAAGTGGCAGGCGGGCGCGGTCTCGACGACGATCCTGGCGCAGCAGCGGGGCGGAGCAGCGCCGCACCCCGTCGCGCGGCTGCTGCAGGTGAGCCAGGGCACGGCAATGCACGTGGCGGTGCAGCGGCTGCCGGAGCCTGCAGGGGCGGCCGATGGCGCAGACCACGAGCTGGCAGTGATCGAACAGCTCTACGCGCTGGTGCTCAGGCAGGAGCCGCAGGCCCGCTACTGCCTGAGCAGCGGCAGCACGCCGTGCCATGCGGCGCGTGACGGCATCTCGCATGGCCAGGTGCTGCAGGCGCTGGCCGAGTTGCGCGAACAGGCGGTGATTCGCACGCCCGCGGCCGTGCCTTGGCGGGTGGTCGAGATGCAGGGGACGCCGGCGCGGACCGGCGATGCCGATGTCGTCGGCGTCCGTGCCGTCAGTCCACACGGGCCGCTCGCGGACGTCGCCATCTACTTCAACCGGCCGCCGCATTCGATCTGCGCCGCACGCACGCGGGCCGACGGCGTGGCGACCTGCCGGCTGGAGGACCCGCACGGCGACGGGCACCAGCATGACCACGCGACGGTGGTGGTCGCCACCTTCCCCGGCGACGTGGCCCCGGGCCGCGTGCTGCTGCCGACCACCTACGTCCTGCCGGCCGCCGCCGGCCCGCAGCTGCCCGCCTTCAGCCAGCCCATCGCTTGGCCTGCCGGCAGCCCATGAACCGCAGCACGGCCTGGCCCTTCTTGGCACTGCTCGCAGGCCTCTTCTGCGTGGCGCTGCAACCGGCGCCGGAGGCCGAGCCGCCCGCAACGGGATGGATGCCGGTCAGGGTGAACCCAGCGGCCGCGATGGTCGGCATCGCGGCGCCGGTGCCGGCGCTGGCGCCAGCAGCACCCGCATCGACTGCGGCACTGGCCGCCACCCGGGCCCAGCATCGCGCGCCCCTGCGGCCGGCCGACATGCCCTACAGATTCCTGGGCAGGTCGGCATCCGGCACCGAAACCTCGATCGTGCTGATGGGCCGTGGGCGTGTCGTGACCGTGCGCGGCGCGCAGGCCCTGGACGACGAATACAGCGTCGAGGCCGTCTTCGACGACTACCTCGTGCTGCGCCACCTTCCAAGCGGCGTCGGAAAATTCCTCGCGTTCACGCAACGGCAGGGCATGCCAGGGCCGGCAAGAGACCCCGAACAGGCGCCGCGCGACTAGCCCTCAGCCCAGCGGCGCCAGCAAACCCTGCAGGTCGTCGACGCCGAACTTCGGCTCGTAGGCCGCGTCGCGGCCCAGCACGCCTTCGGCCAGCGCCGCCTTGCGCGCCTGCAGCGCGAGCATGCGTTCTTCGATGCTGCCCTGGGCCACGATCTTGTAGACGAAGACCGGCTTGCCCTGGCCGATGCGGTGGGCGCGCGCCGTGGCCTGCTGTTCGACGGCCGGGTTCCACCACGGGTCGAGGTGGATCACGGTGTCGGCGGCGGTGAGGTTCAGGCCCACGCCGCCGGCCTTCAGGCTGGCCAGCAGCACCGGCACTTGCAGCGCCTGGAAACGGCGCACCACCTCGCCGCGTTCGCGCGGCGGCGTCTCGCCGGTCAACATCAGGAAGGGCAGGGCCAGCGCGGTGAGCTCGGCCTGCACCAGCGCCAGCATCTCGGTGAACTGCGAGAACACCAGCACGCGCCGGCCTTCGTCCACCAGCTCGGGCAGCATCTGCAGCAGCAGCGCCATCTTGGCGCGCTCCATCGTGGCCGGCGTCCGGGTGCCTTTCACCAGGCGCGGGTCGCAGCACACCTGGCGCAGCTTGAGCAGGGCGTCGAGCACGGCGATCTGCGAACTGGCAAAGCCGCGCTGGGCGAGAGCCTTCCGCACCTGCTCGTCGGCGGCCACGCGCACGCTTTCGTACAGCGCGCGCTGCTGGCCGCTCAGCTCGACGCGGCGCAGCACCTCGGTCAGCGGCGGCAGCTCGGGTGCCACGTCTTGCTTGCGGCGGCGCAGGATGAAGGGGCGCACGCGCTGCGCCAGCAGTTGCGCGCGCAAGGTCTCGCCGTTCGTTTCGATGGGCTTGCGCCAGACGCGCGCGAAGCTGCGCGCGTCGCCCAGGAAGCCGGGCATCAGCAGGTCGAAGTGCGCCCACAGTTCGCCCAGGTGGTTTTCCAGCGGTGTGCCCGTCACGCACAGGCGGTGGCGCGCGCTCAGCCGGCGCAGCGCACCGGCGGCGCGGCTGCCGGCGTTCTTGGCCAGCTGCGCTTCGTCCAGCACCAGCAGGTGCCAGGGCTGGGCTTCCAGGGCCTCGCTGTCGCGGTGCAGCAGCGGGTAGGTGGTGAAGACGATGTCATGGCCGGCCAGCTGGCCGAAGTGCTTCGCGCGCGCCGAGCCCTGCAGCACCAGCACGCGCAGGCCCGGCGCATGGCGCGCCGCTTCGTTCAGCCAGTTGGCGATGAGCGAGGTCGGCAGCACGATGAGCGCCGGCAGGTCCAGCCGGCCGGCGTGCTTTTCCACCAGCACATGGGCCAGCACCTGTGCCGTCTTGCCCAGGCCCATGTCGTCGGCCAGGATGCCGGCCAGGTGGTGTTCGCGCAGGTACTGCAGCCAGGCCAGGCCGTGCAGCTGATAGGGCCGCAGCGTGAGCTTGAGCCCGGCAGGCGCAGCCACCGGTGGCGGGCTGCCGGCTTCGCGCAGGCGCCGCGCCAGTGCGGCCAGGCCGGCGTCGCCCTGCAACTGCCAGGCGCCGTGCTCACCGGCGCGCGCGGCTTGTGTCTCCATCAGCGAAGCACGCAGCGCCTCCACGCGCTGTGCTTCCCAGGCCGACAGCGTGAGCACCGGCGCTGCGGCCCGCCGCGGGTCGGTGAGCAGGTCCACCATGGCACTGGCAATGGCCTTCAGCGGGCCGGCGCGCGCGTCGATGCGTTTGCCACCCGGCGCGCGCAGCACGACGATGGCCTCGTCGTCGATGAGTGCCAGCTCCTCGGCCTTCAGCCAGCGGCCGTCGCGTTGGAACAGATCGGCCAGCAGCGGCGCCAGGTCGAGCATCTCGCCTTCGACCTCCACGCCCAGGCTGACGCGCCACGAGCCTTCACGCGCAGGCTGGCGCAGCGCCGTGACGGGCCGGCCATCGGCACTGAACTTGTCGACACGATCCAGCAGCTCGCGGCCGAACTCGGCGCCGCTGTCGCCGTCGATCAGCAGCTTCCAGCGCTGCACGGGCACGCTGAAATGTGCGAAGCCGGGCAGCACCACCACCTGCCAGCCCAGAGCCTGCAGGCGCGGCACCTGTTCGGCCCAGAAGTCGCCCCATTGGGCTTCCTCGGGCAAGGTCCACAGGTCGTGATGGCCGCGTGCCGCCTGCGGCGTGCGCCATTGCATGGCGCGCCCCGGCAGCGGGCGCAGCGGCGTGCTGCGGGCCTGGGCCAGCGCCCGCGCCTCGGCGTGGGCATCACGCCGGGGCGACGCCGGCCACAGCTCGGTCTGCAGCGCGCCTTCGCCGGGCGCCGGGGTGCTCCACGGCAAGGCAGCACCCGCAGCGTAGGTCCAGTCGACGCGGGCCACCGTGGCCTGCGTGCCGCGCGGCCCGAAGCCGGGCGTGGCACGCACGCCCAGCAGGCCGTCGCCTCGGGTGAGCGTCTGCAGCGTCAGGCGGGGGCGGAAGGCGGGGAATGCGGCAGCGGGCACCGCCGCATTCTCGGCGGCTGGCCGCCGGCCCCGGCTACAGCTGCACCAGCGTCTTGAAGCCGCCCCAGAACATGCGCTTGCCGTCGAAGGGCATGTCCTTGCCGCTCATCATCGAAGCCAGCCGCGGGTCGGCCATGACCTTGGCGTTGATGGTGTCGCGCTGCGTGCGCGACTTGTAGACGATGAAGGAGAAGACCACCGTCTCGCCTGCCTTGAGCTTCACGCTCTGCGGAAACGAGGTCTGCTTGCCGGGCTTCACGTCGTCGGCCACGCACTCGCGGAAGGCCAGCGCGCCATGCTCCATCCACACCTTGCCGGCCTTGCGCGCCATGCGGCGGTAGGCGTCCACCTTGTCCAGCGGCACCGGCACCACGAAACCGTCCACGTATTCAGCCATGTGTTTCTCCTTCAGATGTCCACGCCGATCATCCAGGCCACGCCGAAGCGGTCTTTCAGCATGCCGAAACACGGCGACCAGAAGGTCTTGCCCAGCGGCATCTGCACGCTACCACCGGCGCCGAGCGCGGTGAACATGCGGTCGGCCGCCGCGGCGTCGGCCACGGCGAAGGACAGGCTGAAGCCTTCGAAGGCGGGCGTGCCCGAACAATGGCCGTCGCTCAGCATCACGGTGCT
>JANNFE010000221.1:0-9261 GCA_031379415.1 Betaproteobacteria bacterium | reverse complement strand
CCGACGGCTTGGGCTGCTTCACCGCCGTGCGCGGCAGCGGCATCCTGCACGAGCAGCACCTCACCGGCGGCGGAGTCGCCAGTGCCCGGCATCCTTCGTTCATGGCCGTCAACACCGCACTGGGCAACCTCAAGACCGCCTTGGCTGGCACATATCACGCCTTCGGCTTCGAGAAGTACGCGCATCGCTACCTCGGGCAGGTCCAGTACCTGTTCAACCGCCGGTTCGACCTCAGCACCATCTTGCAACGGCTGGCACGCGCCGCCTGCGCAACCCGGCCATGCCCGCTTCACGCAATTCGCGCAGCTGAACTTCCTTGATGATCAAGAAGGTTTTTCGCCGTGTGTCGGCGCTACGGGCGGTGGCACTGGCAATGACTGCGACGAGTATCCGTATCACTCGACGAAAGAAGGAGGGAGGGACAATTACATGCTGGGCGCCGTTCGAATTGAAGCCATATCGTCAGCGGTAAATCAGGCCGCTGGCAGAAAGCTGTTACTGTTCTATAATTCCTGTTCCGTTGCTGCGAATAGCGCCAGCGCCGGGGAGTTCCTAGTCGCGCCGCAACCGAGCGTTCCAATAACCTTTGCTACTGGGCGAATGGGTCAGCCGTGCTAGTGCCCTCGCCGCGTCTGGCAATCTTGCGGAATCTGGTTTCCAGAAGTTTCCGTCTTGAACTCACTATTTTCAGCACGGCAGTGCTGACGGCATGCTCGCCCGAATCGCAGCCGAATTTGCAACCTGGCGGTGATATGCCGAAGAATTCGATACCGAACGTAGCATCAATGGCACAAGTTGAGTCCGGATATGACGCCAGTTCCTCAGACTGGGTCGGCTTCCTGAGTTGCTGGCGCGACAACGTTCAACAGCGACTTATCAGAGGGGATTCGTTCAACCGCCTTCCTAGTCTGCGCAGGGATCAGAACGTCATAGCTGGGTCCGCGGCAGGAGGTTTCGTCGCTGCGGCAATGGAGCGGGCTCAGCGAAGAGTGAAAACTACACTACCCAAGTCGTACGCGGATTTCGTGATCGCGTCCGCGGGGGCGGGATGGCTTGTTGAATCGATAGGCGACATCGACCCGGATGGCAACTTGACCGGTGGGCTTTGGTCGATTGACCGCATTGGGTACTTGCGAGACGTGGATGCCGATGGCTACCAGGCGTGGATCACTTCAGGTCTTCCGGCGATCGAGTTGGATGAGTATTATTTTCGATACGGGTATTCTTTGCAGAAGGCCGGGCAGCAGGATCCGATTCATTTTGGATTGAGAGACTTCTCAAGTCTAATCGTCGTGGGGAACTCTATGCAGGGTGGACTTCTTCTGTTGAACGCAGCACAACAAACTAAAGATGGCGAAATGGAGGCATGGAGCCTTGATCCGGCTACACCTGGGGCCATTCGATACCGCTCATTCGCTGAAATGATGGTCGAGTTATCGGTTGGCGATGTCCGCAACGCCGGCCCAGCCATCTCAAGTCCCGACGAGTTTGCTGACAGCCCGTGTGCGAAGTATGTCAGGACCGCTGCCACCAAGTGAGTGGCACCATCGAACTTTCGCGGGTTGAGGGGCTGCCTGTCGGCTGGTGAAGGCGCCGCGGACCGTGTTGAGCTCGACGCGCTCCGCGCGCTCCGTGAGCACCGCCCCCATCGACGTGCTGGGCCACCCGGCCTATGCCACCAACGACGATTCGCGAGAGAAGCGCGCGGTGGGCGAAGCATCGGCACGCGCCAGCGCAGGCCGCGCGCTGTTCCTGATGGCCGAGCGGCTGGCCGCTGGGCTGACGGTGGCCGAGCAGTTGCGCAGAGCCGTCGGCTGACTCAACGCGGCGTCTCGTCCAGATCCGAAAGCCGGGACACGCGGATGCGCGTGGCCGACAGCGCACCCGCCGACTCCAGGATGGGATAGGCGATGGAGCAGATGTGCGAGTTGATGCGCTTCAACTCGCTGATCAGGTCCAGGTGCAGCGAGCTGGTCTCGATGCTCTGCGCCGTGTTGTCCCGCAGCCGCCCGATGTGGTTGGCCGCGTACTCGTGCTCCAGGTCGCGGAAGCGCGCCTTCTCTTCCAGCAGCTTGCGCGCGTCACGCACATGGCCTTCCAGGAACACGCTCATGCCCAGGCGCAGGTTGGTGAGCAGGCGTTCGTGCAGGTGGCAGATCTCGGCCATGCCGGCTTCCGAGAAGCTGCGGTTCTTGCGGATCTTCTTGTCTTCCAGGTCCTGCAGCACACGTTCGATGCTGTCGCCGATCTGTTCCATGTTGATGGTGAAGCTCACGATGTCGGCCCAGCGCCGGCCTTCGCGCTCCGACAGCGCCTCGCGCGAGATCTGCGTCAGGTAGAACTTGATGGCCGAGTACAGCTCGTCCACCGTGTCGTCCATGCTCCGCAGGCGCTCCGACAGTGCGAGGTCGTTGTCGCGCATCACCGGCAGCACGCCACGCAGCATGCTTTCCACCACGTCGGCCTGGTGCAGCGCCTCGCGCGCGGCGCAGCTGATGGCCAGTGAGGGCGTGGCCAGAGCCACCGGGTCCAGATGGCGCGGGCGGTCGCCCGCGGCTGACGGCGGCGGCGTGGGCAGCAGCCTTTCCACCAGCCGCGCCGCCGGGCCAGTGAAGCCGATGAACAGCAGCGCCAGCGCCGCGTTGAAGCCCAGGTGGAACAGCACCACCTGCTGCTGCACCTCAGCCACCCAATGCTGCAGCTCGGCTTGAATCAGCGGCAGGAAGGGTATCGCCAGCAGCGCACCCACCACCTTGAAGACCAGGTTGCCCAGCGGCAGCCGGCGCAGCTCGGGCTTGCCCTGGCTCGTCACCAGCATGGCCAGCACGCCGCTGCCGATGTTGGCGCCCAGCACCAGGCCCAGCGCCACCGTCACCGGCAGCACGGCCTGCGCCGCCAGCGTGGCGGTGAGCAGCACGATGGCCAGGCTGCTGTAGGAGATCACCGCCAGCGCCGCGCCGACCACGATGTCCAGCAGCACCTCGTTGGGTAGTGCCGCCAGCAGGCCGCGCACCGCGGGTGACGCGGTCAGCGGCCGCGTAGCGCCGACGATCAGCTGCAGCGCCAGCGTGATGAGCCCGAGGCCGATGAGCAAGCGGCCGATGCGGCCGAGCGTGCTGTTCTGGCGGCTGATGAACATCACCACGCCGACGAAGATGAGCAACGGACTCAGCCACGACAGGTCGAAGGAGAACACCACCGCCATCAGCGCGGTGCCCAGGTCGGCGCCCAGCATCACCGCCAGCGCGGCGCCGGTGCCGACGAGGCCCGAGCCGACAAAGCTGGCGACGATGAGACAGGTGGCCGTGCTGCTCTGCACCAGGCTCGTTACGCCCACCCCGGCCAGCGCGGCCTTGAAGCGGTTGCCGAAGCTGCGCGCCAGCACCTGGCGCAGGCTTTCGCCGAAGACCCGCAGCACACCGGTACGCACGATGTGCGTACCCCAGACGAGCAAGGCAATGGCGGCGAGCAGATTGAGCAGGTGGATCACGCCCGCATGATGGCGCAAGCCGCCAGCCTGCCGTCGTGGCCTACAGTGCCGGCATGCAAATCCAGCTGGCCACGGCCCTGCGACAAGCGGTGCGCGAACTCGACTTCGGCGCCACCGCCGACCTCTGGCAAGGCGGCGCACCGGTGGGCGCGCACCCGAGCATCGACCTCGCCGTGGCCGCCTTTCCGCGTGGCCGGCCAGCCTCGTGGGCCAACGTGCTGTTTTCGCGCGAGCATCCCGAAGGCGTGCTGGCGCAGATCGATGCCGCAGCCGGCGCGGTGCACAACATCCGCTACGACGCCGATGTGCGGAACGCCAGCGGCGAGTCCGTCGCCTGGCTGCCCGATGCCGACTGGCAAGGCCTGCGCTGGCAGCCGCTGGCCGGTGGCGGCCCGCATCGCTTCGTGGCGCCCTACCCCGCTTCGCTGCTGAAGCTGATGGTCGCCGTGGGCGTGGCGATGGCCGTGGACCGCGGTCTGGCCCACTGGCCGGCGGCGCTGGAGCCGATGCTCATCGTCAGCGACAACCACGCCACCACCGAGTGCGTGGCACTGCTGCACCGCGTGCAGCTCATCGAGCCGCTGAACCAGCGCTTCGGGGAACTCGGCTTGATCACGCTGCAGCTGAATGACACCCAGCCCGACGGCGGCTGGCGCAATGCCGACGGCGCCGGTGTCGGCCACATCCACATGACGGCCTGGGACACGGTGCGGCTGCTGTGGCTGCTGGACGCGCAGGCGCCACCGCCGCCTTGGTTGCCGCCGGGTACGGCGCTGTTGAGTGCGGCATCGCGCCAGCATCTGCACGGCGTGCTGCGGCGGCAGGCACTCGACGAGGTTCTGTCCTCGGGCGCCTTGCGCGGCGTGCCCGGCTGGGTGCCCGGCCTGCCCGACGCACCAGCCTACGCGCACAAGACCGGCACCACCGACAACTACGCCAGCGACGCCGGCATCGTGCAGACCGCCACCACCCACTACCTCATCGCCGTGCTCACCAGCCTGGGCCGGCGCTATGCGGCACATGAACGCTGCGCGACCACCTGGCGGCTGCCGGCGCTGGGCGCTGCGGTGCACCGACTCATGGAGAGCCTGGCATGAACGGCTACCCCGCGCTGCCACCTGGCAGCCTGATCGGCGTCATCGCCCCGGCCGGCCCGGTGGAGGCCGAACGGCTGCCGCTGTTGGCGCCGCTGTACGAAGCGCAGGGCTATCGCTGCCGCGTCTACCCGGGCTGCGGTCAGAGCACCGGCTATCTGGCCGGCGCCGACGAGGTCCGGCTGGCCGACCTGCACGCCGCTCTCGCCGACGACGAGGTGGCCGCCGTCCACGCCCTCCGCGGTGGCTACGGCTGCATGCGCTTGCTGGATCGCATCGACACCGCGCTGCTGCGGCGCAAGCCCAAGCTGCTCATCGGCTACAGCGACCTCACCGCGCTGCTCGCGCTGTGGGCCAGTCTGGGCCTGCCGGGCTTGCACGCGCCAATGGCGGCGTCCGACCTGCTGCTGCCGTGGCGCGGCGCTGACCGCGACGCGCTCTTCACCTTGCTGAAGACGGGCCTTCGTTGCGGCGATGTGCTTGCACCAGTGCTCGACCCCACGGCCGCCGCCCTGTGCGTGCCCGGCCGCGCCGAAGGCCGGCTGGTGGGCGGCAATCTCAGCCTGGTGGCGGCGCTGATCGGCACGCCCTGGGCCTGGGACATGCGCGGCGCCATCCTCTTCCTGGAAGACGTGAACGAGGACGGCTACCGCGTCGACCGCCTGCTCACGCAGCTGCGCCTGGCCGGCGTGCTGGACGCCGCAGCGGGCTTCGTGCTCGGCAGCTTCACCGAGAGCACCTCACCAAGTGACCTGCTGCTGCAGATGATCAGCGGCCTGGGCAAGCCCGTCATCGCCGGCTGGCCGGCTGGCCACGGCACGCCCAACCGCCCCTTGCCGCTGGGCCTGCGCGTGGTGCTGGACGCCACGGCGGGCCGCATCACGCTGCAGCAAGACCTGCTGCACGCAAAATAGCGCCATGACATCCCACAGCCTGGCCAGCCTCGGCCCTGCCGTGCAGCGCACGACCCTGCATTCGCTGCCGCTCATCGCACGCGGCAAGGTGCGCGACCTCTACGCCGTCGGCAGCGACCGCCTGCTGATGGTGGCCAGCGACAGGCTTTCCGCCTTCGACGTGGTGATGAAGGCGCCGGTGCCCGGCAAGGGCCGGCTGCTCACCGAGATGGCGCTGTTCTGGTTCCAGCACCTGCAAGGCATGGTGCCCAACCACCTGACGGGCGCAGCGCCCGAGAGCGTGGTGGCGCCCGACGAAGTAGCGCAGGTGCAGGGCCGCGCCATGCTGGTGAAGCGCCTGACGCCGCTGCCCTGTGAAGCCGTGGTGCGCGGCTATGTGGCCGGCTCGGGCTGGAAGGAATATGCGAAGAGCGGCACCGTCTGCGGCATCGCCCTGCCGCCGGGGCTGGCGATGACCAGCCCGCTGGCCGCGCCCATCTTCACGCCCGCCACCAAGGCCGCGGTGGGCGACCACGACGAGAACATCTCCTTCGAGAAACTCGAAGCCCTGCTCGGCGCGCCGCGCGCGGCGGAAGTGCGCAGCACCGCCGTCCGCATCTACGAGGCTGCCTGCCGACATGCACTGACACGCGGCATCGTCATCGCCGACACCAAGTTCGAGTTCGGCCTGGACGAACACGGCACGCTGACGCTGATGGACGAAGTGCTGACGCCCGACTCGTCACGCTTCTGGCTGGCCGACGAACTGGCGCAGGGCCGCATCGTCGCGCTGGACAAGCAGCCGCTGCGCGACTGGCTGGCCGGCACCGGTGTCACCGGCGGCGCCGAGCAGGCGGCGCTGGACCTGCCTGAGGAGGTGATCCTGGGCGTGCACGAGCGCTATCAACGCGCCCACCGGCTGCTGACGGCATGACGCCCAGCCTGCACCACCTGCGGCTGCACCGTTTTGCGGGCCTGCAGCGCGGGCCGAAACTCATCGTCACCGGCGCCGTGCACGGCAACGAAGTCGCCGGCACGCGCGGCATCCAGCGTGTGCTGGCCGAGATCGAAGCCGGCAGCATCGACATCGTGCGCGGCAGTGTGACTTTCGTGCCCATCTGCAACCCGCTGGCCTACGCACATGGCCGGCGCATGGGCGAGCGCAACCTCAACCGCCGCCTGCAGCCCACCGCCACGCCGCAGGACTACGAGGACCGCATTGCCAACGTGCTGTGCCCGCTGCTGGCCGAACACGAGGTGCTGCTCGACCTGCACAGCTTCCGCAGCCCCGGCCGGCCCTTCGTGATGCGCGGCCCGGCCGACAACCGCGGCGCGCTCGAACCTTTTGCGCAGGCTGCAGCAGAGGCGCAACTGGCCGCGCATGTCGGCGTGAGCCGCGTCATCGAAGGCTGGATGCCGGCCTACGCCGAAGGCCTGGCACGGCGCAAGGCCCGTGGCCTGACGCCCGGCGGCGTGCACGAGGATCCGAGCTACGGCGTGGGCACCACCGAATACATGCGCAGCCACGGTGCGCATGGTCGAGGCGGTTATGGCGTGACCCTGGAATGCGGCCAGCACGAAGACCCGGCGGGGCCGGACGTGGCCTGCGTCGCCATCCGCCAGACGCTGGCGCTGCTGGGCATCGCAGAACTCGAACTGGCGCCGCCGCCGCGGCCTTTCGAATGCCTGCGCCTGGCCGAGGTCATCGACCGCCACGCCGCGGCCGACCGCTTCGTGCAAGCCTGGACCAGCTTCGACCCGCTGGCCGCAGGCGAGCTCATCGCGGTGCGCGGCGACGGCAGCGAGGTGCGTGCGCCGCGGGCGGGCTACATCGTTTTCCCCGATGTCTCGGCCAGGCCAGGGCACGAGTGGTTCTATCTGGCGCAGGCCAGCGAACGAGCCCTGTAGCTCAGCGCGGCGCCGAAGGCGACGATGCGGCGGCGCCCGGCGGCGTGACCGTGCCGCGCTGTGGCGGGAAACCGAACTGCCACTGCGCGTAGGTCTCGGCATCCGTGAAGCCGACCTGCGTCGGCGCAAAGCCGTCGCGCTTGATAGGCTTGCCCGGCGCCAGGCTGTAGACGGCGACGATGCGGCCGCCGCCGTCGCGCACCAGGCCCCATGCATCGCTGCCGCTCAGCGGGTCGGCGGGCACGCGGCGCAGGTGGCGGCGCAGGCCGGGCACGCGCGGGTCGCGCAGCAGCTCCACCAGTTCGCGCGGGCCGCCGGGGTTGCCGGGCGCCACCGCGCCGTCGCGGCGCCAGCTGGCGATGGCGTCGCGGAAGTCACCGCCTGCCGCCAGCAACGCTTCTTCGGCATGGCGCCGCGTCATGCTCTGACCCAGTTGCACGCTGCCCGCCGCCGTGATGCCGAGCACGGCCACCAGCACCAGCAGCAGAATGTAGGCGTAGCCCTGCTCACCACTGCGCATAGGGCGTGCCGTCGATGGCGTTGCCGGGTGCGGCGCTTTTCAGGTCGTAGACGGCGCCGCGCTCACCTTCGGGTGGTGCCTCGATGACCCAGCCGCTGGCCGATTCGGTGATGGGGTCCAGCGGCGGCGCGGCCAGGTACTTGCGCTCGACCAGTTCCTCCAGGCTGTCGGGGTAGCGGCCCAGGTCGCCGTAGAACTTGCCGATGACGTCGCGCGTGGTGCGCAGGTTCTCGCGCAGCACGGCTTCCTTGGTCGCTTCGACCTTGCCGAAGTAGCGTGGCAGCGCCAGCGTCAGCAGCGTGGCCACGATGGCCAGCACCACCAGCAGCTCGATCAGCGTGAAGCCTCGTCTGCGCACCATGCCACTCACCAGCGGCGGTAGGGCACGCCGTTCAGGCCCGGCTGCGTGCTGCGCGACATCACGTCGTAGATGTCGGCCCCGGGCTCTGGCTCGTCAGGCCCGCTGGCGTAGGCGCGCAGCTGCCAGGTGTCGGCGTCGGCCAGGCTGGCGTCGGCCATCGGGTCGCGCGGCAGACGGCGCAGGAAGTAGAGCTTGCGGCGCTGCGGGTCGCGCTGGTCTTCCACGCCCTGCACCAGCACGGCCAGCTCGGGCGGGTAGCCGGTGGCGCCAGCCTGGCGGCGGATGCGGCCTTCGTCGCTGGCGCGCTTGTAGGCGTCGAGCGCGGTGCGGATTTCGCGCAGCGCCAGGCGCAGCTCCTGTTCACGCACGCGCTGCACCTGCACCTGGGCCAGCGGCACCACCACTGTGGCCAGCACCGAGAGGATGGCCAGCGTGACCATCAGCTCGATGAGCGTGAAGCCGCGCCTTCGATTCATGGCGTCACGGGCAGCAGCAGCGGCTGCGTCGGCACCGCCGACAGCGCCGCGCCCTGCAGGCCCAGCGGCGCCAGGCTGAGCAGGCGCACCTGGGCCTGGCCGTCGGCCGGGCGCGACTGCAGCTTGAGCGACAGCGTCAGCAGCACCTGTTCGGCCATCGCACCGCCGGCGCCGCTGCGGCTGGCGTTCACCACCACCTGCCCGGCGGTGTCGACCTGGCTGCTGAAGCTGGTGGTGCCGCCGCCCTGGCGCAGGAAGCTGCCTTCGGTGACGGCCATCACCGTCCACACGCGCGGGTCCACCGCCATCACCGCGGGCAGCGCCGTCACGGGCAATTCGCTGCTGGCCAGCAGCTGCACGGTGATGGTCTCGCCCACGCGCACGCTGGCCGGTGCCACCCAGCGTGCACGCACCGGCGCCAGCTGGTCGGCGGTGGTGCCGCCGGCAATGACCGATGGCACCGGTGCCACGCCGCCGCTGCCGCTGGAACTGCTGGTGCCCGCGGCCGAAGCCGTGCCG
>JANNFE010000217.1:0-3079 GCA_031379415.1 Betaproteobacteria bacterium | reverse complement strand
CATCTGCCAGCCGGCGCGGCCCTCGGCCGAGGTGCGGATCAGGCCCTCCAGCGCGTCGGCATTGCCTTCGCGGATGACGTGTTCCAGCGCGTCCAGGGCCTGGCGGAAGCGCTGGCTCTGCTTGAGCACTTCCTCGCGGTTGGCCACCAGGATGTCGCGCCAGGTCTCGGGGCTGCTGGCGGCGATGCGCGTGAAGTCGCGGAAGCCCGGGCCGGCCAGCGACAGGAAGTCGCGCCCCGCCGTCTGGTTGATGACCGAGCTGAAGTAGGCAAAGGCCAGCAGGTGCGGCAGGTGGCTCACGGCGGCGAAGGCGGCGTCGTGGTTCTCAGGCGTCATCTTCAGCACCTGTGCGCCGATGGCGCTCCACACGTCGGTGGCCTTCTGCACGAGCTCAGGCGAGGTCTGCGCCAGCGGCGTGAGGATGACCTGGCGGCCGTTGTAGAGCGCGGCGTCGGCATGCGCGATGCCCGAGACTTCCTTGCCCGTGATGGGGTGCGCCGGCACGAAGGAGGACAAGCGTTCGCGCAACACCCGGCGCGCGGCGTCGACCACGTCGCGCTTGGTGCTGCCCACGTCCATGAACAGCACGCCAGGCTCCATCAGGTGGCGGATGGCCTTGAAGGTGGTTTCGGTGGCGGCCACCGGCACCGCGAGCAAGACGATGTCGGAACCCGACACCGCCAGCAACGCCGATTCAGCCGCGACATCGATGACACCCAGCTTCTTCGCGCGCTCTGTCGTGCTGGGCGACTTGCTGTAGCCCACGACGCGCTTGACGAGGCCGGCCTTCTTGAGCGCCAGCGCGAAGCTGCCGCCCATGAGGCCACATCCGATGACACCGAGTTGCTGGAACATCTTGGGCGGCTCAGTGCACGTCGATCGGGTAGGTGCCGAGGATCTTGAAGAAGGCGCAGACCTCGCGCAGTTCCTTGAGCGCGGCGTCGACACGCGGCTCGTCGGGGTGGCCTTCGACGTCGATGTAGAAGTAGTACTCCCACTGGCCCGAGCGCGCCGGGCGCGACTCGAAGCGGCTCATCGAGACCCCGTGGTTCTTCAGCGGCACCAGCATGTCGTGCAAGGCGCCAGGGCGGTTGGTCACCGACACCACGAGGCTCGTGCAGTCGTGCCCCGAGGCGCGGGGCGACGGGTGGCGCTGCGGATGGGTGACGATGGCAAAGCGCGTGCGGTTGTGCGGGTCGTCCTGGATCGCCGGCGCCACCACATGCAGGCCGTATTCACCGGCTGCGCGCTGGCTGGCGATGCCGGCGATGCGCGCATCCTGGCCGGCCAGCCGGGCGCCTTCTGCATTGCTGGCCACCGGGCGGCGTTCGGCTTCGGGCAGGTGGTGGCTCAGCCAGCGGTGGCATTGCGCGAGGGCTTGCGGATGTGCGCACACGACCTCGATGCCGTCGAGCTGATCGAGCTTGCGCAGCAGGTTCTGCCGCACCACCAGGCTGGTCTCGCCGATGATGAACAGCGGCGTGGTCAGGAAGAGATCGAGCGAGCGCGCCACCACGCCCTCGGTGGAGTTCTCCACCGGCACCACGCCGAAGTCGGCCGAACCGGCGGTGGCGGCGTGCATCACCTCGTCGATGCTGGCGCAGGGCACGCGCACGATGCTGGCGCCGAAATAGCCCAGCGCCGCCTCTTCGCTGAAGGTGCCGGCCGGCCCCAGATAGGCCACGCGCGTGGGTGTTTCCAGGGCCCGGCAGGCCGACATGATCTCGCGCCAGATCGGCGCCACGCTGTCGCTCTGCAGTGGTCCGGCGTTCACCGCCTTCAGGCCGTCGATGACCTGCGCCTCGCGCTCGGGGCGGAAGACCACCGTGCCTTCGTGCTTCTTCAGCTCACCCACCTCCAGCGCCAGCCCGGCGCGGCGGTTCAGCAGCGCCAGCAGCTCGCGGTCGACGGCGTCGATGCGCTGGCGCAGGGCCAGCAGCTCCGGTGCGACGGCGGGCGTGTCGGCCATGGGTGCGGGGTTGCGGCAGCCGTCACTTCTTGGCGGGTGCCGCGGGCTTGGCGCCCGAGGCCGCACCTTGCGCAGGCGCGATGCCCAGGCGCTTGGCCACGGTCTGATCCAGCGCGCGCAGCTTCACTTCCACCTCGCCGCGCGTTTCGGCGATTAGCTTCTCGCCGATGGCCTTCTGCATCTCGGGCGCCAGCTGCTGGAATTTGCGGTTCACCGGGCTTTCGAGGATGCCGATGATCTGGCGCAGTTCGTCCTCGGTGAAACGTTCTTCGAGCAGCGGGCCGATGGTGGTGGGCGCCAGCTTGACGGCACGATCGACCACGATGGGCCGCGCCTCCTCGACGTACTTGCGCACGTCGGCCTCGATGTCGCGGGCCAGCGCATCGCGGCGCTCGGTCGGCATGCGCTGCAGCGCGACGCCGGCCTGCTGCATCAGCTGCATGGCCGGTTGTTCGGCGAGCTGGCGCCCCAGGGCTTCCACGCCGGGCTGCTGCAGCTGCAGCACGCGCGCCACCAGTTCCTTCTTGGCGGCCGACGCTGCCGCCGGAGCCGGCGCCTGGGCCTGCGCCAGACCGGCGGTGGCCAGCGCCGTGGCGAGGGCCGTGGTCTGCACGAATTGCTTGAACTTCAATCAGTTTCCTTCCGTGCCGGCATCGCCGGCGCCTGGTTCTTCTGCGTCCGTTGGCGCGTCGTTTTCCACGATGCGCTGCAGGCCGCTCAATGTCGCGCCATTGTCCAGCGCGATCAGCGTCACGCCTTGAGTGGCTCGGCCGAGCTCGCGGATTTCGCTGACACGTGTGCGAACGAGCACACCCTTGTCGGTGATGAGCATGATCTCGTCGGCCGGCCGCACCAGCGTGGCGGCGACGACCTTGCCGTTGCGTTCGCTCTGCTGGATAGCGATCATGCCCTTGGTGCCGCGGCCGTGGCGCGTGTACTCCAGGATGCTGGTGCGCTTGCCGTAGCCGTTCTCGGTGGCGGTGAGCACGCTTTGCGTCTCGTCTTCGGCCACCAGCATCGCGATCACGCTCTGCCCGGGCTCCAGCGTCATGCCCTTGACCCCGCGCGAGGCGCGACCATGCGGCGTGACCTCGGCCTCGTCGAAGCGAA
>JANNFE010000196.1:0-16229 GCA_031379415.1 Betaproteobacteria bacterium | reverse complement strand
CGAAGGGCCGCCGCCACCGGCCGGCACCACGCGCAGACGGCCCGCCTTCTCGGTGACGAGCATGCGGCCGTCAGGCAGGAAGGCCAGGCTCCAGGGCTGCTGCAGGCCGCTGGCGACGGTGACGGTGCGCAGCGGGGGTGGAGCCGCCTGCGCGGCAAACGCGGCAACAAGGACGAGGATCAGCGCGAGTGGCGCGCGGTGTACAAAGGCAGTCATGCCCCGAGCGTAAGGGCGACCACGATCACCCTTGCGCTTCCACGACCATCTGCACGCGCTGGCGTCCGTTCCATTCGTCCAGGCTCAACCTGAAGGCGAGCCGGGCTTGCGACGGCAGCGGCTCTGCGTGGCTGAACCAGATCGCATCGCGCTCATGGCCAGCATGCTTCAGGCGCAGCTTCAGATGCTTCTCACCGACCAGGCGCTGCTGCAGCACCTGCACTTCGTCGCAGAACACCGGCGCCTCGAAGCCCTGGCCCCAGACCTGCGCGTCGAGCAGAGCCACCGTCTCCGTGTTGAACCATTCCACGGCCAGCGGTCCGTCGGTGCGCAGCGTGCGGGTCAGCGTGGCGGCGTCCAGCCATTCGGTGGCCACGGCGCGCAGGGCACTGTCGAACAGCTCGACACCCCCCTCACCCAGCGTGCAACCCGCCGCCATGGCATGACCGCCGAAGCGCAGCAGCAGCCCCGGGTGGCGTTTGGCCATGAGGTCCAGCGCGTCGCGCAGGTGGAAGCCCGGGATGGAGCGGCCCGAGCCCTTGATCTGGCCGTCGGCACCGCGTGCGAAGACGAAGGTGGGCCGATGCAGCTTGTCCTTCACGCGGCCGGCGACGATGCCGACCACACCTTCGTGGAAACTCTCGTCGAACAAGGCCACGGCTGGCGGTGCGCTGTCGGCCTGCGGGACCAGCGTTTCCAGCGTGCGCTCGGCCAGGTCGCGCATGCCGGCTTCCACTTCGCGGCGCTCGCGGTTGATGGCATCGAGCTGTGCCGCCAGTTCACCGGCGCGTGCGGCGTCGTCGGTGATCAGGCATTCGATGCCCAGCGTCATGTCGGCCAGCCGGCCGGCGGCATTGATGCGCGGGCCGAGGGCAAAGCCGAAGTCGAAGCCGGCGGCACGGGCCGGTTCGCGACCGGCGGCCTGGAACAGCGCCGCCAGGCCGGCTTGCATGCGACCGCCGCGCACCCGCTTCAAGCCCTGCGCCACCAGGCGGCGGTTGTTGGCGTCGAGCTTCACCACGTCGGCCACGGTGCCCAGGGCCACCAGGTCGAGCAGCGTGTCCAGCTTGGGCTGCGTGGCTGCGTCGAAGACACCCCGCGACCGCAGTTCGGCGCGCGTGGCCAGCAGCACGTAGAACATGACGCCGACACCGGCGATGGCCTTGCTGGCGAAGGCGCAACCGGGCTGGTTGGGGTTCACGATGACGTCGGCCTCGGGCAGCGTGATCTCGCCGTTCAGCAACGCCGGCAGATGGTGGTCGGTGACCAGCACGCGCATGCCGAGCGCCCGCGCATGCGCCACGCCGGCGTGACTGGCGATGCCGTTGTCGACCGTCACCAGCACGTCGGGCCGGCGCTGTGCCGCCAGGTCGACGATGGCCGGTGTGAGGCCGTAGCCGTGCACGGCGCGGTCGGGCACCACGTAGCCGAGCGTATTCGGCGCCGCACCCAGCAGCGCCAGGCCACGCAGCGCCACGGCGCAGGCGGTGGCGCCGTCGCAGTCGTAGTCGGCCACCACGCACAGGCGCTGGCGCTGCTGGATGGCGTCGGCGAGCAGGCGCCCGGCTTCTGCGGCGCCCTTCAGCGTGGACGGTGGCAGCAGGCGTTGCAGGCTGTGATCGAGTTCGCTGGCTTCGCGCACACCGCGTGCGGCGAGCAGGCGCGCCAGCAGCGGATGCACGCCCGCCTGTTCGAGCGCGTAGCTCACGCGGGGCGGCACGTCGCGCATCAGGATGTTCAGCGGCGGCGCGCCGCTGGTGGACAGGATCACAGGCTCTCCAGCAGGGCCACGACGGTCGGCGGCTTCATCAGCGTGCGCAGGCGCTGCAACAAGCCGCGCGGCGCGGGTTCGAAGGCGGACCAGGCGCGTTCGCCGCAGAGCGTCAGGCGCACTGCGTTGCCCGCTTCGGCGGCCGCCAGCAGCTCACGCACGGGGCCTTCGTCCAACGTCTGCCAGGCCTTGTACCAGGCCGCCCAGTCATCGGCCAGCGCGGCGCTGCGCAGGCGCTTGTCGACCACCGGCTCGGTGCCCGTGACGGCCTGCGCCACGCCGCAGCCGCTGAGCCAGAACGAGTTCACCGGCAGCAGGCCATTGGCCTCGCGGGCATCGTTGATGGGATGCGTGTACAGCAGCATCTGCACCTCGCTCTGCAGCCGGCGCAGGCGCCGCGCGGCGGGTGCACTGCCCAGCCAGGCGTCGACGTTGCGGCCGAGCACGCGGTCCAGCGATGCCGTGGCCAGGCCGGCGAAGCTTTCGTGCGCAGCGTACCAGCGCAGCGGCGCGCCGTAATGCATGGCCATGCCTTCGCTGGTGAAGAGCGGGCTCACGGCTTCGAACAGGGCCCGCGAGGCCTGCTCGTCCAGCATCAGTGCCTCGGGGTCGATCAGGCTCACCTGGTCTGTGCCCACGTGCCAGTGCGTGGGCGAGAGCAGCGCCCAGGCCAGGTCGGCCGTGGCCACGCCGTCGGCCTGCGCCGCGCGTGCAGCCCAGGGCAGCAGGCCGCTGCCACTCTGCAGGCCCAGCGCCAGCGCCAGCGCGCGTTCGTGCGGGGGCGACAAGGTCCACTCGTCCGCCTCGTCGCGCTGCACCTCGCGCCAGCGCCCGACCAGCTCTGCCAGATGCGGCAGCTGAAGCGTCGCCGCGGCCTGGCGGCCAGCTTCGGCCAGGGGTGCGGCAAACGGGATCAGCAGGTGCATGCGGTCATTATCCGGGCCACGGGCAAGGCACTGGCCACGCTCCGGTAGCATCGGCCCGGCATGAATCTCCCCTATGAGTGGCACATCGGCTGGCGCTACACGCGTGCGGGCCGCGCGGGCCGGCGTAACGGTTTCATCTCCTTCATCAGCGGCGTGTCGATGCTGGGCATCGCGCTCGGCGTGGCCGCGCTGATCATCGTGCTGAGCGTGATGAACGGCTTCCAGAAGGAGGTGCGTGACCGCATGCTGAGCGTGATCTCGCATGTCGAGGTCTTCGATGCCGCCGGCGGCGCCCTGCCCGACTGGCGCGCGACCGCAGCCAAGGCGCGGCAAGACCAGCGCGTGGTCGGTGCGGCGCCCTACATCACCTCGCAAGCCCTGGTGGGCCGTGGCGACCAGCTGCGCGGCGCCGTGGTGCGGGGTATCGATCCGGCCGAGGAAGGCCAGGTCACTGAACTCGCGCGTGCGCAGGCGCCGCTGCTGGCGCTGCTGACGCCGGGCGCCTGGAACATCGTGATGGGCGCCGAGCTGGCACGGCTCGTCGGCGCGCGCATCGGCGACAAGGTCGTCATCGCCGTGCCCGGCGGCCAGGTCACGCCCATCGGCGTGAGCCCCACGCTCAAACAGCTGACGCTGGTCGGCACCTTCGAAGCCGGCCACTACGAATACGACAGTGGCCTGGCGCTGATCCACATCGACGACGCGGCACGGCTGTTCCGCATCGAAGGGCCTATGGGCGTGCAGCTGCGCCTGGCCGACGTGCAGGCGGCGCGCACGGTGGCGGCCGACCTGGCACAGAGCCTCGGCAACCAGGTCATCGTGCGCGACTGGACGCGCACCAACCGCAACTGGTTCGACGCCGTGCAGATCGAGAAGCGGCTGATGTTCATCATCCTCACGCTCATCGTCGCGGTGGCGGCATTCAATCTCGTCAGCACGCTGGTGATGACGGTCACCGACAAGCGCGCCGACATCGCCATCCTGCGCACACTCGGTGCGAGCCCGCGGTCGATCATGGGCGTGTTCATGGTGCAGGGCGCGATGGCCGGCATCATCGGCACGCTGTCCGGGGTTGCCCTGGGCCTGCTGGTGGCCTTCAACATCGACGTCATCGTGCCGGGGCTGGAGCGGCTGTTCAACGTCGCCTTCCTGCCCGGCAGCATCTACGTCATCAGCCGCATGCCGAGTGAACCGCTGGCCAGCGACATCGTGCCCATCGTCATCATCTCGCTGGTGCTGGCCTTCGTGGCGACGATCTATCCAAGCTGGCGCGCCAGCCGCGTCAACCCGGCCGAGGCACTGCGCTATGAGTGACAGCGTCCTGGCAGCACACGAGCTGCACAAGCGCTTCGTCGAAGGCCGCGGCGACCAGGCGCTGGACGTGACGGTGCTGCAGGGCGTGAGCCTGGAGGTGCGGCGCGGCGAGACGCTGGCGGTGGTGGGCGCCTCGGGTTCGGGCAAGAGCACACTGCTGCATCTGCTGGGTGGCTTGGATGCACCCACGTCCGGTCGGGTCGAATTGATGGGCACCGACCTCACCACGCTCGATGCCACGGCACAGGGCGCGTGGCGCAACCTGCACCTCGGCTTCGTCTACCAGTTCCACCACCTGCTACCCGAATTCAGCGCCATCGACAACGTGGCCATGCCACTGCGTATCCGCCGCATGGATGCGGCCGCCGCGCGTGATCAGGCTCAGCAGATGCTGGCCAAGGTGGGGCTGGCCTCGCGCATCGCACACCATCCGGCGCAATTGTCCGGCGGCGAACGCCAGCGCGTGGCCATCGCGCGCGCACTCGTCACGCAGCCGGCCTGTGTGCTGGCCGATGAACCCACCGGCAACCTCGACCGCAGCACCGCCGGCAGCGTGTTCGAGCTGATGCTGCAGCTGGCGCGCGAGAACGGCACCGCCTTCGTGGTGGTGACGCACGACCAGGCGCTGGCCGCACGCTGTTCCCGCACGCTCACGCTCGGCACCTGAGCTTTCTACAATGTTGTGGTGCATCTACTGAACGCCGACCTCCACTGCCACAGCAACATCTCCGACGGCACGCTGACCCCCGAAGCGCTGGCGCAGCGCGCCTTCGACAACGGGGTGGAACTGTGGTCGCTGACCGACCATGACGAACTCGGCGGCCAGCAGCGCGCGCGTGATGCGGCGCTGTCGCTGGGCCTGCAGTACCTGACCGGCACCGAGATCTCGGTCAGTTTCGCGGGGCAGACGGTGCACATCGTCGGTCTGGGTTTCGACGCCGACGACGCCGCACTCAACGCCGGCCTGGCCACCACGCGCAGCGGCCGCCGTGAACGCGCGCAGCAGATGGCCGACGGGCTGGCGCGCGTGGGCATCCACGGTGCCTTCGAGGGCGCGCTGAAGTACGTCAGCAACCCCGAACTCATCTCGCGCACGCACTTCGCGCGCTTTCTCGTCGACAGCGGTGTCTGCCCGGACACGCACTCGGTCTTCCGCCGCTACCTCACCGAAGGGCACCCGGGCTATGTGCCACATGGCTGGGCCAAGCTGGGCGATGCGGTGCGCTGGATCACGCAGGCTGGCGGCGTGGCCGTGATCGCGCATCCGGGCCGGTACCGGTTCAGCGCAACGGAGGAATACGCGCTCTTCACCGAGTTCATGGCCCACGGTGGCCAGGGCGTGGAGGTGATGACGGGCAGCCACAGCGCGGCCGAGCACATCCGCTATGCCGATACGGCCGTCGAGTTCGACCTCTTCGCGTCGCGTGGCAGCGACTTCCATGCGCCGGGCGAAAGCCGCACCGAGCTTGGCTCGCTGCCCGATCTGCCGGGTCGCCTGAAGCCGGTGTGGGAAGCCTTGGAGAGCCGCATCCATGTGGCATCCGCATAAGGCTGCAATGTGAAAACCGCGATCCAGGCTATACTCGGCGGCTGACCTCTGCAAAGGGGTCTTTCGTTCATCCCCTTCGGCCTCTTTGCCGCTGGTGCACGGTGCCCATCACCGGACAAGCGCGCTTCTCATGGGTCGGCGGCGATGCCGTCGCTGTACCCCCGGCTCACAAGATGCCGGCTCCCCCGCGACCATACCCACGCGGCTCGACAAGAGCCGCGAAGGCGCACTTGTGCGCTTGAGCGAGAGTTGAGATGAGTTTCGAATCCTTGAACCTGCAAGAACCCCTGGCCCGCGCACTGCAAGCCGCCGGCTACACCGAACCCACCACCGTGCAGGCGGAAGCCATTCCGGCATGCCTGGCCGGCAAGGACCTGATGGTCTCCAGCCGCACCGGCAGCGGCAAGACGGCCAGCTTCATGCTGCCCGCGCTCACCCGCATCCTGGCCAGCCGCGCGCTGCCGCCTGCCGAACGTGCCAAGGTCGGTGCGCGTGGCCCGCGCATCCTGGTGCTGGCCCCGACCCGTGAACTGGCCATGCAGGTGGCCAAGGCCGCCAGCGACTACGGTCGCTTCGTGCCCGGCCTGCGCGTGGCCACCGTGGTTGGCGGCGTGCCCTACGGCGCACAGCTCGCCGCGCTGCGCGGCCCGCTGGACATCCTGATCGCCACCCCCGGCCGCCTCATCGACCACCTCGGTTCGGGCAAGTGCCAGCTCGCCAACGTCGAGATGCTGGTGCTCGACGAAGCCGACCGCATGCTCGACATGGGCTTCATCGACGACATCCGCCTGATCGTGGAAGCCACGCCGAAGACGCGCCAGACCGCGATGTACAGCGCCACCTTCGGCGGCACGGTCGGCCGCCTGGCGCAAGACCTGCTGCGCGAGCCGCTGCGCATCGAATCCAGCTCGCAGACCGAAGGCCACGCCGACATCGAACAGCGCCTGCACTGGGCTGACGACTTCGAGCACAAGAACGCGCTGCTCGACCACATCCTCACAGAGCGCAGCATGGAACAGGCCGTGGTCTTCACCAGCACCCAGCGCGACGCCGACTGGCTGGCCGACCGCCTGCACGACATGGGCCACAGCGTGGCCAGCCTGCACGGTGGCATGCCGCAGGGCCGCCGCACGCGGGTGCTGCAGGGCCTGCGCAGCAAGCACCTGCGCGTGCTCGTGGCCACCGACGTGGCGGCGCGCGGCATCGACGTGCCGACCATCAGCCACGTCATCAACTACGGCCTGCCGATGAAGGAAGAGGACTATGTCCACCGCATCGGCAGAACCGGGCGCGCTGGCCGCGCCGGCCTGGCGGTGACGCTGGCCGAGCGCCGCGACAGCGGCATGATCCACCGCATCCAGCGCTACACCACGCAGCGCATGCCGGTGGCCACCATCGTCGGCCTGGAGCCCAAGCGCGCCGAGCCGCCGAAGCCTTTCGACCGCCCTGCCCGCCCGGGTGGCAAGCCTTTCGGCGCGCGCGCCGGCGGCAAGCCTTTCAAGCCGGCGGGCAAGACGTTCTCGAACAAGGGTGGCCCGCGGCCCGCTCGCTGAACCCAGCGCATCGAACGAACCAAGGGCGCCTACGGGCGCCCTTTTTCATGGGCTCAGACGCCCAGCAGTTCCACTTCGAACACCAGCATCGCGTTGGGCGGGATCACGCCGCCGGCGCCGCGCGCGCCATAGCCCAGATCGGCCGGGATGGTGAGCACGCGCGTGCCGCCCACCTTCATGCCCTGGACGCCCTCGTCCCAGCCGCGGATGACCTGGCCTTCGCCCAGGCCAAAGGCGAAGGGCTGGCCGCGGTCCTTGCTGGAGTCGAACTTCTTGCCGCGCGAGTTCGCGGCCGTGGGGTCGTAGAGCCAGCCGGTGTAGTGCACGCGCACGCGCTGGCCGGCCTTGGCTTCTTCGCCGGTGCCCGGCGTGGTGTCTTCATACTGCAGGCCGGAAGGGGTGGTGGTCATGATGGGCTCGATTCCCTGGTTGCAAAGCGCGCGATGATGCCAGCCCACGCGCCCGTCGCGGCGGCGAGCCATTCGGCCACCGTTTCCTGAGGCAGCACCGGCAGCCCCAGCGCGGCGCCCGCAGCGCGCAGCGCGGCCAGCGGATGGGCCACATCCACCGGCATGGCGCCGTTCTGTTTGCTGAGCTTGCGGCCGTCGGCGGCCAGCACCAACGGCGTGTGCAGATAGGCCGGCGTGGGCAGTTGCAGCGCGCGCTGCAGCAGGATCTGCCGCGCCGTGTTGTCGGCCAGATCCTCGCCCCGCACGACGTGCGTGATGCCTTGCGCTGCGTCGTCCACCACCACCGCCAGCTGATAGGCCCACACACCGTCGGCGCGCTGAAGCACGAAGTCGCCGACGGCGGCGGCCACGTCCTGCACCTGTGCCGCCAGACGCCGGTCTTGCCAGTGCACCCTTGCTTCAACACGAAACCGCATCGCGCGCGCCGCCTTGCCGCGCAGACCCGAGCGACAGGTGCCCGGGTAGATGCGTTCGGCCTCGGGTGCGTGGGCCACGCCGCGCGCGGTCCAGAATTCTTCGATGTCCTTGCGCGTGCACGCACAGGGGTAGGCCTTGCCGTCGGCCATCAGCATCGCCAGCGCCTCCGCATAGGCCTGCCCGCGCTACGACTGCCGCCACGGCGCTTCATCGGCCACCAGCCCGCAGTGCAACAGCTGGCGCGTGATCTCGGCTTCGGCCCCCGGCAGGCAGCGTGGCGTGTCGACATCCTCGATGCGCACCAGCCAGGCGCCGCCGTGTGCGCGGGCGTCCAGCCAGCTGGCCAGCGCCGCCACCAGCGAGCCGGCGTGCAGCGGCCCCGTGGGGCTGGGCGCAAAACGCCCGCGGTAGCTTGCCGGCATTCAGCCCAGCGGCCCGGCGTGGCGCTCCAGCAGCGCGCGCCGCGTGGTCGGGCTTTCCAGCTGCTGCAGCCACCATTGCAGGCCGCGACCCAGGCCCAGCGGGCCGGCGCGGTCGGCGCGCCAGGCGTAGTGCATCTCGGCCACGGCGGCCGCACGCGCCGTGGCCTTCTGCACCAGCGTGCCGGCTTCCAGGTGCGGCCGCGCCAGCGCCTCGGGCAGGAAGCCGCAGCCCAGGCAGCGCAGCAGCGCCCCGAGCTTGATGCGCATGCTGGGCACGGTGAGCACGTCCTGCCCCGGCAGCAGGTTCAAGGTCATCGGCGTGATGCGCTGCGCGCTGTCAGCCACGGCCACGGCGCGGTAGTGCACGAGTTGTGCGTCGCTGAGCGAATCGGGCAGCGCAGCCAGCGGGTGGTGTGGGGCGACGCAGAAGACGAAGTCCATCTGGCCCAGCGGGCGCAATTCGATGCCGCCGGGGTTCTCGTGCAGGGCCGACACGCCGATGGCCAGGTCCACCTGGCCGGTGACCAGGGCCTCCCAGGTGCCGGCCAGCACGTCGGTGCGCAGGCGCAGCCGTGTCGCCGGGCCGGCCGCGGCGCAGGCGCCGGGCCCGCTGCCAACGCCGCGCACCTCGCAGAAAGCCTGCACGAGTTCGAACACCGTGGGGATGGACAGGATGTCCTCGACGCTGATCGACAGCTGCGGCTCCCAGCCGCTGGCCACACGGCGCACGCGGTTGGCCACGGCGTCCATCTCCTGCAGCAGGCGGCGGCCTTCGTGCAGCAGCTCGGTGCCGGCGGCGGTGAGCTGGGCCTGGCGCGAGCTGCGGTCGAAGAGCAGCACGTCGAGTGCTTCTTCGAGTTGCCTCACGCTGTAGGTCAGCGCCGAAGGCACCTTGCCCAGCTCGCGCGCCGCGGCGGCAAAGCTGCCGGTGCGGGCGATGGTGTCCATCATGGCCAGCGCGTCGGGCGTCAGCGCGTGGAAGCGGTCGGCGGGTGCGTCTGGCATGGCTTCACTTTAATTGAACGGGCTCTTCAAGGCCGGTCAGCCGCCGCCAGGGTGCGGCCACCTACATTGGTGGCCAAGGAGACCACGACCATGATCACCCTGCGCAAGTCAGCCGACCGCGGTTTTGCCGACCACGGCTGGCTCAAGAGCTTCCACAGCTTTTCCTTCGCCGACTACTACGACCCGCGCCACATGGGCGTGGGCAACCTGCGTGTCATCAATGAAGACCGCATCGCCCCCGGCACCGGCTTCGGCACGCACGGCCACCGCGACATGGAGATCGTGAGCTACGTGCTCGATGGTGCGCTGGCCCACGCCGACAGCATGGGCAACAGCGGCGAGAAGGGCGTCATCCGCCCCGGCGACGTGCAGCGCATGAGCGCCGGCACCGGCGTGCGCCACAGCGAGTTCAACCACGCCGCCGACGCAACCACGCACTTCCTGCAGATCTGGCTGCTGCCCCAGCGCGCCGGCATCGAGCCTGGCTACGAGCAGAAGCACTTCGACGCTGCCAGCAAGCGCGGGCGGCTGGTGACCGTGGCCTCGCCCGACGGGCGCGAAGGCTCGGTGACCATCCACGCCGACGCCACGCTGCGCGCCGGCCTCTTCACGGGCGCCGAGCGCGCCGAACTGGCGCTCGACCCGGCGCGCATTGCCTACGTGCACCTGGTGGGCGGCGCCCTCCGCGTGAACGACATGCAGCTGCACGCCGGCGACGCCGTGCGTCTGGACCGCGAGACCACGCTCACGCTCGAAGGCGGTGAAGACGCCGAAGTGCTGGTGTTCGACCTCGCCCCTTGACCTGACCCCCCTGACGTTCCCGACATTCACCCACCGGAGTACCACCCCATGAGCCCCATCGTCATCGTCTATCACAGCGGCTACGGCCACACCAAGAAGGTTGCCGAAGCGGTGGCCGAAGGCAGCGGCGGCACGCTGCTGGCCATCGACGCCGAAGGCAACGTACCCGAAGGCAGCTGGGAACAGCTGGCCGCGGCCAAGGCCATCGTCTTCGGCTCGCCCACCTACATGGGCAGCGTGAGCTGGCAGTTCAAGAAGTTCGCCGACGCCTCCAGCAAGCCCTGGTACACGCAGGCGTGGAAGAACAAGCTGGCCGCCGGCTTCACCAACAGCGCCAGCATGAACGGCGACAAGCACTCCACGCTGCATTACCTGGTGACGCTGAGCCAGCAGCACGGCATGCTGTGGGTGGGCACCGGGCTGATGCCGTCGAACGCCAAGGAGTCGACGCGCAACGACATCAACTACGTCGCCTCGTTCGCCGGCCTGATGACGGCCACGCCGTCGAACGCTTCGGCCGAGGAGATGGTGCCTGGCGACATCGCCACCGCCAAGGCCTTCGGCCAGCGCATCACCGAAGCCGTCAAGCTGCTGGCCTGACGCGGACCTGCCGAGGCAGCGCGCCGCGCCGGCGCTACAGTCGCCGGCATGGACGTGATGGCTTCACTGTGGCGCGTGCTGCCCTGGCCCGACTGGGCAGCACTCGCCTTCTTCTTCGCCGCCTGGGTGGGCTATGCGCGCTTTGCGCACCAGCGCGCCGAGGTGCAGCCTTCGGTGCTGGCGCTGACCAACCGCGAGCGCATGCGCTGGATGCTGCAGGCCACGTGGCGCGAGAACCGCATCGTCGACAGCGCCGTGGTGCAGAACCTGTCGGCCAGCCCGTCCTTCTTCGCCAGCACCACCATCTTCATCATCGGCGGCCTGATGGCCTTGCTGTCAGCTACAGAGCGCGCCAGCGACATCGTGCGCGAGATCCCGTTTGCCGCGCGCACCTCGGTGCTGGTGTTCGACCTCAAGGTGGTGCTGCTGCTGGCGATCTTCGTCTACGCCTTCTTCCGCTTCACCTGGAGCCTGCGCCAGTACACCTTCGGCGCGCTGATCGTGGGCGCGGCACCGGCGCGTGACGCCTTCACCGACGAGGCGCAACGCGAAGCCTTCGCCCAGCGCGCGGGCCGCGTCATGGGCCTGGCCGCCGAGACCTTCAACGACGGTCTGCGCGCCTATTACATGAGCTTTGCCGCCGCGGCCTGGTTCTTCTCGCCCTGGGCCTTCATGGCCGCCACTGCCGGCGTGGTGTGGATCCTGTACCGGCGCGAGTTCCACTCCGACGTGCTGGCGGTGCTGAACTCCTAGGCCAGCCACGGCGCCGCAGGCGGCCTACAAGCGCGATGCCGCGAGTGCCGCGCCAGCGGCCAGCGCCCGCAGCTTGGCCTCGGCCACGGCGCGGCTCATCGGCGCCAGGCCGCAGTTGGTGCAGGCGATGAGCCGCTCGCGCGGCACGAACTGCAGCGCGCGGCCAATGGTGTCGGCCACTTCCTCGGGTGTCTCGATGGTGTCGCTGGCGACGTCGATCACGCCCACCATCACGTCCTTGCCCTTCAGCAGCGCCATCAGCTCGGGCGGCACGTGCGAGTGGAAGCATTCCAGGCTGACCTGGTCGATGCTGCTCGCGGCCAGCGCCGGGAACACCTGCTCGTACTGGCGCCATTCCTGCCCCAGCGTGTGCTTCCAGTCGATGTTGGCCTGGATGCCGTAGCCGTAGCAGATATGCACGGCCGTCGTGCAGATGAGGCCCTGCGCCGCACGTTCCAGCGCGGCCACGCCCCAGCTGGCGGCGTCGGCCATGTAGACATTGAAGGCCGGCTCGTCGAACTGGATCACGTCGACGCCATCGGCCTGCAGCGCCAGCGCTTCCTGGTTCAGCAACTCGGCAAACGCATGGGCGAGCTGGATGCGGTCGCCATAAAAGCGGTCGGCCACGGTGTCGACGATGGTCATGGGCCCCGGCAGCGTGAACTTGATGCGGTGCTGCGTGTGCGCGCGCAGGAAGCGCGCCTCGGCGGCGTGCACACGGCCCTTCAGCCGCAGCGGCGCCACGACCTGCGGCACCATGGCCTTGTAGCGGTCATTGCGGATGCCCATCTCGACCTTGTGTTCGAAGTCGATGCCTTCGACCTGTTCGAGGAAGCCGTGCACGAAGTGCTGGCGGCTCTGCTCACCGTCGCCAATGACGCTCAGGCCCGCATCTTCCTGGGCCTTGATCCACAGCAGCGTGGCGTCGAGCTTGGCCTGCGCCAGTTCGTCGCCCGCGGCCTTCCACTGCGGCCACAGCTTCTGCGTTTCGGCCAGCCAGGCGGGTTTGGGCAGGCTGCCGGCGATGGCGGTGTCGAACATGGGTGTCTCCTCTTGCTCCGCGCGTGCACACGAGCTTAGCCCAGCCCGCAGCGATGGACGTCCGCGCGCTCATCGCGCGCAGCCGCGGCTTGGTCGGCGCCTGCGCGGCGCTGGTCGCGCATCCGGTCCGTATCGGCCGGTCCCGGTTACGCTGCGCAGCCATGTCGAACAGCGCCACCTTTCTGCCGCAACGCCTGGACGAACCGCTGCCGCCCACCCTGGCCGGCCGCGGCCAGGGCTGGTTCACGCACTACCGGCGCTGGCCGGTCTTCAGCCCGGCCTGGGCGCGCGGCCGTGTGCGCGCCTTCGGCCTGGGCGTGGCCATCGTGCTGCTGGTCATGATGGTGCCGCTGGTCGGTACGCCGCTGCGCGACATGCCCATCGGCGGCCTGGCGCAGATTGCCATCCAGCTCTACGCGCCGGTGCTGCTGGGGCCGTGGGCCGGCGTGCTGGTGCGCCGCTGCCACTGGCCGGCGCCACAGGAGAACTGGGCCCTGGCAGCGGTCATGCTGGGCCTGGTGCTGGGCGTGCTGGCCTTCCACACCTGGGGCGCCGAACACGTCAAACAGGCGGTGGCCGAGCTCACCGGCCAGGTCGACGAAAGCGGCAAGCGCAAGCGCATGGTGATGACCATTGGCGTGTCGGTCAGCACGCCCGACGACGCGGCCTCGGCCGCCAGCGCAGCCGGCAGCTCGGCCTCGGGTGCCCCCTCGGGTGCAGCCTCGGCGCCTGCCGAGCCGCGAACGTCGGCCCGCGTGATGAACACCCTCAGCAGCGCGCTCGCCAGCTTCTGGCTCGGCGGCGGCGCGGCGCTGTGGGGTCGCCGCCGGGAACGCGAGGGCCTGGCCCACCTGGCGCGCGAACGCGAGCTGGAAGACGCCCAGGCGCGGCGCCGCGAGGCCGAACTGCGCCTGTCGGTGCTGGCCGCGCAGGTGGAGCCGCACTTCCTCTTCAACACCCTGGCCGGCGTGCGCAGCGCCATCGCCACCGACCCCGCGCGCGCCAGCGACATGATCGACCGCCTGGTCGACTACCTGCGTGCCAGCATTCCGCGCCTGCGCAGCAGCGGCGGCAGCGAGGCCACGCTCGGCGGCCAGCTCGACATCGTGCGCGCCTACCTGGGGCTGATGTCGGCGCGCATGCCGCGCCTGCAGTGGGCCGTGCATGCCGACGCCGACCTGCTGGCCCTGCCCTGCCCGCCGTTGATGCTCATCTCGCTGGCCGAAAACGCCGTCAAGCACGGCGCGGAGCCCAAGATCGGCCCCGTGCGCGTGGAACTGCACGCGCGGCGCGAAGGCAACCTGCTGGAGATCGCGCTCACCGACGACGGCGCCGGCTTCGGCGCCAGCGCCGCCGGCAGCGGCCTGGGACTGACCAACATCCGTGAACGCCTGCAGCAGATGTACCAGGGCCGCGCCGCGCTGAGCCTGAAGGCCCGCCCGGAAGGCGGCGTGGCCGCCGTGATGACCTTGCCCCTGGAGTGAGCCCGCCATGCAAGCCACCGCCGTGATCGCCGACGATGAAGACCTGCCGCGCGCCGAACTGCAGCGCATGCTGGCCGTCGCCTGGCCCGAGCTGGAGATCGTGGCCGTGTGCGAACACGGCCCGGCGGCGGTGGAGGCCATTCATCGCCACCACCCCGACATCGCCTTCCTCGACATCCGCATGCCCGGCCTGAGCGGCCTGGACGTGGCGCGCGCCGCCAGCGGCCAGTGCCACACCGTCTTCACCACCGCCTACGACAGCCACGCCGTGGCGGCCTTCGAGGCTGGCGCGGTGGACTACCTGCTCAAGCCCATTGCCGCCGAACGCCTTGCCCAGGCCGTGCAGCGGCTGCGCGAACGCCTGGCCGCGCGCACCGCGGCGCCGGCCATCGACGGGCTGGTGGAGCGCCTGGCGGCCCAGCTGCAGCAGCGCAGCAGCGGCACGCCGCGCCTGCGCTGGCTGAGCGCCAGCGTGGGCGACACCATCAAGATGTTCGGCATCGACGACGTGCTGTTCTTCCAGAGCGACGAGAAGTACACGCGCGTCGTCACCGCCAGCGACGAGGCTCATGTGCGCAAGCCGCTGCGCGAAATCAGCGACGGCCTGGACCCCGACGACTTCTGGCAGGTGCACCGCGGCACCGTGGTGCGCGCCAGCGCCATCGCCCGCGCGCAGCGCGACGAGCTGGGGCGCATCACGCTGCTGCTCAAGAACCACCGCGAGACGCTGGCCGTCAGCCAGGCCTGGGCCTGGCGCTTCAAGCCGATGTAGGGCTGCGCGTCCCACTCCTTCACGACGCGCCCCGTGCCCTGACGCCTAGAATTTGCAACAGTCGGTCAACGGGAGGCGAGGATGGCGATGCGGGTGCAGGTGCACGGGCTGTTGGCACTGCTGCTGGGCTTGATGGCCCACCAGGCCCAGGCGCAGCTCATCAAGGACACCGAGGCTCGCCAGGCCATTGCCGTGCTCGGCACCACGCTCACCGAATTCGCCACCACCTCCGACGCCCGCACCGCAGCGCTGAAAGCCGAACTGGAGCAGGTGGCCACGCAGCTGGCGCAGTTGCAGAAGGCCATGGGCGAGATCAGCGGTGAACTCGGCCGCACCCGGGAAGACCTGGCCAAGCTGCGCGCCACGCGCGCCAAGGTGGCCGAGGACATCGCCACCGTGCGCAAGCAGGACAGCGACGGCGTGGCCGCGCTCAACGAGCGCATGGCACGGCTGGAGCCGCAGGCCATCACCATCGACGGTGTGACCGGCTTCGCCGGGCTGGAAGAGACGCGCCAGTACGAAGAGGCCATGAAGCCCATGCGCGCCGCCGAGCACGCCCGGGCCGCCAGCGCGCTGGCCAACTTCCAGCGCCGCTACCCGGCCAGCCCCTACGAGGGCACGGTGCGCTTCTGGCAGGGCAACGCGCTCTACGCGCTGAAGAACTACACCGAGGCGCTGGCCGTGCTGCGCACCATGGTCGCCGCCGCGCCAGGCCACGAGCGCGCGCCTGCGGCCTGGCTGGCGATCTCGAACTGCCATGTCGAGATGAAGAACCTGGCGGCCGCGCGCAAGGCGCTGGACGACCTCATGCGCCTGTACCCCGAACACGAGGTGGCAGCCACCGCCAAGGAACGGCTGGCGCTGCTGCGCCCCTGAGCGCCTGAAAGCCCCACCGAGCACACCATGATCAAAGCCCTGTGCACCCTGCTCATCGTGGCCTGCGCCAGCGGCCACGCCCTGGCCCAGGAACCCGTGGCCACCGACCTGCCACCCGCGCTGCGCGCGCGGCAGGAACAGCTGCGCGCCGCGGCCGAAGCCAAGGCCGCGCGCGAAGCTGCAGCTGCCGACGCCAAGGCGCGCCGCGAGGCAGCCGCTGCCGAGCGCGCCGCCGCCCGCGACACGGCGGCGCGCGCGG
>JANNFE010000182.1:0-51573 GCA_031379415.1 Betaproteobacteria bacterium | reverse complement strand
ACGCTTCGTGCAGGCCAGCCAGCAGAGCCTGAACGGCAGCGGCATCGCCAGCTTCAGCGACCGCGGCCGCGACGCCGTGCGCGGCGGCGGCTGCTGCGATGACGCCGCGGCCGTGCTGTCGCGCCAGGGCTGGCTGAACGGGCAGTTCTACGCTCCCAATCCGCATGCGCAGGCGACGCGCGAAGACCTGCTGAAGAGTGCAGACCTCGTGCGCGTGGGGCTGGCCGGCACGCTGCGCGGCTACCGCATGCAAACCCATGACGGCAGCACCCGGGCGCTGTCCGAGATCGACTATGCAGGGCAAGGCGCGGGCTACGCGAGCCAGCCCGACGAGGTGGTCAACTACGTCGAGAACCACGACAACCCGACGCTCTTCGACATCAACGTGCTCAAGCTGCCGCCCGGCACGCCGCGCGAAGACCGCGCCCGCGTGCAGGTGCTGGGCCTGGCCATCACCGCCTTCAGCCAGGGCATTGCCTACATCCACGCCGGCGTGGAGATCCTGCGCAGCAAGAGCCTGGACCGCAACAGCTACGACAGCGGCGACTGGTTCAACCGCCTGGACTGGACCTACAGCGACAACTTCTTTGGCAGCGGCCTGCCGCCCAAGCCCGACAACGGCCCGCTGTGGCCGGCGATGAAGCCGCTGCTGGCCGATGCTTCCATCAAGCCGACGCCGGCCGACATCCGCTACACGCGCGATGCCTTCATCGACCTGCTGAAGATCCGCGCCAGCACGCCGCTGTTCCGCCTGCGCACGGCGGCCGAGATTCAGCATCGGCTGGTCTTCCACAACACAGGGCCGTCGCAGGAGCCCACGGTGGTCGTCGGCGTGCTGGACGGGCGCGGGCTGCGAGATGCGCGGTTTGCCGAGGTGCTCTATGCGATCAACGTGGCGCCGACGGCATCCACGCTGCGGCTGCCGGCGCTGCAGGGGCGGGGGTATGTGCTGCACCCGGTGCATCGGGCCGTCTCGGCGGCTGATCGGAGGCCGCTTGAGCAGTCCCGGTGGGACGCTGCTGCTGGAAGCCTGACGGTGCCGGCGCGGACGGCCTTGGTGTACGTCGTCGAGTAGGGCGTCGCCTGCCGTTCAACGACCGCTGGGTGTTTGCGACGTAAGCCCCGCCACCCGACTACGACGGCAGGAAGTCCACCGGCCACGTGACCACCATCACGTCCACGTCCTTGGCGCCGAAGTCGAACTGCCGGATGCGCGCCAGCAGCTTCTTCTCCAGTTCCTCGGCCTTCAATTCGCTGCTGACGATGCGCAGGCCGTCCACCGTGCCGCTGGGCGCGATCTTCAGTTCCAGCACCACCTTGCCCTGCAGCGCCGGCTCGTCGCGCAAGGCGCGGTTGTAGAGCGCGTAGATGGCGCCCTTGTTGCGCTCGAAGACGAGCTTGATGTCCTCGATGCTGCGCGTGGCCTTGCCGCTGTTGCCCTTGGCCAGCACGCCGCCCTTGCCACCGCCGCCACCGCCCGGGCCTGAACCCGTGCCGGTGCCGTTGCGCGCCCCGCCACCACCGGGGCCACCGCCGCCACCGCCACCGGCCACGCCTTCCACCAGCGTGGTGGCGCGGCCGGCCAGACCACCGCCACCGGTGTCGCGGCTGTAGCCGGCGGTGTTGATGCCGCCACTGCCGTTGGTGGCGTTGCTGGTGATCATGGCGCGCACCGGCACGCCGGCTTCTGTGCCGGCACCCACGCCCACACCGACGCCCGTGCCCACGCCGGGGCCGGGCTTGATGTCCTGCTTCAGCTGCACGGCCTGCGGTGCACCGGCCAGGTCGGCAAGTTCGTTCTTCATCGCCAAGAGGCCCACGCCGCTGGCCTTGCGGCGCGCGTTGTCCAGCGCCACTTCGCCGGGCGGCTTGCCGTCGATGGGGCGGCGTGCCTCGGGCACCGGCTCGGCCTTCTTGGGCGGCGGCTTGGCGGGGTCTTTCGCGGCTTCGGGCTTGGTCGCCTGCGCCACCTCGGTGTCGGCCTCGGACTTCTTGGGCGGCGGCGGGGGTGCCGGCGGCGTCACCGGGCGCTCGAGCAGCAGCTTGGCAATGGGTGGCGGCAGCGCCTGCACCTCGGTGCGGTCGATCTTGGGCACCGGCACGAAGGGGAAGACCAGGCCCAGCAGCAGCACCAGTGCCACCACGCGGCTCAGGATGCGCCGGAAGCGGCGCTCGTCCTCGGCCGCCGTCGCCCACGGCAGCACCGGGTTGCGGAACGAGATCGCGTTCGGCATGGTCATGGCGGCAGCCATCACACGTCCCTTCTGCGCACGGCGAAGGACACGTCGGCGAAGTTCGCCTGGGCGCAGGTCACCATCACTTTGCGCAGCAGCTGGTAAGGGATGTCCTTGTCGCCCATGATCGTGATGGCCTGGGTGTCTGTCTTGTTCTCGGCGCGCACCACCTTGCGCGTGGCCAGGATGTCGAGTTCGGCTTTCAGGCCGGGAATCACGTCGCTGCTGCTGGCCATCACTTCGCTGACCATCGCCACGCGGCGACCGTCGGCCAGGATGTCTTCGCCGCTGACCACCAGCACCACGGTGTCCTTGGGCGCCTGCTCCACGTTGGCCAGCGGCAGCTTCACGGCCTTCGGGCTGACCAGCGTTTCCACGCCGCTGGCGCTGGACAGCAGGAAGAAGATGAGGATGGTGAAGACGTCGATCAGCGACACGAGGTTCATGTCCATCGCGGCGCCGCCGCGCTTCTTGTGCGCGCTGCGTCTCTCGCGGGGTGTCATCGCGGCCATCAGGTGGCTTTCTTGCCGGCGCCGCGCACGGGGGCGTCACCGATGGAGATGTTGGGGAACAGCTCGGCGCGCACCAGCTTCGCATCCTGCACGGTGATGGTGCCGCGCACGGCATCCATGATCTGCACCAGGTCGTCGTAGGGCGTATCGGGCTCGGCCAGCAGGTTGGCTTCGCGCTTGTCGGGGAACTTGCCCTTGACCATCACCATCAGCGCCTGCAGCGCCTTGGTGTCGTGGTGCTCGCCCTGGCGTTCGATGCGCTGGATGAGGCCGCCGATGCGGTCACCGACCTCCAGCGCGTCCTTGCGGATCACCACTTCCAGCTGCAGATCGTTGCCCTTGAGCTGCTCCACCGCGCTCTGCTGCGCGGGCAGGCTCAGGTCCATCACCGCCAGGCGCGTGAACACCGCGGTGGACAGCAGGAAGGGCACCAGCACCACGATCAGGTTGATGAACGCGGTGATCTCCAGGTGCGCGGCTTCCTTGTGCAGGCGGCGTCGTCTCATGGGTGCACCCTTCGGCCTGCGGCCGGTCCCGCCAAGCGGGAATTCGCACTCGGGAAACCCTCGTTGCTCATGCTGCGGCTCACTCGTTCTGCCGCAGGCTCACGAAGCCCGGAGTTCGCGCGTCGGCTGCTGCTCGCTGGAGAGGCGCTGCACCAGGTTCAGGAAGGTGATCTTGGCGGCTTCCAGGCTGTCGACGATCTCGCTGGCACGGGCCTGCAGGAAGGCGTGGATGAGCAGGAAGGGAATGGCCACCATCAGCGCGAAGGCGGTGTTGTTCATGGCCACCGAGATCGACGCGCTCAGCAGCTCGGCCTTCTCGGCCGGGTTCACCTGCGCCACCGCCGTGAAGCCCTTGATGAGGCCGATGATGGTGCCCAGCAGGCCCACCAGGGTGATGGTGTTGGCGAAGGTGGCGATGTAGTGGGTGCGCTTTTCCAGGCGCGGCACGATCTCCATCATGCCTTCCTCCATCGCGTTGTCGATGTCCTCGCGGCGGCGCGCCGTCTGCATGCGCGCCAGGCCGTTGTTGACGATCTTGCCGACAGCCGAGTCTGACCCTGCGGTGACGCTGGCCACTTCCTTGAAGCGGCCGTTCTGCAGCATGGGCAGCACCTGCTCCCAGACCTTGCGGTTGTCGCTGCGCGCCTTGCGCAGGAAGACGAAGCGCTCGATGGCGATGGCCACGCCGATGGCCGCCATCAGCAGGCTGGGGTAGAGGAAGGGACCGCAGTCGACGAAGAACTTGACGACGGTGTTGAAGGTGTTCATCGGGGGGCTCCGGGGGCGGCAGGGGTAACTTGGGCAGTACTCGGGGACTTATCGGCCAGCGGGGCGCCGGCCTTGTCGGCTCTTGCAGACAGTTGCGCCTGCACCTGGCCGGCGTAGTTGACGTGGCGGCGGTGCACGTCGCGCTCGACGGGCGCCAGGGCCTCGTCCAGCACGCTCTGCACCGGGCGGCCACTCAACTGGCCGGGCAGCGGCTTCTTCCAGGGCACGATGTAGAGCACCTTGGGCAGCTCGCGGTTGCCGATGATCTGCGTCTTGTCGATATCGGCGCGGTCTTGCGCCGCCACGGTGCCGGTGGCGCAGAGCAGCGCGCAGGCGAGGAGCATCTTCATGGCGTGTCCTTGCGGGTGACGGCAACCGTGGCAGATCCAGGGGGCGGGGTGTCGGGCGTGCCGGGCGCCGCGGTGTTCGGCACGGCCGGCGCCGTGCCTGGCGCGGGTTTGCGCGTCTTCAGTTCGGCCACCCAACGGCCCAGCGTGGGTGCGTCGGCGGGCGACAGTTCCAGGCAGCGCTGGTAGAGCGCCAGCGCCTTGGCGTTGTCGCCCAGGTACAGGTCGAAGAGGATGGCCAGGTTCATCTGCGGCGCGCTGGCGCTGGGATCCAGCGCGATAGCGGCCTCGTAGGCTTCACGCGCCTTCTCGAACTGGCCCTGCTGGCGCTGCACGATGCCCAGCTGGTTCAACACCGTCGGCTGGCGCGGGTTGGCCTGCAGCGCGGCTTCCAGCCTGGCGGCGTCGGCCGGCAGGCTGTTGTCGCCGCGTTCGGCCTTGCCGTAGCGCACCGGCTTGATCTTCGCGAGTTCGGCAAAGCTCTTCTGCACCCAGGGGTCGAAGATGCCGGCAGCGGCGCGGCGCGCATTGGTCTCGTACAGCTCGATGGCCTTCTCCTCGAAGGGGAAGGCCTGCTCTTCCAGCATCACGTTGTATTGCTCGAGTTCGGCCTTGTTCAGCTTCTTCGGCCGCGCCGAGCCGATCATGGCCTTGCCGAAGTCCTGGTACAGCGCGGCGGTGTGGTACGTGGCCGCGGTGGTGACCTCGGCCACCTGCGCTTCGGTGGCGCTGGCGTAGGCCTTCAGCACCTCTTCCATCTTGGTCTTCTTCAGCTTCAGCTGCTTGGCCAGCGGCTCGATCAGCGGCACCTTGCGGTAGGCCTCGAGCAGCGGCTCGGTCAGCTGCAGCGTGGCCTGGCCGCCGAGCATGCGCGTGCGTGGCGTGCGTGCGTCGCCGGCATCCTTGTCGGCCTGCTGCACGGCGCGCACCCAGGCCGTGGCCTTGGCCGCCTGGGCGTCCTGCTTGTTCAGTGCGGCCAGGCGCCAGCGCGCTTCCACGGCGGGTTCCAGCGGCTGCGGGTACTGCTGCAGATAGCGTTCGTAGGACTTGATCGCGGTGGCCAGCAGCGGCGACTTCGGCGCCGCCTTCTCGGCCGCCTTCTGGTGCAGCTCGGCCGCCTGCCAGAGCGCGCCGCGGGCCAGCGTGGGGTCGCCGGACTGCGTGGCCACGCGCTCGAATTCGGCGGCGGCCTGGGTCGAGCGGCCCAGCTCCAGATACGCCAGCGCCAGCTTGGGCGCCACCTCGGCCTGCAGCGGGTGGCCGGGCTGCTGGCCGCGGAAGTCTTCCAGCGCCGTGGCGGCCTTGTCCCAGTCCTTCAGGCCGATGAGCGCGGCGGCGGCGTCGTATTGCGCGCTGGCGCGCACGGCCGACGTGGCGCCCAGGGCACCCAGCGCGGTGATGCGTTCGAAGTGGCCTACCGCGACGCGTGCATCGCCGGCCGTGCGCGCTGCTTCGCCCTGCTTGTAGATGGCGGCGGCCTGCCGTTCGACGATGTCATTGCGGCCCGCGGCCCTGTCGGCGGTCAGCACCAGCACTTCACCGTAGGCCTTCTCGGCTTCGGCGAATTCGGCCTTCTCGAAGGCCTGGTGCGCGATCACGGTCCAGGCCGTGCGGCGCAGTTCGGGCGCGGGCGGTGGCTGCAGGGCCAGCGACTGCCTGGCCACGGTGACGGCACGTTCGGTGTCGCCCAAGGCAAAGAGTTGTTCAGATGCGCGTGTGAGCACCGCGCCGCTGCGGGCATCGCCGCGGAAGGTCTGCGCGAAGCGCAAGGCGCTGTCGATGGACTCGCGCTGCAGTGCCGTGCGCTTGTCGGCGTCGGCGGTTTCTTTTTCCAGCGCGGCGTAACTCAGCAGCGCGGAGTAGCCGGCGTCGGCGCTCTTCGGGCTGGCTGCCGTATCGGCGCTTCGCGCCGAGTCGGCATGTCGATAAGCCACGGTCTCGAATTCGACGGCGGCTTCGGCCCAGCGCTTGTCCTCGAACAGCAGCTCGGCCAGCAGGAAGCGGTTGGCCGGCGCGTCGGTGTCGTCGGGGAAGCTGGTCAGCAGCGTGCGGTACCAGCGCGTGGCTTCCTGCACGTCGGCCGGGGTGTGTGTCTTCTGCGCCAGCGCGTGGTGGTGGCGCGCCAGGTCGACCAGGTGCGTCTTCACCAGCGGCTGTGCGCCCAGCCAGCCGCCGGGGTTGGCGCGGCGGAATTCGCTGTCGGCGCCGTAGCGCTGCACGTGGTCCTTCTTGGCCTGCAGCGCCAGCGTGTCGAAGCCGTTCTTCTCGTAGATCTCGATCACGCGCGCCTGCAGCAGCGGCGCCTGCGCGTGCAGCGGCTGGCGGCGCACGAAGAGCGCAAAGGTGTCGGCGGCGTCCTTGATGCGGTCTTGCCGGATGTAGAGCTCGCCGAGCTGCTGGTAGACGCGGAACTGGTAGTCCTCGCGCGGCGCGCTGTCGATGTAGCGCGCCACCGACTCGGCGCCGTTCAGCGCCGCCAGGCTGATGCTCATGACGCGGAAGGTGTCGTCCACCAGTTCCCGTTCGGCGCGCTTGAGTTCGGGGATCGCAGCGAGGTCGGTCTCGTCGCGCCACCTGGCATTCAGGCCGCCGAGCTTGAGGTCGAGCACGCCGAAGAAGGACTTCAGGCCGTCTTCCAGCCGGGCCTGCTTGAAGAGCGACCAGCCCTGCATGTACAGCGCGCGTTCGTGGAAAGGCGTGCGCTGGTCTTCCGTCAGCACGGCGGCATAGGCGAGTTCGGCAGCTCGGTAGTCGCGCGTGGTGAACAGCAGTTCGCCGCGGCGGAACTGCGCTTCACCGGCGTGCAGCGTGCCGGGGTGTTCTTTCACCAGGCGGGTGAGCGTGGCGAGCGCGGCTTCGAGCTGGCCGCCCTGTTCCTGCGCGCGCGACAGCTGGTAGAGCACGCGGTCATTGCGCGGGTCGTTCGGGTGCGCTTTCAGGAACTCTTCGTAGCGCGCGATGGCCGGCTTGTAGTCGGGCTCGCTGCCTGCGCCTTCGGCCGAGACGCGATCAGCGCGGTCCATCTCCAGGTCGCCCAGGCGGCGCATGGCCTCGGCACGCTGCGGCGCCTTGGGCGCGGCTTCCAGGAACTGGCGGTAGGCGGCGATGGTCTGTTCTTCGGCCACCTGCACGCCGGCATCGGGCGCGACCTTGATCTCGCGCGTGCCCAGGCTGGCCAGCGTGGGCTGGTCATCGCCGGGGAGCTTGCGCGGGCCGCCACAGCCGGCGAGCACGATGACCGCCAGAGAAATCAGACTCAGGCGAGCATTCATCGCGGCGCCTCCGTCGTGTTGTCGCCGCGCCGCGCGAACTGCGCGCGGTCGTGGATCTGCGCAATGGCCAGCCGCGCCTGTGCGGCATACACGCCCAGGCGTTCCTGTTGCTGTTCGAGTTCGGCCACGGCGATGTCCTGCAGTTCCTGCTGCACGTCGCGCAAGGCCAGCGTCACCTCGGGCTGCAGGCCGGTCAGGCGCTTGCCGAGTTCGGCGATGCGTTCGGCAAAGCGCGCATGGCGCAGCGGCTCGTCCTGCTGCGCCATCGTGAGCGCGGCGTCGCGGTCACGCGCCTGCGCCAGGCCGATGGTGGCGCTGCGCATGGCCTTCTTGGCTTCCCAGGTGCGGGCGCTGAAGTCCTGCGCCAGTTGCCAGGTGAGTGCGCCAGCGGCGCGGCGCAGGCGTTCGGCGGTGTCAGCCAGTGCCGGGTCGGCGGCTTCATCCAGCGTCTTGCGGCCACGCTCCACGCGCTGCAGCAGATCACGTTCGCGCGGCGTGGCAAAGGCCTCGGCGTCGGCTTCGGTCTGCACGCGTTCGAGTTCTGCAGCGGCGGCGTCGCGCTGCGTCTGCAGTGCCGCGATCTGCGTGGCCGCGGTGTTGGCGCGCACCGTGGGCAGCTTCTCTTCGAATGCGCGCTTGCGGTTGTCCAGCATGTCGGTGTAGGCCGACAGGTTGTCCAGCCACTGCTGCAGGTTGCCGCCCAGGAACTGCAGGTCGCGCAAGTTCTTGAACGACTCCTGGAATTCATCGGTGGCCAGCAGCGGCACCAGGTGCGAGGCATGCGGCATCTCGGGCAGCGTGCCGATGCCGGTGAAGGCGGCCAGGCCTTGGCTCGAATTCGTCGGGTTCTGTGCGACGAGACCCTGCACCAGCTTGCCGGCGCGGATGGCGGCGATGGATTCGGTGAGCGCTTGCTGCTCCTTGGCAAAACCGTCAGCGGCAACTTGGTAACCCTGCAGCGCACTGCCGTAGGCGCCGAGCTCGGCCAGTGCGTAGGGCACCGCGATGCGCGCCTCCAGCACCGAGGCGTCGCCATGCGGGCGGCCGGCGAGTTCTGTCCACGGCACCAGCGCCAGCTTGGGGTCGTTCAGTTCCGTGGCGGCCCAGCCGAAGCCGAGCAAGGCCTTGTTCGACATGGCAGCGTTCAAGCGCACGCGCTGCAGCGCCACGCGCGCTTCGCGCGGCTTCTTGGCGGCCAGCGATGCAAAACCCAGTGCCACGTTGGCACGGTCGCGCAGCGCGCGCAGCTCTTCGTTGGGTGCCGGGGTCTGGCCGACGGCGTCGAGCAGGGCATAGCCGCGTTCGGTGTCGCCGATCTTCACCAGCGACACACCCAGGTTGAACTGGGCGTACAGCCTCGCCGACGGGCTGCCCTTCAGCGCTTCCAGCACCACGGCGGCACCGGCGTAGTCGGCGCGCGCCATCAGCAGCTGGGCCAGCAGCAGCTGGCGGTCTTCTTCCAGCGGCGCGGGCAGGGTGCCGGCGATGCGAGCCAGGTTCTCCTCGGCCTGCGCATTCAGCCCGCGCTGGTGGCGCACCTTGGCCAGGAAGTACCAGGCGCGGTCGCGCACGGCGGGCGCGGCATTGCGTTCGATGAGGCCGGCGAAGACGCTGGCAGCCTCGTCGAGCAGGCCGTAGGACAGCAGCATGCCGCCGCGCAGCACTTCGGCTTCTTCGTCGTGCGGCGAGATGCGTTCGAAGTGCTGCGAGACCATCAGCCCGGTGATCGCGGCGAAGGTCTTGTCCTGGTAGAAGTGGAAGAGCGTGTCGCCGTAGTGCGGCGCGGCGATGGTCTGCGGCGCGCCCGGCTTGCGTTTCTCCGGCGCAGGGGTCTGCGCCCCGGCGGTGCCGGAGAGCAGCGCGGCCAGTGCCGCGGCAACAGCGACGTGCGTGAGCTTCACTGCCAGACCTTGACCTCGAACTCGGGCTGGAGTTTGGCCAGCTTGTCCTTGATGCGCAGCTCGATGTAGCGCGGCTCGGTGCCCTTGTCGAATTCCAGCGTCGTGCCGCGCTTGTAGTCGCGCTCGTGCGGGCCGCGGCCGGTGAAGAAGGCGGCGATCTGGTGCTTGCCGGCCTTCAGGTTGCCGACGAAGACACGTTGCACGCCGCCGCGGTGCAGGGCCTGCACCTCCAGCGGCGTGTACAAGTGGGTGGCAATCACTTTGTCGTCCAGCTTGATCTGCACCGACTCCAGTTCGAAGAGCATGCCCACGTCCATGCTCACGAACAGTGCCACCTGCGTACCGGCGGGGAACAGCAGTTCCTCTTCCAGCACCAGCAGGTCGCGGTTGAGGCGGATGACCTCGGCCTTGAGCTGCTGCACGCGGGTGTCCAAAGCCACCGCTGGCGCGCTGGCGGCGGCCTCGGGTGCGCTGGCAGCCGCGGCGGGAGCAGGGGCCGCAGCGGCAGGCGCAGGCGTGTCGGCCGCCCAGGCCGGCAAGGCCAGCAGCAGGGCAGCCAGCGGGGCAAGGCAGGCATTCGTGAAGATCTTGAACATCGCTCTGATCCTAGAAGGTGGCCGAGGCCATGAGCTGCAGCACGTCGGCGTTGTACTTGTAGTTGTTGCCGGTGCGCAGGTCGGTGAAGTCGCTGAAGCGAAAGGCCTTGCGCTCGTAGGCGCCGATGAGCTTGAGGTCGTAGCCGCGTGGCAGGCCCGGCCAGGTGTAGCTGAGCTTGGCGCCGAAGGCCGTGCTCTTGAAGGTGCTGAGCTGGCGGTTGCGCGAGATGTACTGCGTCTCCGCCGTGGCGTTGTCGCTGTAGAACAGCGCCTTGGTCTGCGTGTACAGGCGCAACGAGGCGTCGAAAAGAAAGCTGTCGCCGAAGTACTTGGCGACACCGAACTCGGTGGTCTTGGCCTTGATGTCCCAGGTGTCCCAGTAGGGCCGGTATTCGGCACGGATGGAACTGCGCGGCACCAGCGTGCTGGTGTCGTAAATGGTGCGCAGCTTGATGGCGCGGCTGCTGCGCGTGCGCGGGTTGCGCTCGGGCACGGCGGCGCCGAAGACGCGCGCCGCGCGGTAAGGGCTGCCGAGGTAGCCGCTGTCCGACACGGCCTCGGCGTTCAGGCTCAGCAGCCAGCGTGGGGTGAGGATCTGCGTCACGCCGGCGCGGTACTGCCAGTGCGTGGCCTTGTCGATCCAGCCTTGCACGTCTTTCTTGCCCACCAGGTCGGCGGCACGCGTGAAGCCCAGGCTGAAGGTGGTCATGCCGCCGAAGACCTCGTGCGAGACATCCAGCCCCGCGGCGTCGGCGATGTAGTCGGGCTCCTTGCTGCGCGACGCCGACAGCGCCAGCGTGGAGTCACGCACCACGGTCTCGGCCGAGAAGTCCCAGGCGTTGCGCGTTTCCTTGAAGGGGCTGGCGGTGGTAACGACATCGATGGAGGCATTGGTCACCGCGTCGACGTAATACTGCGCCGACAGCGACACGCGGTCGGCCAGGCTCTTGCGCACCAGCAATGCCGGGCCAGTGGCCTTGACGCCGCCACCGTCGTAGCTGTGGTACATGAGCTCGGCCTTGTCTTCGGGCAGCGTGGCGGCCGTGACGGTGCCGGTGGCCACGGCACTGCCGAGCAGGCCGCGCGCCAGGGTGCGCAGGCCGATCAGCAGGCGGCGCAGCACGTCAGTTGCAGCCACAACCACCCCCCTGGACCCCTGTCGCCCCGCGCGCGCCTTCGCGCACGTTGTGGATGTGCTCGCGGTGCTTGTCGGCCAGCGGCGTGCGGCTGAACTGCATGATGGGGTCGGCCAGCTTCTCGCGTTCGTAGGGCTTGACCCAAGGCTCGGGCATGCGCAGCGACGAGCAGCCGCCCAGCAGCGCGGCCAGGGCAATCAGCAGCGGGCTGAGGCGCATGGCGCTCATTCCTTCACCAGTTCGCGGATCTGCTTCTCGTACGACTCTTCCATGCCTTCGCGGTAGCCGCGGTGCAGGAAGCGTACCTTGCCGTCGCGGTCTATCAGCACGGTGGCCGGCATGCTGCCCAGGTCATAGAGCTTGCTCACGGCCTTGTCGGCGTCCAGCAGCACGGGGAACTTCAGCCCCCATTGCGCGGCGGTGCCGGTGGCCTTGCGCGGGTCGTCGTCGATGTTCACGCCCAGCAGCGTGAAGCCGCTGGCGCGGTACTTGTCGTACAGGCGGTTCAGGTGCGGCATCTCCTGGCGGCAGGGGCCGCACCAGCTGGCCCAGAAGTTCACCAGCACGACCTGGCCGCGCTGTTCCTTCAGGCGCAGGTTCTTGCCTTCGGCGCTGCGCAGCGTGAAGTCGGGCGCCGCGGCCTGCGGGGTGACGGTGGCCTGCGCGCTGGCGCAGGCAAGGACGATGGTGACAAGCAGGTGGCGCATGGAGGGCTGTTCAGAAGAAGACGGAGATGCCGGCGCTGATTTCGAGGTTCTGCGTGCTCTGCAGCTTGCCCAGGATGTCCAGCGAATAGATGTGGTCGCGCACGTCGGCCTGCACAGAGAACCAGCGGTTGAAGATGACGCGCAGGCCGAAGCCGGCGACCACGGTCTGCCGCTTCTGCACGCCGAAGGTGGTGCTGCCGACACCGGCGACGATGTAGCCCTGCGAGATCTTCGCGTTGTTGCGGCCGAAGAAGACCTCGCCGGGCAGCACGTTGTAGCCGGCCATCACGTTGTAGTAGGTGAGGTCCACTTCGCGCGCGGGCAGCACACCGCCGTTGGGGAAAATCTGCGCGAAGGCCTTGTCGCTGACCTTGCTCTTGCCGTAGCTGCCCTCGACGAAGATGTCCTCGGTGATGTGGTAGCCCAGGCGCAGGCCGGTCACCGCACTGCTGCCGAAGTTGGGCGTGGCGTAGGTACCGGCAAAGAGGCTGACCGAGAAGTCGTTGGAGGCATAACGCGGCAACTGGATGTCGCGGCGGTCGACCTGCGGCACGATGACCTGTTCGTTGGCCGGCGTGGTACTCGGTGGCGTGGCCGTCTGCGCCAGCGCAGGCAGCGTGGCCACCAGGGCCATCAGCGTGAGGATGTTGTTGTTCAGCAAGGGCATGGCGGCGCGGTCAGAAGTAGAAGCCGAGGCCGGCCGTCAGGCTGCGGTACTCGGTGCTGCGGGCATCGGAGACGTAGGCCGTGTACATCGTCCAGTCCAGGCGCGCAATGAAGCGGTCACTGATGTGCCAGCGCAGGCCGATGGTGGCCTGCGCCAGATTTGCATTCGTGGCCACGGCGTCCACCAGGCTGGTGTTGGGGATGTTCCTGAACTTGCCCAGGCCGACGGAGAAGAAGGGCGACCAGCGACGGTCGGACCACGGCTCCGAGCTCAGCGCCAGGTGCCAGAAGTCGGTGCCCGAGAACAGGCCCTGCACCTGCGCCACGGTCAGCTCGGCGCCGATGGTGTCGGCCAGCCGGTACTGCAGGCCCAGCTTGAGCATGGGCTCGCCCTTGAAGCGGCCCCAGGAACCGCTGAATTCGAGCCGGCGGCCGAGGTAGTCGTCGAGCAGCAGGTCGCGGAAGGTCTTGCTGCCGCCGGCCGCGGTGAGCGTGCTTTCCAGCTGCTGGCGCTGCACCCAGCCCACCTGCCCGCCTTCGGCGCGCACGCGGTACCAGTCGGTGCGGCGCAGTTCGATGCTCACGCGCTGACCGCGTTCGACGACGAAGAACACCGGGTAGCCGCGGCCGGGGCCGGTGTGCATTTCGAGATAGGGCTCGGCGACCTGCAACTGTTCGGCGGATGGCGCGTCGGCGGCGTGCACGCTGCTGCAGGCGCAGGCGCAGGCCAGGCAAAGCGCCAGCCAGCGCAGAAGTTGAGAGATACGGCGCATCGGGGCTGGGTCAGTCTGTATTGCATGCGCCCGTGGCCGGATCGGCAGGCGTGAACATGGTGTTGGCCGCGGCACTGAACTCGTCCTGCCCCTGCGGCATGGGGCGGTTGATCCAGTAGCGGATGAGCTTGGCGCCGGCGTCCTCGGGTGTCTCGAAGATGATGCCGCCACCATGAAGCACGTTGCGCACCAGCGGCTTGTTCAGCATGCGGCTCTGCACGGGCGTGCCCACCACCGTCTCGCCCAGCGACGAGTAGTAGTTCTTGTACATGTCGGTGGTGCGCAGGGTGTCGGCGCTCTGCGCCAGGTCCACCACCGGCGCATTGCCGAGCAGGCGCAAGGCGCCGCCGGTGCCGGTGGTGTTGTCGTGGCAGCCGCCGGCAGCGCAGGTGTTGGTGGAGATGGCGCCGTTGATGTTGACCTGCAGCGGCGTGTTCAGCACCGGGTTCACACAGCGCATGAAGTAGACGAAGGACAGCTTCTGCCCGCTGGCGCCCGGCGGGTTGACCAGCGTCGGCGGGTTGTCCAGCGCGCCGCCGCCGCCGCAGGCCGCGAGGCCAGCAGCGGCGGCAGCCGCCAGGGTCAGGAAGGAAAGCCGCCGCGGTCTGGTCATGGGTTGGTGCAGCCGCTGCTGATCCAGGCGGCAATCTGCGTGTAGGCCGTGCTGCCCACCGGCAGCAGCGCGGTCACCTGGTCCAGCGCACCGGCCGGGTGCGGCACGGTGGACGGGCGGCTGAGCAGCGTGTTGCGGGAAGCGTTGCATGTGTCGTTGACCATCGTCAGCGTGACGTTGAAGTCGCCTTCCTCGCTGCCCGTGAGCACGAAGCGGTTGCGGGGGTTGCCCAGGCCTGCCTGGTGGCAGCCTGCACAACTGGCCTGCAGCACCGGCTGCACCTGCGAGAGGAAGGTGGTCTGGCTCAGTGTGGCCACCGAGCGCACACCGTTGTTGGCGTCGAAGGGATCGTTGTAATACTGTCCGCCGAGGTCCATCCACTCGGCAAGCAGGCGTTTTTCGGCCTTGTTCAGCAGTTGGGCGTGGTCGGGGGCCGTCAGCGGCGGGTTGGGATGCGCGGTGCGCGCGCCGGCGCCGGCCAGCAGCGTCTGGCCCCACATGATTTCGGTCAGCCGGCTCTTGCGCGCCTGCCCCGCCGTGTTGGCCGCACCGGAGCTGGTTTCCACCAGCGGTGCGCCACGCACGACCTCGGGCACGCCTTCGCGCACGCGGATGACGGGGCGGCCGGTGACGGCGTCGATCACCGGGTCGCCGAGCAGCAGTTCCTCGTACGAGGTCATGCGGCCGGTGCCTGAGATGGTGGCGCGCAGGTCCAGCTTCACGGCGTCGGCGTGGCAGTTGGTGCAGGTATTGACGCCGGCCGCGCCGCGGCTGCGGGTGAAGATCGGCGCGATGTGTTCGGGGAAGTTGACGACGCCGTTGACCGGGGCCGGCGTGGCCAGGTTGTCGGCCGGGTCGGCATTGCCGGCATAGCGCAGCGTGATGCTGGCGCGGGCCTGCACGCCGGGCTGCGTGGTGTCGGCCCAGAGGTCGGTGAACACGGCGTCGGGCGTCAGGCGCAGCGCGCTGGCGTCCAGCCGCGTGCGCAGCGAAGCCAGCGTCTCGCCGCTCTGGTGCTGCCCGGTGACGGAAGCCTTCAGCGCCCGCGGCTGCGTGTTGACGATGCCGCCGGAATTCAGCGAAGCGCCGCGGCGCGGGCTGTGGCAGCCGTCGCAGGTGCGGCGTTCACCGGGGCGCACCTGGATCCAGTTGGTGTGCGTCTGGATGGCGCGGCCTTCGCTGTCGAGGATGCTGAAGGCCAGCGGCACGTCGGCCGGCACCTGCAGCTTGAAGGAGCCGTCGGGTTCGATGGGTGCATAACCCAGCACCTGCTGCTGCTCGAATTCGGTCTCGCCGATGGCCTGGCGCAGGCCCATCGACCCCGAAGGCGGTGCCACGGCGCGCGTGGCGCGCACGAAGCGGGCCGGCGCACACAGGTAGGCCGGGTCGGCCGGGTCCTTGAGCTTGGCGAGGTCGGGCACCGCGCTGCGCGTGTCGTTGGGGTCGGTGGGCGCGGTGGTGGGGATGCTGCGGGCGCAGCCGGCCGGGCGGTCGGCGGCCACGAACATCGGCTCGGCCATGCGCTGCAGGCCGTCGGTGTCGTAGACGCTGCGCACTTCGATGAGCGCCAGGTTCTGCGCGGCGAGCACCGGGTCGACGGTGGTCGGCTCGACGACGTTGGGCTCGGGGCGCGGCTGCAGCGCGATGGGGTCGGTGAGCATGAAGCCGGCCGAGGCCGGGGCCACGATGAGCCAGGTCTTCTTCGCCGGGTCGAACATGTAGACGGCGTAGGCCGCGGGGGCGTTGTCCTTCACGCTGTCGGTGGCGCGCGCCGTCATGGTGCGGTTGGTGTCGGCGAGCACGGCCTTCTCGGCGTCGGTGAGCAGCGTGCAGGGGATGACGGCACCGTCACGTGTCACCTCGCAGGGGCGCCACGACACCAGGATGCGGCCGGTGCCGTCCCACAGCGGGTAGGGCGTGGTGGCGCGGCCGCTCAGCGACAGGCCACCGCCGTTGGTGAGCGAGTTGTCGGTGACCTCGACCTGGCCGCCGCTGGCGGCCACCGCGCGGTTGGCCGGCGTGTTGTATTCGCTGTAGTTGGCAGCGTCGATGAGCTGCATGTCGCCGCCTTCCTGCGTGCGCGACAGCGGCATCAGCGAAGACAGCACCTTGCCCGCGTTGGGGCCGCGCGGGTCCATGTCGCGCGGGTGCAGGTAGCTGTTGCCGGGGCTCTGCGCGCCGTACAGCACGAACATGTCGGTGCCGTCGGGCTTGGCCTTGAAGATGGCGAAGCGGTTGCGGTCGGCCACGTGTTCCCAGCGGCTGAACATGATGGTGCCGTCGGGGCGGATCACCGGGTTGCGGTCGTGGCTCTGGTTGAAGGTGATCTGCTGGACGTTGCTGCCGTCCATGCCCATGCTGTGCAGGTTGAGCACGCGCTCGCGCTCGTATTCGTCGGCGGCGAAGTAGGCGCGGCCCAGCGCCTGGTCCAGGCTGCTCTTGGCCTGGCGGTTGCTGCTGAAGATGATGCCGCGGTTGGCTGGCAGGTAGACCGGGTCGACGTCGTCGGCCGCGGCGGTGGAGGTGATGCGGCGGAAGGTGCCGGCCGTCAGGCTGCCGCCCGACATGTCGTATTCCCAGATGTTCCAGCGCCCGGTGCAGGCCTTGGCCCCTGTGGCCGTGCCGTCCACCGTGGCGGTGTTGCTGGCCGGGCAGCGCATCGCGAAGACGACCTTCTTGCCGTCGTAGCTGACCTCGGGGTCGGACGCATCACCCACGCCCGCGGTGAAGCGCGCGGTGAGGTTGTGCTCGGTGGCGCTGGCGCTGGACTTGTCGCGCAGCATGAGGTCGCCGCCGGGTGCGCTGCTGGTGCCGTCGGTCGGGTTGATCGACATCGCGGTGCTGCGCTTGACGTAGACCAGCGCCACGTCGCCGTTGACGGTGACGTTGTCGGCGCCGCTGCTGCTGCCGCCGCCGGAGCAGGCGGCCAGTGCCAGCAGCGCGCTGGCCATGGCGGCCAGGCGCAAGGTGCTTGAGCTCAGGAAATGCATCGTCTTCTCCTCGAACGGGATGTCGGTCGGATCTGGGTTCATGGGCAGCGTGTCACTGTCGCGTCTGCTGCACGCCCTGCAGCAGGCCGGCCGAGGCGTGCAGGGTGCCGGTGGCGTCGACCACCACGGCGTCGACGCCGGGCTGCGTGTCCACCAGGGCCAGGCCGTGCTGCACGCCCAACACGAACACGGCCTTGGACAGCGCTTCGCTGGCCAGGCCGTTGTCGGCCAGGATGGTCACGCTGTGCACGTGGCTCGGGCTGCAGCCGGTGGCGGGGTCGATGAGGTGGTGCACGCGCTCGCCGCCATCGTCGAAATAGCGCTCGTAGTCGCCGCTGGTCGAGACGGACACGTCTTCCAGCGGCAGCACGGCCACTACCGCGCCTTCGCGGCGCGGGTCGCGGATGGCCACCGTCCAGGGGCGCTGGCCCGGTTCACCACGGGTACCGCGGCTGCCGATGACGCGGCTGTCGCCGCCGGCGCTGACGATGGCGCTGGTGATGCCGCGCCGACGCAGCAGCGCCGCGGCGCGGTCCACCGCGTGGCCCTTGGCGAAGCCGCCGAGGTCGATGCGCATGCCGTCCTTGCCGAAGCGCAGGGTGCGTGCATGCGGGTCCAGGTGCAGGTGCTGCCAGCCGACGAGCGCCCGCGCCTTGGCCAGCGTGGCGGCGTCGGGCCGCAGGCGCTGGCGGTAGTCGTAGAGCTGGCCGACGGCGGCGTAGCTGATGTCGAAGGCGCCGCCGCTGAGTCGCGACCAGGCCAGCGACTGTTCGACCAGCGCGTACATCTCGTCCGTCAGCGGCACGGCGCGGCGGCCGGCTTCGCGGTTGATGCGGCAGAGTTCGGAGCCGGGCTTGTGCGGGCTCATGGCGCGGTCGATGCGGTGCATCTCGTCCATCACCGCGGCGGTGGCGGCTTCGCCCTGGCGCTTGTCCTCGCTCCACAGCTCGACGTGGATCGCGGTGCCCATGATGGCTTCGTCGCGCTGCAGCCAGCCGCCACGCACGGGCTCGGGGCGGCGGATGAAATCGAAGCGGCGCTGGCCGGGTTGGGTGGCTTGATGAAACATGGGTGCTGCGGTGTTGTGGCCCGGAACGGGCATTCTTGTCGGGTCGGGCCACGGAGCCCGGCCGGATGAACGGGCACTCCACATGCCGTCTTCTGGCGGGTTGGAAGTTACCGGGGGCCGCTGGCGGGTGCAGTGACGGCTGGTGCGCGTGTGCGAGCAGATGCTTCAGATGTGAAGCGGCGCGTCTTTGCGCCCGGCGGGCGCCTGGCCGGCCATGGGCCGGTGGGCCGTGAACTGCGTCACGAACGGCGGCCGGCGGGTGCGAAGGACTTCACGCCGCGCCCTCTGCAGCCACCACCCCGAACCAGGGGGGGTGGGTCGCGGCCCGCTCACATTCCTTTGAAGAGGCCTGTGTAGCTGCGGCTGACTTCCAGCTTCTCGGGGTGGCCCCTGACGGCCACGATCTGGCGGCCGCGGAAGTCGCGCGTGACGCCGGCGATGGCCTTCACGTTGACCAGCGTGCTGCGGTGGATCTGCCAGAACATCCGCGGGTCGATCTCGTCCACCAGCTCCTTGATGGGCTTGCGGATCAGCGCCTCCACCTGCGCCGTCTGCACGCGCGTGTACTTCTCGTCGCTGATGAAGAACAGCACCTCGTCCGTCGGGATCATCTGGATGGCCTGGCCCACGGTGGCCTGGATCCACTGCAGATACTGCGGCGCCTGGCCGGGGTTCAGGCGCGCAGCCAACTGGTGCAGCAACTGCTGCATGTGCGGGCCGGGCGGGGCGTCGCCGTCGGCAGCACTGCCTGATGCGCGCGCCGCCAGGCGCTGCTGGATGCGCTGCACCGTGACCTGCAGGCGTTCGCGCTCGGCGGGCTTGAGCACGTAGTCGGCCACGCCCTGCTCGAAGGCTTCCACCGCGTACTGGTCGTAGGCGGTGATGAAGACGATCTCGGGCAGCAGGTCGTCGTCTTCGGCATCGCCCGTCTGCGGGTCCGAGCGCGGCGGCAACTGCGCGATCTGGCGCGCCGCGTCCACGCCGGTCAGGCCGGGCATGCGGATGTCGAGGAAGACGATGTCAGGGCGGTGCTGGTCCACCAACTGCACGGCCTCCAGGCCGTTCTTGGCCTCGGCCACGATCTGCAGCTCGGGCCAGACCTCGGCCAGGCGGGCGCGCAACTGCTCGCGCATCAGGCGTTCGTCGTCGGCCAGCACCGCGGTGGGCGCCATGCCCGGGGTGACTGCGGTATTCATGCCCGCATCGTAGCCCCGCGCCGCCGCCGCAGCAGCAGCCACAGCAGCAGCGCCAGCCCCCACAGCGGCGACAGCACCAGCGCCGCCACCAGGCCGAGCGCGAGCACCACGCCACCGGCGCCCAGCGCCAGGCCGAGGAAGACCAGCGCCAGCGTCAACGGCACCACCAGGCCCACGGTCAGCAGCGCGACCAGCAGGCCCGCGCCCGCGCCACACAGCGCCAGCAGGACCATCAGCCCGTGTTCAGCGCCCGGTTGCCAGTCTTCGCCGTCGATGCTGACATGCAGGCCTTCGTGCGCGCCGCCCAGCCACGACAGCAGCGTCAGGCCACCACCCACCAGCAGTGCCAGCGTCAGCAGGGCCAGCGCGCCGAGCATCCACGGCCAGAGACGTCGGGCCGGGCGGGGTGGCGGCAGGGGTGACGCAGCAGGTGACGCAGCAGGTGAGGCAGCGGACGGCGGCGCCGGGTTGAAGGCGTAGATGTCCTCGTCCTTCACGGCATCTTCTCCTCGATGGCCTTGTAGGGCACGGTGATGACGACGACGGTGCCGCTGGGCTGGTTCTCTGCCACGGTGAGCGAGGCGCGTGGGCCATAGAGCAGCTGCAGCCGTTCGCGGATGTTGGCCAGCCCCACGCCGGTGCCGGCGGTGGCGGCCTTGCCGAAGCCCAGGCCGGTATCGGCCACCGTCACCTGCAACTTGCCGTGCACGATCTCGGCCTTCAGTCGCAGCGTGCCGCCCTCGGCCTTGGGCTCCAGGCCGTGCTTGATGGCGTTTTCCACCAGCGTCTGGATCATCATCGGCGGAAACTCCGCCGAGAGCAGGCCCTCGGGCACCTGGATGTCGGTGACCAGGCGCTCTTCCATGCGCACCTTCAGGATCTCGAGGTAGGGCCGGATGACGGCCAGCTCGCGGCCGAGGTCGCGCACACCGTTGCCGCCGTCGCCGTTGGCTTCGCGCATGGTCGGCATGCTGGCACGCAGCAGCGCGATGAGGTTCTTCTGCATCGTGCTGGCGCGTGGCGGGTCGGTCTCGATCAGGTGGTCGATGCTGGCCAGCGTGTTGAACAGGAAGTGCGGCTCCACCTGCGCCTGCATCGCCGCCATGCGGGCTTCCACGACCTGGCGCTTGAGCGATTCGGCCTCGGCCGTCTCGGTGGCCTTGGCGGCCTTCACCTCGGCCTGCACGCGGCCCTTGTAGGTGTACTTGATGATCGCCGAGGCCAGCACCCACAGCCAGGCGAACTGCATCATGAAGTCGCCGATGCCCCGGCGCGTGGTGCGTGTGCGGGTGCGCGCCTGGCCGAGTTCGCGCGTCAGCTCGTCGACGGCGGCCTGCGCTTCGCGGCGCGCTTCCTCGGCGTCGCGCGTGGCCTGCTCGGCGTCCTGGCGGGCTTCGCGCACGGCCTGCTCCAGGTCGCGACGTGCGTCTTCCAGCGCCTCGCGCACCGCGTCGGCGGCCACGCCCGGCGGCAGCTTGATCTCGATGCCGCCCGCCGCCGAGGCCGCGACATCGGCAGCCGAGGCGGCCTGCGCGGCGCTGCGCGGCGTGATCTTGATGCCGTCCTTGCCGATGCTGATCTGCACGTCGCCGATGGACTCGCCCTTGCCCGGGGCTTGCGGCGCTTTCGGCTCTTTCGGCGGCCGTGGCTGCGCCGGCTGGCGCGGCGGCACCATCACGACGCGCGGCGCCGGGGCGCTCACCTGCTCGGTGACCTTCCACGTGAAAGGCGGCATGTCGTGCACGATGGCCACGACGATCAGCAGCGCCAGGGCGAGCACGAAGAAGCGGCGCCAGCTGATGCCGATCAGCCAGTTGGCGTAGGCGTGGAAGGCGCGCACCGAAGCGCCGGCAAAGCGCTGCCAACGGGCCTGCCACACGGCGCTGGTGCTGGCGGTGGTGCTGTTGTCGGCGGTCGGGGGGCTCATCGGGGCGCAGGGCGAAAGCAAGGTGGATGCTGCGCACTGTACGCAGCGCCGTGCCAGCGCCCAGCGCGGCACGACACGGCGGAGCGCGCGCAGGACAGGGTGCGCCAGGCGCCGACAGGCGGGCGGGAACTTTTCCCTGCGTGGCGCCCAATAGCCGATGAGCCCCCGCAGACCAACACCCCATGATGTCCTTCGTGCCCTGGAACCGCCCACGCCGCCTGGCCGGTGTGGACGACGCCGCGCTGGTGGGTCGCGTGGCCGGCGGCGACGGCGCAGCGCTTGATGTGCTGTACCGCCGCGAGGCCGGCGCGGTCTACCGCTACACGCTGGCCTTGTGCGGCAATGCCGCCTGGGCGGCTGATGCGACGCAGGAAGCCTTCGTCGTGCTGGCCACGCGGCCGGCCAGCTTCGACGCCACGCGCGGCGCCATCGGCGCCTGGCTGGCCGGCGTGGCGCGCCACGCGCTGGCGGCGATGTGGCGCGAAGGGCGACTGGAAGAGCCGCTGCCCGACGATGACGAAGGCGCCGACGATGCCGCGGCATCGCCCGAACACCTGCTCGTGCGCGTGCAGGACAGCGCCGTCGTCTGGGCCGCGCTGCGCGGCCTGCCCGCGCCCTTCCGCGAAGCGGTGGTGCTGGTGGACCTGCAGGAGCGAAGCTATGCCGAAGCTGCGCGCATCGCCGGCATTCAGATCAACACCCTGCGCACCCGGCTGCACCGGGCGCGCCTGAAGCTGGCGGCGCAACTCGGCGCCGGCCCTGGGAGCAGTGCATGAAACCTTCCGACACCACCACCCTGGCCGCGACGCTGCGCCTGGCAGCCACTGAGCTGCAGGCGCAGCAGCCGCCGCCTGCGCTGCTGCCGCGCGTGCAGGCGGCGCTGGCCGTCGCACGGCCCCGGACGGCGTCGCGGCGGCATGTCTGGGCCTGGTCGGGTGCGGCCGCCTTCGCCACCCTGCTCGTGGGTTCGGCGGTGCTGATGCTGCGCCTGCCGCCGCCCGAGCCCATGGTCGACGACGGCCTGCGTTTCGGCAGCTTCCTGCCCGTGGCGCCACCCGAGCGCTGGCCGCGCGACACCGCGCAGGCCTGGCTGGTGCGTACCGAACTGCCCAGCGAACGCCTGGCCGCGCTGGGCCTGCCCTACGACCCTGCGCGTGCCGGCGAGCGCGTGCGGGCCGAGCTGTTGATGCAAGCCTCCGGCGAAGTGCTGGCGGTGCGCTTTGTGCGCTGACACCTCACACCTGAAAGACCGACCATGAGCTGCTCCACTCTTTCCCATCGACAGGCCGCGCTGTGCCTGGTGCTCGCTGCGTGCAGCGCCGTCAGCGCGCAGGAAGCAGCGCTGCCCGAGCTGCCTGCGCTGCTGGCCCAGGCCGACATCGAACGCATCGTCGAGTTCAGCCTGCCCTTCGAGTTCGGCGCCGGCGAGGCGGGCAGCGAGAGGGTGGTCAAGGGTGCGCCCTACTGCGCCGATGCCGTGCACGAGAGCGTGCAGTGGTTGGCTGATAACCCGATGGCGGGCAGCGGCGGTGCGCCCAACCGCATCGTCCGCCAGCAGGCCACGCGGCTGTGCCGCGACGGCGAAGGCCGCACGCGCCAGGAGGTGGAGCGCGGCGGCCGCAAGCTGGTCTACCTGCGCGACCCGGTGGCGCGCGAAAGCTGGGTGCTCGACCCCGAACGCAAGAGCGCACGCCGGCTGGGCGAGCGTGCTGGCCTGGCCGATTCAGCGGTCTGGCGCGAGTACGGCGAGCGCATGCGCGACTTCGCGCGCACCGCGGCCGAGCGCGCGCGCCAAGCCGGTCCGGGCCATGTCCCACCAGCACCGCCGGTGCCGCCGGCCCCTCCCATGCCGCCGCTGCCGGTGATCATCGACAGCCCCGAGCCGGGCGCCACCCCCGGCCACCGCAGCGAGGTGCGCGTGATGCGCATGAATCGCGACGGCGCGACGACCGAGTGGGCGCTGCCGCCGACGGCCGTGCAATGGCGGGCGCAGTCGCTGGCGCCGCGCGGCGCCGGCAGCGTGACGCCGCTGGCGGCCAAGGACATCGAAGGCGTGCGCGCCAACGGCGAGCGCACGAGTTGGGTCATCGAAGCCGGCAAGGTGGGCAACGAGAAACCGATCCAGATCGTGCGCGAGGTCTGGACCTCGCCGGAGCTGATGGTCACTGTGATGTCGCGCGACTTCGACCCGCGCAGCGGCGAAACCAACTATCGCCTGAAGGGCCTGAAGCGCGGCGAGCCTGATCCGGCACTGATGCGAGTGCCCGCTGACTTCGTCAAACCGGCACGCCCGCCTGCACACCCGCCTGCACACCCGTCTCCGCGGGCTTCGGGGCCGGCCGGCTGAACCACACGGTCTCAGCGCAGCAGCGTGATCGCCGCGGCCAGCACCAGCGTGGCGATGCCGGTACAGCCCACCAGGCACAGCAGCGTCCAGTCGGCGCGGTCGGCCTGCGTCAGTTGGTCCAGCAGCTCGCGCTCGTCCAGTGCCGAGTAGGGCAGCGCGGCGTGAAAGCTCGAATGCGTCATGGTGATCCCCCGTGAACCGCAGACGGAATGACTGCGGCGTGGGGGTCATTTCATCGGGGTCGCCATCGCATTGCGACGCGGCGGCGGGCCCCTGAAGCGACGATGGTCAGACGATAGGCAGACGATCCCAGCCCTTGGGACAGGGCTCAGCCACGCATCAACGGGGTCTCAGCGCTTGCCACCGGCCGCGCCCACCGGCCCGCCATTCGGGTTGTCGCCCGGTGGCGGCAGTGTCGGCTTGAAGCTGGCGTTGTAGCTGGGGAAGAAGGGCGCCACGGCGGGCAGGAAGCGCAGGAATTTCACCTCGCGGTGGTATTCGACGATGAACTCCACCCAGCGCGGGCGCTGCTTGCCGGCGTCGGCCAGGAAGGGGATGACGTGGCGGTGCGCCGGTGGCGCCTTCGGGTCGGCCTTGCCGGCCAGGTAGTAGGGCGAGCGCCAGTCCCACACGCCCTGCAGCGCGGGGTCGGGCAGCAGGATGTTCAGGCCCAGGTGCTGCTTGCGGAAGTCCCAGATGCGCGTCTCGTCCAGCCACGGGCGATCGAACTCGCCGTACTGCCAGACGCCGCCCACCGCGGCTTGCAGCAGCACCGCCTTCTTGGCGATCTCGTCGCTGGCCTGGAACTGGGCCTGCAGCGCCACGGCGAAGCTGCCGAGGTCGACGAACTGGTCGGGCGCCTGCAGTTCGTAGCCCGGCTGGGTGTCGTAGTGCTGGGCCCCGGTGGCCGCAGCCTGGATGCGCGTGATCACCAGGGGCCGCTGTGCCGAGCGCAAGGCCTGGGTCATCTCGATGGCCAGTGCGTCGATGGCATCGGCCACTGCCTTCATGCGGCTCAGCACCACGGTGGCGCCCACGGTCGGGTGGTTCTTCTTGGCGCGCAGGGCCAGCGCGTTTTCTTCGGCGAACCACTTCGCCAGCTGCTCGCGCGTGGCCGAGCCGGCCAGGCGCAGGCGGCGGAAGACGCGCGGATAGGTCTCGCCAGCGGTGAAGAAGTTGTAGTTCGCGTAGCCGGTGGCGACATCGGCAAACGGCGCCAAGGTGTGCAGCAGTTCGACCGATGCGTTGAAGCAGTTGTTGAAGTGGAGGATGGCCGGGCGCTGCACGCCCGACTTCTGCGCGCTGCGCAGCGCTTCACCCAGCGCCCAGGTCGACATCGGCAGGCGGCTGGCCGGCAGCTCGGGCGAGGCCATGGGCAGCTCGGGTGACGCCATCGGCAAGGCCGGCGAGCCGGCGTCGGGCGTGAACGACGTGCCCTTGCTGTCTTTCGTCCAGCTGAGTGTGCCGCCCGGGTACTGGGTGACTTTCTCGACCGTGATGCGTGCCGGGTCGATGTCGGGCACGAAGCCGCCGCCATGGCCTTCCAGCGCCAGCACCAGCGTCGAACAGGGGAAGCGCTGGTTCACGCGGCGCAGGAAGCCGGCCAGGGCCTGCGGGGCGCTCATGTCCTGCTTCCAGGCCGAGGTGATGCTGATCTCCTTCGGCCTGCCGGCCGGGATCTCCACCAGCCAGCTGTCGTCGTCGAACAGGTCCACCAGCGCGCTGACGTTGATGCCTTCGGCCGCCACCTTCTGCAGCGAGCGCACCAGCAGCTGGTTGCGGATGGGCGCGATCGGCGCCGCCGGGTTGGGGTTGGGATAACGGCTCAGGACCTCGTCGGTACCGAAGGGCGCGTAGACGGCCAGGACGACACCGTCGTCGCGCGGGCCGCGCGCCGCGCGGCTGCCGCGTGAGGCGGGGGCGGGGTCCAGCAGAGGCAGATCGGGCATGGATTTTCCTGTGTGGGTGGGAGGGTGCCGCTGCGCGCGGCGGGCGCCGCGGATGACAGCACGCTGCATTACAGTGCGCCATCCCCAATTGCCGCAGGGGCTCGCGACCGCGCCCGCGCGGCCGGCCCCGGCCGCCCCGTGACGGCGACGAGCCAGCCCCTATCCCCTCCCAGCCCGGCGCCGCAGTCGCCCGGCCCGGCCGCGCCGCGGCTAGAACTCGTGCTGGCGCTGCTCGACCTCGCACTGCAGGCACAGCGCAACGGCACGCTGGACGAGTTGGTGCGCAGCCGGCCGCGCGCCGCGCGCTGGCTGCTGCGGCGGCACGCCCAGGTGCTGCGCGGCACCGCGGGCGATGCGCTGGCCGCCGGCGACACCACACCGCAGCTGGCCGCGCTGCTGCTGCGCTGGTTGACGACACAACTGCGCCCCGACGCCGAGCCCGGATTCGACGGCATCGACGAAGAGGCCTGGCTGCAGCTGCCCGGCTGGCGGCCCATGCTGGCCATGGCCAGTATCGCCGGCTGGCTGCGCGTGCCCGACTTCCCGCGCCAGTACCGGCGCCGCAGCGGCGAGCCGCCACTGGACAACCTGTGCGGCTTGTGGGGCGTGGGGCCGAGCACCGTGTATCGCACGCTGGAACGCGCGCGCTTGCTCATGGCGCAGGCGTTGCTGGAACCGGCGCCCGATGCGTTGCATCGCCTGTCGCTGCGCCGCTTCGTGCTGACCGAACTGCAAGCGCGGCAGCCATGGGCGGGCGAAGCCGAGCGCACGGCGTGGCACCGGCATCAGGCCGCGCTGGCCGAGGGCGCGCGCGATCCGGCCTCGGCGCTCTGGCACCGCTGGCAAGCCGGCGACGTGGCGGGCTTCGTGATGAGCTTGCGCCAGCATGCCGGCGCGCTGGCCGCCGCGCCCGAGACCGAGGCGCTGGTCGAACGTGTGGCCGCCGGTGCGCTCACGCCGCGCCTGCAGGTCGACCTGTGGCTGGCGCGCGCCGCGCTCGCGCGCACCCGCGACGCCGCCGAGCGCGAGCTGCGCGCTTATGAGCAGGCACGTCAGGCGGCACAAGCAGCACAGAGCCCGCTGCTGCTGGGCATCGTGCACAGCGCCCTGGGCAAGTACTACGAACCACGCGACGCCGACCGCGCCTTCGCGTGCTACCAGGACAGCGCCGACTTCCTGCGCGACCTGGGCCCCGAGCACGGCGACGCGCAGGCGCTGGAGCACTTCCTCACCACCTTTGCGCGCCTGGCCTGGCTCTACCTGCTGCGCAACGACGCGCGCAGCAAGGCCGTGCTCGACCGCGCCGAGGCGCTGCGCGCCCAGTTCGCCGTGCCCGACGACGTGGCCGGCATGCTGGAGCGCGTGTGGAGCGAGTACTGGCGCCGCGCCGGCGACCGCGCACGCTCGATGGAGCATTGCTACCGCGCGCTGAACATCTTCGAGCGCCTGGGCGACCAGCGTTCGGTGCTGGCCACGCGCAGCAACCTCGTGCACCTGCACGGCGAAGCCGGCGACGCGCGCCGCGCCGTCGAGAGCGCGCAGGTTGTCTTCGACGCCGCACGGCGCGGCGTGGTCGAACCGGCCTTGCTCGTCAGCACGCACCTCAACCTGGGCCTGGCCTGGTTCTGGCAGAAGGACTTGGGGCTGGCCATCGAGCAGTACCGCGCGGCACTGGCGCAGAGCCTGCCGTCGGGGCTGCGTCTGCACGCCTTCAGGGCGCGCTACAACCTGGCTGAGGCGTACTACATGCGCTGCCGCGACAGCGGCAGCGCTGACGACGAGCGCCAGGGCGACGTCTACATCGCTGACGCGCTGGCAGCGCCGGAGTCCGACAGCAGCCAGGCCGCCATCGAGTCGGCGCGCAAGCTCAAGCACGAGGTGCTGGGCGCGCGCCAGGTGGCCGAACCCGACCGCCTGCTGCCCGGCGAGACGGCGGTGCACTTCGAAGAAATGGCCGAGGTGCAGCGCCAGCGGCTGGCACTGTCGGTACCGGGCGACGACGAGGCCCATGCCCGCGTGCACCTGGCCATCGCGCGGGCCTACCTGGGCATTGCCGCCAAGGAACGCGAGGCGGCGCGCGCGCTGGTGGCCAAGGCCGGTCTGCAGGTGCGCTTCGTGGCCGAGTTCGACGCCCTGCGTCTGGCCTTCGAACGCGAGCTCACGCGCGAACAGCAACTCGCCGCGGCCTGGAAACAGGCCGCCGGCGACCTGGTGGACGACAGGCGCCGCGCCGCGCTCATCGCCCAACTGCTGCGTGCAGGCGTCGTGAACAAGAGCGGCTACGGCGAGCTGTGCGGCGTGGCGCCGGCCACGGCCTCCAAGCACCTCAAGCTGCTGGCCGATCGCGGGCTGCTGGTGCAGCGTGGCAAGGGGCCGAGCACGCGCTACGAACTGCCGGGCTGATCAGGCGCCGAAGAGCTTGTCGCGCGCGGCGTTGGTGATGGCCGCCACGCCGGGGTGGGTGATGCGGCGCTCCACGCTGATGGCGTAGAAGTCCTCCACCAGTTCGGTGCTACGGCCCAGCACCTCGACGCCGTACTGGGCACAGGTTTCCGCCTCGACCACCGCCGCGGAGACGAAGACACCGCGGCCCTCGCGGCCGAAGGCCTGCATCAGCGCACTGTCGTTGAACTCGCCCACCACGCGCGGGCGCAGGCCCTGCTGCGCCAGCCAGGCGTCGAGCTGCGGCCGCACCGACGAGCTGCCGCCGGGCAACAGCATGGGCGCGTCATCCAGGCATTGCGGAAAGTCGCCGTGCAGTTGCTGACGCAGGACGGGGGCGCAGAAGAAGCTGATGGGCGAGCTGCCCAGCGCGTGGTTGAAGGCCTTCACGCTCAGCCGGCTGGTCAGCGGCTCGTCGGACAGCACCAGGTCCAGCTTGTGCAGCGCCAGCTGCGCCATGAGGTCGTCGAACTGCCCTTCGATGCAGACAAGGCGCACCTGCGCGGCGGCCTCCAGTGCCGGCTCCAGCAGCCGGTAGGCCATGGTCTTGGCGACCACGTCCTCGATGCCCACGCGCAGCTCCAGCACCGTCTGGCCACTGCTGCGCCGCTCGCGCATGGCGCCTTCCAGTTCGCTGCCGAGGGCGAAGATCTCGTCGGCGAAGCGCAGCGCGACGCGCCCGTCGTCGGTGAGCTCCAGCTTGCGCCCGCTCTTGCGGAACAGGCGCCGGCCCAGCCGCTCTTCCAGCAGCTTGATCTGGCCCGACAGTGTCTGCGGCGTGGTGTGCAGCTGCTCGCCGGCGCGCACCACGCCGCCAGCCTTCGCGGCAACCCAGAAGTAGTAAAGGTGCTTGAAGTTCATACTGCGGTTTTCTCGAAGTGAATTTCTTGAAACTTCGAATTTACGCAGGCTCTGGATGGCCCTAGATTGCTTGGGTGGTTTGTTTCGTCAACATCCTTTTCTGGAGATCGACATGCGCATGAGCACCAAAGGCCGCTTTGCCGTCAACGCCCTCATCGACCTCGCGCTGCGCGAAGCCGCAGGCCCGGTGGCGCTGGCCACCATCAGCGGGCGCCAGCAGGTGTCGCTGTCCTACCTGGAGCAGATGTTCAGCCGCTTGCGCCGCGTGGGCATCGTCGAGAGCACGCGCGGGCCCGGTGGCGGTTACACCCTGGGCCGCGCAGCGGCCGAGATTTCGGTGGCCGACATCATCGGCGCCGTGGACGACGCGCCAGACAACAGCGCCGACGAAGCCGCGGACGGCCTGTCTCAGGCGCTGTGGCAGCGCCTTGGCGCGGCCATGATGGCGCACATGGCGACCATCACGCTGCAGAGCCTGGTCGATGAGCAGAAGGTGCTGGGCGCGCCCGTGGAAGCGCGCGCGCCGCGCCGGGCCATCGCGCCGCAACCGGTGGTGCGGCCGGTGCGCACGACGGCGCCGAACTCGGTGTTCGCCTTCGGGCGTTCGTTCACGCGCTGAGCGTCAGCCGTACAGGTAGCGCGGCAGCCAGAGCGTCAGCCCCGGCCAGATGTACATCAGCACCATGCACAGGATGACGATGAACATGTAGGGCATCATGCCGGCGAAGATCTGGTTGATCGTCACGTGCGGCGGTGAGACGCCCTTCAGATAGAAGGCCGACATCGCCACCGGCGGCGACAGGAACGCGGCCTGCAGGTTCACGAACACCAGCACGCCCCACAGGATGGGGTCGATGCCGAAGTGCTGCAGCAGCGGCAGGAAGATGGGCACGAAGATCACGATGATCTCGGTCCACTCCAGCGGCCAGCCCAGCACGAAGATGATGGCCTGTGACAGCAACAGGAACTGCAGCGGCGACAGGTCCAGCGACAGCACCCAGCCTTCCACCAGCCGCTGCCCGCCGAGCAGCGCGAATACGGCCGAGAACAGCGCCGAGCCCACGAACAGCCAGCACACCATCGACGTCGTCTTGGCGGTCAGGAAGACGGCTTCCTTGATGCGCTGGAAGGTCAGCGTGCGCGAATAGAAGGCCATCAGGAAGGCGCCGGCCGCACCGACCGCGGCTGATTCGGTGGCGGTGGTGATGCCGAGCAGGATGACCCCCAGCACAACCAGCGTCAGCGTGGCCAGCGGCATCACGGAGGACACGAGCATGGTCAGGATCTCGAACTGCTCGGCGTCGAACTTCAGGTAGTACCAGACCAGCAACAGCAACATGACGGCCGCCGTGATGCCGAAGCCCATGTAGAAGCCGTCAGGCACGCCGGGCGCTTTCTGCGCGTCGGCATTGGTGCCGCCCATCTGCTGCAGTGGTTCGGCCACGCCCGCGGCGGCGGCACCGGGCTCGGACGCGGCGCCGGGCGGCGCCTGCAGGTCGCCCGAGGGGCTGGCGCTGCCGGGCGGTTCCTGGGCGGCGCCGCCGTCCGGAGGGGCCTGCACGGCCGCGGCACCGGGCGGCTCCTGCACGCCACCGCTGGCGCCGGGAGGCTCCTGCACACCCGTGCTGCTCGGCGGTTCCTGCAGGCTGCTGGCGGCGGCGGGTTCCGCCGGCCCCCCCACCTGCTGCATGCTGACCGGGCCGGCCTCCTCGCCCTTCTGGGAGTAGATCGTCACGTACCACCAGGTGGCGCCCAGACAGACGAGGGACAGCCACAGCGGCACCAGCGCACGGAACAGCGCCCACACGATCTGCAGCCAGCCCACGCGCACGGCCTCGGTGCTGGCGCGCAGCGCGCGCCCGGGCAGCAGCACGGCCGTCAGCAGCGCCGGCAGCATGCGCTGCGAGTAGTTGGCGGCGATCAGCGCCGTCCACGGCTGGATGGGCGCACGCTGCTGCTCGATGGGCAGCTTGGGCGCGATCTTCGGATTGATCAGCACCCAGCCGATGACGTAGATCAGGTACAGCAGCGCCAGGAAAAAGCCGGGGAACATGGCCGCCGCGTACAGCTTCACCACCGACTGCCCGGCCACCGCCGCGTAGACGATGATCATCACCGAAGGCGGGATCAGGATGCCCAGCGTGCCGCCAGCGGTGATGACGCCTGAGGCCAGCCGCACGTCATAGCCCGCATTGAGCATCGGCCGCATGGCGATGACGCCCATCAGCACCACCACCGCGCCCACCAGGCCGCTGGCGATGCCCCAGAAGGTGCAGATGATCAGCGTGGTGACGGCCAGCGAGCCGGGCACGCTGCGGAAGGCCAACTGCACGCTGTGGAACATCTTGTCCACCAGCGCGCCGCGTTCCATCACGTAGCCCATCAGCACGAACAAGGGTATCGACAGCAGTGTCTCGTTGGTCATGGCCCCGAAGGCGCGCTGCACCATGAGGTCGAAGACGCGGTTGTCGTACCAGGCCACCGTGGGGTCGTAGAAGGCGATGAAGCCGAAGACCATGCCCAGGCCCATCAGCGTGAAGGCCGTCGGGAAGCCGAGCATGATCACCACCACGATCAGGCACAGCATGGTCAGCCCGAGGGCGGCGTTGCTCATGTCTGCACCCTAGACGCTGCGCGTCGTCCCGCCAGGCGGGAATTCGCACTCGGGAAACCCTCGCTGCTCATCATCACGTGTGGTCCCTCCCGCCGGCGCCGCGCTGGTGCGCGGCTTCGTCGATCTGGTGGGCGCGTTCGATGATGTCGCGGCGCGCCGCGTCGTCGACGTACTCGCTGCTGGCCAGCTGCTGCTCGACGACGTCCATTTCTTCCGCGTCCTTCAGCCGAGGCGTCCACACGCCGGTGCGCAGGCACACCACGCAGCGCAGGATCTCGGCCAGCCCCTGCAGCATGACGATGGCGCCGGCCAGCGGGATGACGAACTTGAAGGGGTACAGCGGCAGGGGGGTCGCGTTGAAGGTCTGTTCGTTCATCGCCAGCGAATCGTTGAAGTACGTCCAGCCCGCCCAGGTCAGCGCGCCGATGCCTGGCAGGAAGAACAGCAGGTAGAGCACCAGGTCGAACCGGGCCTGCGTGCGTGGTTTCATGCTGCCGTAGAAGAAGTCACCGCGCACGTGGCCGTCATGGGCCAGGGTGTAGGCCCCCCCCATCATGAACAGCGTGCCGTACAGCATGTTGTTGACGTCGTAGATGAAGGCGGTGGGCGCGTTCAGGATGTAGCGCTTGAACACCTCGGCGACGACGACGAGCATGAGCACGACGATCAGCCAGGCGCAGGCCTTGCCCGCGAAGGTGCTGATGCGGTCGACGGTGTGGAGCAGTCGTTGGGTGTTCATCGGCAGGCCGGCCGCGCAGGGCCGCAAAGTGAATCAGCCATCCAGGCAGAGCGCCCAGATGGCTGATGGGCTGGGCGCGCGGGCGCTCAGGCCTTCTTGGCGGGGGCGCGGAAGTAGCGGTTGTAGGCGATGTTGAAGTCGACCATGTAGTCGTTCTGCCAGGCGCGTGCACGCTGGGCGTAGGCCTTTTGCGACTCCAGCACCTTCTTGAACAACGGGTTCTCGGCGCCCTTCTTCTCGATCACCTTGTCCCAGGCGTCGAGCTGCGCGTTCAGGATGGCGTCGGGCGTCTTGTAGAACTTGATGCCCTGCTTCTTCAGCTCCAGGTAGTCCTGCGAGTTGCGGTCGATGGCCTTCCAGCTCATGTCGGCGCTGGCCGCCTGCACGGCGTAGTCGATGGTCGACTTCAGTTCCTGCGGCAACGTGTTGTACTTGGTCTTGTTGAAGGTGATCTCGAACTGTTCACCGCTTTGGTGGAAGCTCTGCAGCATGCAATTCTTCACCACGTCGGGGAAGCCCAGGATGCGGTCGCTGGTGGCGTTGTTGAACTCGGCCGCGTCGATGAGACCACGGTCCAGCGCCGGCACGATCTCGCCGCCGGGCAGCGGGTTCACCGCCATGCCCAGCTCGGTGAAGATGTCCACCGCCAGGCCCACGGTGCGGTACTTCAGGCCCTTCATGTCGGCGACCTTGGCGATCGGCTTCTTGAACCAGCCCAGCGGCTGCGTCGGCATCGGGCCGTAGAGGTAGGACACCACGTCGACGTTGATCGACTTGTAGATTTCCTCGAGCAGGGCCCTGCCGCCGCCGTAGTTGTGCCAGGCCAGCACCATGTTGGGGTCCATGCCGTAGGCCGGACCCGAACCCCACAGCGCCAGCGCCGATTGCTTGCCGTAGTGGTAGGCCACCACGCCATGGCCGCCGTCCAGCGTGCCCTTGCTCACGGCTTCCAGCAACTGGAAGGCCGGCACCACCGAGCCTGCCGGCAGCACTTCGATCTTCAAGCGCGAGCCGGCCATGTCGTTGACCTTCTTCGCGAAGTCGTTGGCGTACTCGTGGAAGATGTCCTTGGCCGGCCACGTGCTCTGGAAACGCAGGGCGACGGTCTGCGCATTCGAGATCATTGGCGTGGCCAGTGCGCCTGCGCCCAGGGCGCCGGCAGTGGCGGATTTCAGGAATCGGCGGCGCAGCGCCGGTTTCTGGGCTTCGGTCATGGTCTGTCTCCGGAGTTCGAATGAGGGCTTTTGTCTGGGCGCGGGGCCAGCCCCACGCTCAACACCCGACTATCGACGGCCGGTGCGGGCAGTGGCAAGTCGGTGTAACCCGCGACACCGTGCGACAGCCTGGCGCGCGACGTCAGATCAGTTTTGACCTGGCTGCAGCAATCGGCGCGTGGCCTCAACCGTCACCAGCAAGCGCACGCGGTTGGCGATGAAGGGCAGCCCGAAGTCGGCGCCGAACTCACTGCGCAGGATCTCGCCTTCGAAGTCGCCGCCGCACACCTCCTCGGCGGCGGCGCCTTCGCCGCGCGTGCGGCAGGCGTAGCGCAGCGCCTTCAGGCTGAGGGGCTGGCTCACGCCGCGCAGCGTGAACTCGCCGCGCAGCCCGGCCACGGCCTCGCCGTCGAAGCGGAAGCGCGTGGCCACGAAGTAGGCTTCAGGATGGGCCGCGGTGGCCAGCAGGTCGGCTTCGCGGATACGCGCGTCGAAAACGGGAATGCCAGTGGAGACGGTGGCCGTGGCCAGGCGCAGACCGACCGCGCCGGTTTGTGCAGCGCGGTCCAGCACCACGGCGCCGTTGACCGGCCCGAAGCGGCCGCGGATGGTGCTGGTGCCAAAGTGCAGCAGCTCGAAGTGGACGAAGCTGTGTTCGGGGTCGAGCTGATAGGTCAGCGGCGCGGCACTCACGGGCGCCGCGCACAGGGCCAGCAGCAGCAGGCTTCGCATGCCGCCATGCTGCCAGCCCGCGGCCATCACTGCTTGATGGCTTCGACCTGGATCAGCAGGCGCACGTTGTCGGGCGCGATGGCCGGCAGGCCGTAGTTGATGCCGAACTGGCTGCGCGTGAGGGTGGTTTCGAAGTCGCCGCCGCAGACCTCGCGCTTGAAGATCGGGTTGGTGTAGCAGTTGAAGCCGTTGGCCTTCAGCGTCACCGGCTGGGTCTTGCCCATCAGCGTCAGCGTGCCCGACACCTCGGTGACCTTGTCGCCGTTGAAGCTGAACTTGTCGCCCACGAACTTGGCGGTGGGGAAGTCGGCCACGTTGAACAGGTCCTTGCTCTTCAGGTGGCCGTCGAAGGGCGCCACGCCGCTGCTCACGGAGGCCATGTCGATGGTGATCTCGGCGCGACCCGTCTTGGCCGCGCGGTCGAACTGGATCGTGCCTTCCTTCTTGTCGAAGCGCGCGCGGATGCTCGACGCACCGAAGTGCGTCACCTCGAAGTAGGCGAAGGTGTGCGTGGGGTCGATCGCGTAGCTGGCGGTCTGGGCCTGGGCGGCACCGAAGGCGGCGAGCAGGGCGGCGGTGGCAAACAACTTGTTCAAGGGAACTCCTGGGTCAAAGGGGGAAGGGGAAAGGCAGGCTCAGAGCGCCGGCAGGCCGCTGAGCACGAGCTTGAAACGGATCTGGATGTCGTCGGCCAGCATCGAGGTGTCGGCCCATTCGCCTTCACCCACCTTGAAGGCCAGGCGCTTGATGGTGAAGCTGCCGCTGGCGGTGCTGTTGCCGCCGGCCTGCGTCAGCTGCACGGGTACCGTCACGTCGCGCTCTACGCCCTTGATGGCCAGCTTGCCAGCAACTTCGAAGCGGCCCGGGCCTGCGGCCTTGATGCTGCTGCTGTGGAAGCTGGCCCTGGGGAAGGTTGCCACGTTGAGCCAGGTCGCCTTGGGCACTTCGGCGTCGAGTTCGGCGCTGCCGAAGCGGGCGCTGCCGGTGTCGATGCTGAAGACCACGCTGCCGGCCTCGGGCTTTCTGGGGTCGAGCGTGATCTGGGTGCTGAACTTGCCGAACCTGCCTTCCACGGGCACACCCATCTGCTTGGTGGTGAAGGCGATCTCGCTGCCGGCAGGCTGCAGCAGCGCAGGCTTGGGCTGCGCCTGTGCAGGCTGGTGCAGCGCGGCGCCGAGCAGCGCGACGGCCAGGGTCAGGGCGAAGAGGGTGCGAGCGGTCATGGTGTGTGCTTCCCAGAGTGGTGTCAGCCGCGGCCGGGCAGCATGCGCTGCAGCAGGCCATCGCGGTCGACGAAGTGGTGTTTGAGTGCGCCAGCGACGTGCAGCACCACCACCCCGGCCAGCAGCCAGGCCAGGTTGCCGTGCCAGGGCTTGATGGCTTCGGCCAATTCGCGGTTCGGGGACACGAAGTCGGGCAGCGGCAACACGCCGAAGAGCACGATGGGGAAGCCCGCTGCCGAGCTGTAGGCCCAGCCTACCAGCGGCACGGCGAAGAACAGCGCATACATCGCCCAGTGCGCCGCGTGCGCCGCCTGGCGCTGCCAGGCGGGCATGGGCAGGTCGGCCGGCGGCCGGTGCGTCAGGCGCCACAACAGGCGCAGCGCCGACAGCGTGAGGATCACGACGCCGGCCCACTTGTGCCAGTTGTAGAGCTTGAGCTTCGTTGGCGAAAGCGGCAGGTCGGCCATGTAGGCACCGACGCTGAAGCTGCCGATGATGGCCACCGCCAGCAGCCAGTGGAAGGCGCGGGCGACGGGGCTGTAGCGGGTGTGATTCATCGTGATGCGTAGTGTGTGCCGAGCCGCAGCATCGGGCGTTCAAGGCATTTGACGGCGGCGGTGACCGTGGCCGAACGCCCGCAGGCTCAGACGAACAGGGCGGCCCAGCCCGCGGGTGGTATGAGCAGCCCGGAACGCACGCCGAAGTCCAGCGTGACCAGCGCCGCATCCACGGTCATGGTGGCGCCCATGGCCAAGGCCAGGGCCTCGGCCACCGGCAGGCAACGGAAGCCGGCCACCTCGCCATCCTGGTTCTGCGGCAGCTGGCCGGGCGCCAGTGCCAGGTCGAAGGCGTGCAGGTCTTCGAGCTGCAGGCCCTCGGGGATGTCGCGATGCAGGCGCAGCGCGCGGGTGGGTGTGGCCTGTTGCATCACCTCCGGCACCAGGCCTGCCTCTTCCCAGCCCTCGCGCAGCAAGGCCTCATGCGGCGTCTGGCCATCGGGCACGCCGCCGCCCACCAGGTTGTCGTAGAAGCCGGGGTCGGTGGGCTTGGTGAAGGAACGCTGCGCGATCCACAGGTGCGTCGGCCGGCCGTCCGGCCCGACGAGGTAGCCATTGGCATGGGCACCGAAAGTGAGCGTGCCCCAGAAGCGCGAGGCCGCGCGTTCCATGCACGCCAGTCGTTCGCTGGTGCGCAGGCAGAAGATGCCGAAGGGCTCGTCGCGCCAGGCGCGGATCAGCCCCTGGCTGCGCAGGTCGAGGTTGATGGCTTCCAGCGCGCGCTCGGCGTCCGACGCGATCAGCGCCACGCCCTCGCCGGTGACGGCCAGCACCTGGGGCCAGGCGCGCAAGGCAGGCAGATGCTCGCGCGCCACCGAGCCGACCCGCCGCCCTGCCAGCACGAAAGGCACCCGCTTCGCGGGGTCGTGCGCGCGCGCCGCGGCGAGCGCCGGCCAGTTCATTCGACCATCGGCGTGAATTCGGCGAAGAGCTGCTGCGCCTCGGCCAGGTCGGCCAGCTTCACGATCTCGCAGGCGGCGCCGAAAGCGGCCCACATCGTGTGCACTTCGGGGTGCTTGTGGGCAGACTCGATGGCCGCGGCCGAGGCCCATTCGAAGACCTCGACCAAGCTGCCGTCGGCGGCGCGCAGACAGGTCGGCGCGCGGTCGGTGGCCAGGCCCAGGCGCTGCAGCGTGGGCACGTGGCCGGCCACCAGATCGAAGAGCACCGCCTCCTGCCCGGGCCTGGCGCGGTAGCAGACGATCACCGTGCGTGGCGTGTCGTGCGCCTGCACACCGCCGGCTTCAGCGCCCAGCACCAGGCGGTGGCCGCCCGGCGCCTGCAGCACCATTTCGCGCAGGCCCCAGGGCTGGTCGGTGGGTGGCACCAGCACCGTGGCGCCTTGCGCCAGCACATGCGCGTGCAGACCGTCGATGTCGTGGCCGACGTGCAGGCGTGTCTGCCCGCAGGGGCGGATCTCGCCTTCGGCGCGCGACAGGTGGATGTGCACGGGGTCGCCCCAGCTGCGGTCACCCAGCTTCACGCGGCCATGCTGCGGCGGGTCGCCATGCAGGAAGTCGAGATCGAAACCGAGCACGCGGCAGTACCAGTCGGCCGCGGCGGCCACGTCGGGCACCGGCAGCACGGGCTGCACGCCATGCAGCTGGTGTTGCTTGCCGATGGGCGCGCTCATCACGCCGCCTGTTTCAGCTCGCCCGTGCGCCAACGTTGCATCAGCGCGTCCCACTTCGGCCGCGCGGCCTTGAGGTGGCGTTCCTTGACGTGGCCGTAGCCGCGGATCTCTTCCGGGATGCGCGCGATCTCGGCCGCCAGCGCGCGGTTGCCGGCGTTCAGCGTCTTCAGCAGCTCTTCGATGCAGGCCTTGTACTCGCCGATGAGCGCGCGCTCCATGCGGCGCTCGGCGCTCCTGCCGAAGAGGTCGAGAGGACCGCCGCGCAGGCCCTTCATCTTCGCCAGCAGGCCGAAGGCGCTGCGCACCCAGGGGCCGAAGGGGCGCTTGATGGCTTCGCCCTTGTCGTTGGTCTTGCTCAGTCCAGGCGGCGCCAGGTGGTGCACGAGCTTGTAGTCGCCTTCGAACATGGCGCCGATCTTGGCCACGAAGGCCGGGTCGGTGTGCAGGCGCGCGACCTCGTACTCGTCCTTGTAGGCCATCAACTTGAAGAGGTAGCGCGCGACGGCCTCGCTGAGCATCGTGCCGCCTTTGCCACCCAAGCACAGTGCTTCAGCAGCCCGCACCTTCTCGACGAAGGCCTTGTAGTCGGCAGCGTAGGCGGCGTCCTGGTAGCCGGTGAGGAAGTCCACGCGCGTGGCGACCATCTCGGCCAGCCCCGGCTTCTTCACGAACTGGATGATTTGTTGCGCCTTGAACATGGCCTGCACGGCGGCCAGGTCGTGCGCGCAGCGCCGGCCCCACTCGAACGCGGCCTTGTTGTTGTCGATCTGCACGCCGTTCAGTTCCATCGCGCGCATCAGCGCGGCGTAGCCCAGCGGCACGCGGCCCTGCTGCCAGGCGTAGCCCAGCATCAGCGGGTTGGTGTAGATGCTGTCGCCCAGCATCTGCTGCGCCACCTGTTCGGCGTCGAAGGCACCGACCAGCGCGTCGCCCACGCTGGCGCGCACGGCGGCTTCGCAGTTGTTGCCAGGGAATTGCCAGTCGGGGTTCTTCACGAAGGCGGCCGTGGGCGTGCCGTGGGTGTTCAGCGCCACGAAGGTGCGGCCCTGCTGCATCACCGCCATGGTGTATTTCATGGCGCCGACGATGCTGTCGCAGGCGATCACCAGGTCGGCCTGTGCGGTGTCGACCTTGGTGGTGTGGATGGCGTCGGGACTGAGCGCAATCTGGATGTGGCTCCAGGTGGCGCCGCCCTTCTGCGCCAGGCCGCCGGCGTCCTGCGTCACCACGCCCTTGCCTTCCAGGTGCGCGGCCATGCCGAGCAGCGAACCGATGGTGATGACACCCGTGCCGCCGACGCCGCCCACCACGATGCCCCAGGCGCGCACGGCCAGCGGCAGCGTGGGTTCGGGCAGCGGCGGCAGGCCCGCGAGCGAGCCCTTCTGCTCCTTCTTCGGCTTCTTCAGCTGCCCGCCTTCCACGGTGACGAAGCTGGGGCAGAAGCCCTTCACGCAGGAGTAGTCCTTGTTGCAGCTGTTCTGGTTGATGCGGCGCTTGCGGCCGAACTCGGTTTCCACCGGCTCCACGCTCAGGCAATTGCTTTGTACCGAGCAGTCGCCGCAGCCTTCGCACACCAGCTCGTTGATGACGACACGCTTCTCCGGGTCGGCCAGCTTGCCGCGCTTGCGGCGGCGGCGCTTTTCCGTCGCGCAGGTCTGGTCGTAGATGATGACGCTGGTGCCTTTGATCTCGCGGAACTGGCGTTGCAGCGCGTCGAGCTCGTCGCGGTGGTGCACGGTCACGCCGTCTTCCAGCTTCACACCGTGGTACTTGGCCGGTTCGTCGGTGACGATGATCAGCTTCGTCACGCCTTCGCTGAGCAGGCTCTTGTGGATCTGCAGCACGCTGTGGCCTTCGGGCCGCTCGCCGACCTGCTGGCCGCCGGTCATGGCCACGGCGTCGTTGTAGAGCACCTTGTAGGTGATGTTCACGCCGGCCGCGATGCTCTGCCGCACGGCCAGGATGCCGCTGTGGAAGTAGGTGCCGTCGCCCAGGTTGGCGAACACGTGCTGGTCGGTGGTGAAGGCGGCCTGGCCGACCCAGGCCACGCCTTCGCCGCCCATCTGGCTGAAGGTGGTGGTGCTGCGGTCCATCCAGACCGCCATGTAGTGGCAGCCGATGCCGGCCATGGCGCGTGAACCCTCGGGCACGCGCGTGCTGGTGTTGTGCGGGCAGCCGCTGCAGAACCAGGGCGCGCGGTCGCCGGTGTCGATCTTCATCGCAGCCAGCTGCGCTTCGCGCGCGGCGATCACGCCCAGGCGCTCGTCCATGCGCGCAGCGATGTCGGGGCTGACCCCCAGCTTCTTCAGCCGCTTGGCAATGGCCTTGGCAATGATGGCCGGCGTGAGGTCGGCCTTGGCGCGCAGCAGCCAGTTGTCGCTGGGGTTGGGGCGGCTCCATTCGCCACCCGTCGAATCCCCCTCGGGCTCGTCGAACTTGCCCAGCACGTTGGGCCGCACGTCGGCGCGCCAGTTGTAGAGCTCTTCCTTGAGCTGGTACTCGATGACCTGGCGCTTCTCTTCCACGACCAGGATCTCGGTGAGACCTTGGGCGAAGTCGCGCGTGATGGTGGCTTCGAGAGGCCACACCACGTTGACCTTGTGCAGGCGCAGGCCGATGGCACGGCAGGTGGCCTCGTCCAGGCCCAGGTCGTTGAGCGCCTGGCGCGTGTCGTTGAAGGCCTTGCCGCTGGCAATCACCCCGAAGCGATCATGTGGCCCCTCGATGACGTTGTGGTTGAGCTTGTTGGCGCGCACGTAGGCCAGCGCCGCGTACCACTTGTAGTCCATCAGCCGCGCTTCCTGCTCCAGCGGCGCGTCGGGCCAGCGGATGTGCAGGCCGCCGGGCGGCATGACGAAGTCTTCGGGCAGGATGATCTTCACGCGGTCGGGATCGACGCTGACGCTGGCCGACGACTCCACCACTTCCTGGATCGTCTTCATGCCGCTCCACACACCGCTGAAGCGGCTCATGGCGAAGGCGTGCAGGCCCATGTCCAGGATGTCCTGCACATTGCTCGGGAAGAACACCGGCAGCCCGCAGGCCTTGAAAATGTGGTCGCTCTGGTGCGCGGCCGTGCTGCTCTTGGCCACGTGGTCGTCGCCGGCGATGGCGATGACGCCACCGTGCTGGCTGGTGCCGGCCATGTTGGCGTGCTTGAAGACATCGCTGCAGCGGTCCACGCCCGGGCCCTTGCCGTACCAGATGCCGAACACGCCGTCGTACTTTTTGCTCTGCGGATAGAGGTCGAGCTGCTGCGTGCCCCACACCGCGGTGGCGCCCAGCTCCTCGTTCACGCCGGGCTGGAAGACGATGTGGTTGTCTGCCAGGTGCTTCTTGGCCGCCATCAGCGCCTGGTCGTAGCCGCCCAGCGGGCTGCCGCGGTAGCCGCTGACGAAGCCGCCGGTGTTCAGGCCGGCGCGCGCGTCGCGCTGGCGCTGCAGCATGGGCAGGCGCACCAGGGCCTGCACGCCGCTCATGAAGGCGCGGCCGGCGGCCAGGCTGTACTTGTCTTCCAGCGTGACGGATTCCAGGGCCTTGCGGACCGACTCGGGCAGGGGGGCGTTCATGGTTCGGGGCTCCAGTGAGGGCGCGCTTGGTGGGTGTGCCTCGGGCACACACGAGCATGCGGCAGTGTAGGGAAAGGCGCCCGGGATGTCTTTTCTTTTGATGCCGCTTCTGCCATGCTCAAAGAAAGGAGCTTGCGTGAAAGTCCAGAAGAAGCGGCAACTCATGCCAGAACCGGCCAAACCGGGGAAAACCTTGGCGCCCATGGCCGAGGCCGCGGAAACGCTGCCTGCGCCCGATGCGCCGCTGGATCGCTACGACGTGGCCATCCTCGCCGCGCTGCAGGCCGACGCGCGGCTGTCGAACACCGACCTCGCGGCGCGCATCGGCCTGAGTGCGGCACCCACCTGGCGGCGTGTGAAGTGGCTGGAGCAGCAGCGCTACATCACGGGGTATCGCGCAGAGATAGACCGCCGCAAGATCGGCCTGGGCGTGCTGGCCTTCGTGCGCCTGGATGTCGACCGCCACAACGCCGACGCGATGCAGGCGCTGGAGGTGGTGATACGTCAGCTGCCCGAAGTCGTGTCCTGCCACTACATCAGCGGCACCGGCACCTTCGAGCTGCAGGCCGTGGCCACCGACCTCGACGCCTTCTCGCGCTGGGCGCTGCACACGCTGTCGAAGTTGCCGCACGTGAAAGACATGCACACCAGCTTCTCGCTCGGCGAGGTCAAGGCGGGCGCGGCGCTGCCGCTGTCGCACCTGGCACCCTCGCCTTAGGGCGTTAGGGGTCCGCCGACGCGAGTGCGCTACCCTCGCGCTCCCGCCCCGCCACCGGGCCGGGCGACTTTTCGAAAGGGCCATGGGCCGCTTGCTCGACGCATTGCTCACCACCGACCCCGTCCAGCGCGTGCGCCTGGCGCAGGCCGGGCTGGCCATGCTGCTGCTGGGCGCAGGCGTCGCGGCCCTGCTGGGTTTTGCCGTCGTCGGCGTGGCGCCCTGGCCACCGCTGCTGGCTTGGGCAGGTTTCACGCTGGCCGGCATGGTGGTGTTCTGGGTGCTCATCCGCAGCGGCCATTCGCGGCGCTGGCACGAGCCTTCGCTGACGGTGCCGCAGATGCTGTTCGCACTGAGCAGCGGTGCCGTGGCCTATGCGCTGCTGGGCGCCGGCCGCGGTGCGGTGTTCCCGATGGTGATGGTGATCCTGATGTTCGGCATGTTCAGCGCCTCGCCGCGGCGCATGCGCTGGGTCAGCGGCTACGCGGTGGCGCTGTTCGGCGCCACGATGGCCTTGCGCGCCTGGCAGCTGCCGGCTGTCTACGTGCCGGTCGTCGAGGCCGGGCACTTCGTGCTGGTGCTGATCATGGTGCCCGGCGTCTCGCTGCTGGCGGCGCGGCTGTCGCGCATGCGCCACCGGTCGCGCCTGCAGCGCGCTGAACTGGCGCAGGCGCTGTCGCGGCTGCGCGAGCACACCACACGCGACGAGCTCACCGGCCTCATCAACCGCCGCCACATGGAAGAGGTGATGGAGCAGGAGCACCAACGCTGCATCCGTTCGGGGCAGACCTTCTGCCTGGCCATGCTCGACATCGACGGCTTCAAGGTCGTGAACGCCAACCACGGTTATGCCGTGGGCGACGCCGTGCTGCGCGCCGTGGCCCAGGAGTCGCTGCGCCAGGTGCGCGTGTCGGACATGCTGGGCCGCTGGGGTGGTGCCAGCTTCTTGTTGATGATGAGCGACACGCGCGCCGCCCTGGCCCGTGGCGGGCTGGAGCGGCTGCATCAGCACGTGGGCGCCTTGCGCATCCTGAATGGCAGCCAGGCCCTGGGCGTCACGCTGTCGGGCGGGCTGGCCGAACACCATGCCGGCGAGGCCATCGCGCAGACCCTGGAGCGCGCCGAGCGCGCCCTGCACGAGGCCAAGGCGCAGGGCCGTGACCGCGTGGTGGTGGCCGCTTGACGCAGCGCCTGCCCTGGCGCCACGCCGCGCTGGCCGTGGCCGTGGTGGCGGTGTGGGGCACCAACTTCGTGGTCATCAAGCTGGCGCTGGTGGCCTTACCGCCGCTGCTGCTGGCCTTGCTGCGCTTCACCCTGGCCTTGCTGCCGGCAGTGCTGTTCATCCCGCGGCCGGCGGTGCCCTGGCGCAAGCTGGCGGCGTATGGCGCGCTCATCGGCGCCGGGCAGTTCGGGCTGCTCTACCTGGCCGTCGACGGCCGCATCGCGCCGGGCCTGGCTTCGCTGGTGGTGCAGATGCAGGTCTTCTTTACCATCGGCCTGGCCATGCTGGCCGACGGCGAGAAGCTGCGCCCGGTGCAAGGCCTGGCGCTGGCCTTGGCCGTGGCGGGCATCGCCGTCATCGCCGCCCACACCGGCGGCGACACCACGGTGCCGGGCCTGCTGCTGGTGCTGGCCGCCGCCGCGGCCTGGGCGGGTGGCAACCAGGTGGCGCGCAGCATGGGGCGTGCGCACATGCTGGGTGTGGTGGTGTGGAGCAGCGCTTTCGCGTTGCCACCGCTGCTGGTGCTGTCGCTGGTCTTCGAAGGCGCCGACCGCTGGCAGCAAGGGCTGGCCGCGGCCACCGCGCCGGTGTGGGCGGCCGTGGTCTGGCAGGCCGTGGGCAATACGCTCTTCGGCTATGCCGCCTGGGGCTGGCTGCTGGCGCGCCACCCGGCGGCCACGGTAGCGCCGATGGCGCTGCTGGTGCCGGTGTTCGGCATGGCGGCTTCAGCGGTCTGGCTGGGCGAGAGCCTGCCGGCATGGAAGCTGGGCGCGGCCGCGCTGGTGCTGGGCGGCCTGGGCATCAACCTTCTGGCGGCGCGCACGCGCTGAACGAGCATGTGGCTCTTGATCCTGGAAGCGCTGGGTGCGCTGCTGCTGCTGGTCTTCATCGTCTGGTGGACGATGTTCTCGGGCCGCCACAAGGACGACGACCCGCCGCCGTAGTTACGCCTTCGGTGGCAGCACGAAGGACAAGGGCTGCGTGCGCAGCCTGCGGCGCAGCGCAGCAGCGATGCGCGCACGCTCCTTCACGCGCACGCCACGCGAACGCAGCGCCACCATGAAGGCCAGCGAGAAGCTCACCGTGAGATTCAGCACCCCGGTGACGGCAATGCCGGCCACGCACCACCAGAAGGCCGGCTGACTCAGCAGCTGCGGCCCCAGGGCGCCCAACGCGGCGCCCAGCTGGCCGCTGGCCAGCGTGACGTGGCGCACGTCCAGCGGCAGCGCCAGAAAGCCCAGCAGCGCCGGCACCAGCCCGAGCATCATGCCCAGCGAGATGTTGGCCGCCAGCCCCGAGACATTGCCGCGCCACCAGTGCGACCAGCGCATCGCGCGCGCCGGGCCCAGCGTGGCCACGATGCGCGGGTTCCAGGCGATGGCGCTGTCAAGTCGATGGAAGACGAACCAGTTTTCGGCCCAGCCGGCCACCAGGCTGCTGGCGAACAGCAGCACGCCAGTGAAGGCGGCGAAGAGGGCCGTCGGCCCCAGCAACGTGATGCTGTGCAGTACGTACTGGGCGTCCTTCTCGCCGATCAGCGGCGCCCCGAAGACCACCCGGCTCAGATACTGCACCGCCAGCACCAGCGGCGCGCACAGCGCCAGGTTGCCTACGATGCCGGCGGTCTGCGACCGGATGAGCTGCGCCACGCGGTCGACAAAGGCTTCCAGCTGCTCTTCACTGGCTGCCGTGCCGCTGGGCAGGGTGGCGGCCAGTGCCGGCGCCGTCATCGCCGGCTGCTTGGTGGCCACCGTCCAGTGCAGCAGCATCACGATGACGAAGCTGGCGGCGTAGTTCACCCCCGCGAAGAAGCCGGCCCAGAAGGCCGACAGGCCGATGGCCGCGATGGCGAACTTGGCGAAGGTGGTGCCGGCGATGACGACGCCGCCCCCGGCCGCACGGCGCAGCATGTCGCCGTATTCCTCGCGGCTGCGGGTGATGTAGTGCTCGCCGGTCTCGGCGCTGCGCTCGGCCACCTGGCGCGCCAGCAGCGAATAGTGTTGGGCGAACAGCGTGCGCAGCCCGCGCTGCTGTTCCAGCGCGCGCAACAGCTCCAGCAGCAGGCGCTGGCCCTCGGCCACCGGGTCTGGCGCGAGCACGCAGTCCACCAGCTGCTCGATGCGCTGCGTGCGGCTGGCCAGCTGGTCGAGATCGAACACGATGTTCACCGACACGCCGTACTGTTCTAGGTGCGGCATCACGCTGGCGGCGGCGCGGCGGCAGGCGTCGAGCAGCGCGCGCAGGTAGCCGGCCTCGCGCAGCGCGTCTTCGTGGCGGCCTTCGGTCAGCGCCGTGCGCAGCGCGCCGGCGCAGCCGGTGAGCTGGCGGAAGGGCTCGTCCTGCAGCTCCGCGGCGTCCATGCGCTGGCGCAGGGCCGGCGTGTAACCGGCGGCATGCACGGCGCTCACCAGGATGGTGATGGCGTCGAGCAGCGCCGCGCGCGCATGCCCGGGCGCCGGGCCCAGCAGGCGCACGGCGCGCGTCAGCGTGGCGGCGTCCAGCGTGGCCACCCAGGCCGCGTCTTCGGGTTCGAAGAGCAGGCTGAACAGGGCGGCCAGGTCGCGCGTCTCGGGCGTGCCCGGCAGCACGCGCTCGTGCACGCGGCGCAGCAGTTCGCTGGCGAAGGACAGGCGGGCGCTGAAGCCGAAGTCGGCGTAGAGCGATGCCGCGTCGACGTCGGCCCAGCTGGCCTGCAGCAGGCCCTGCACACGTTCGCGCAGCGCGGGGTGCTTCTCCACCTGGTTGAGCAGGTGGCGCAGGCGCAGCACGGGCAAGGGCGTGCGGCCTTCGTCGGCGGCCGGCAGCGCGGCCTTCGGCGCGTGGCGCAACCACTCCATCAGCCGCACCAGCCAGAGGTGGCGTTCGGCCAGCGGCGCCTTCGGATCGGCGGCGTTGATGAGCGCCGTCAGGTCCCAATTCGCGGCCATGCGACGGCGGACTAGTGCAGCGCCCCGGGGGGATACACCAGCGCGAACTCCGCCACCGGTGCGTCGAAGGGATGGGCGTGCTCGGTCATGCAGAAGAAGGTGCCGGCCATCGTGCCCTGCGGCGTGGAGATGCGCGTCCAGCTCGTGTATTCGAACTGCTCGCCCGGCTTGAGCAACGGCTGGTGGCCCACCACGGCCAGGCCACGAACCTCTTCGCGGTGGCCGTCGGCGTCGGTGATGACCCAGTGCCGCGCCAACAGTTGCGCGGTGACGTCGCCGCTGTTGCGGATGTGCACGGTGTAGGCGAAGGCGAAAGGCCCTTCGGGTGGTTGTGACTGCTCGGGCAGGTACTGCACACGCACTTCGCAGGTGAACTCGGGCTTTGCCATGGGTTTCATTCTACGGACCGCTGCCTAGAATGCCCTGATGAGTACCTACCGCATTGCCCCCAGCATCCTGTCAGCCGACTTCGCGCGCCTGGGTGAGGAGGTCCGAACCGTCATCGCGGCCGGCGCCGACTGGATCCACTTCGACGTGATGGACAACCATTACGTGCCCAACCTCACCTTCGGCCCCATGGTCTGCCAGGCGCTGCGCAAGCACAGCAGCGTGCCCATCGACGTGCACCTGATGGTGCAGCCGGTGGACGCGCTGGCGCAGGCCTTCTGCAAGGCCGGCGCCGACCTGGTGAGCTTCCACCCCGATGCCAGCGCGCACGTCGACCGCACCCTGCAGCTCATCAAGGCCGAAGGCAAGCAGGCCGGCCTGGTGTTCAACCCGGCCACGCCGCTGGACGCAATGGAGTACGTGCTCGACAAGGTCGACCTCATCCTCATCATGAGTGTCAACCCCGGCTTCGGTGGCCAGAGCTTCATCGACAGCGCGCTGCGCAAGGTGGAAAAGGCGCGCAAGCTCATCGACGGCAGCGGCCGCGACATCCGCCTGGAAGTGGACGGCGGCATCAAGGTCGACAACATTCGCCGCGTGGCCGACGCCGGTGCCGACACCTTTGTCGCCGGCAGCGCGATCTTCAACCAGCCCGACTACAAGGCCGTCATCGATGCCATGCGGCGCGAGCTCGGCTGACATGCACTGATGGAAGCGCTGACCCACCAGCCTGCCTTGTTCGAAAGCCAGGACGGCCTGGAGTCGCCAGCAGCGGCATGGCGCTCGAACATGGGGTCCGATGAGATCAGGCGCCAGGGCATCACGCTCACGCCCTCGTGGCTGGTGGACGCCATGCTGGAGCGTGTGGCCGCGGCAGGGCCGTTCGACACGCTGGTCGACCCCGGTGCCGGCACGGGGCACTTCTGCATCGCGGCTGCCAGGCGCTTTCCGGCTTCGCGCATCGTGGCCGTGGAACGCAGCGCCGACATGCTTGCAGCGCTGCGCTGGCATCTGGCCGCCCAGGGGCTGACACGGCGGGTGGAGGTCATCGAGGCTGACTTTCGCGACGCACCCATGGCCCCGACGGGCCGCACCGCCTACGTCGGCAACCCACCGTTCGTGCGCCATCACGACATCGAGCCGCACTGGAAGCATTGGTACGCGGCGGTCATGGCGCGCGCAGGGCAGACCGCCTCCCAGCTGGCCGGGCTGCATCTGCATTTCATGGCACGTGTGGCCGAGCTTGCCCGGCCTGGCGACCACGTCTGCTTCGTGACATCGGCCGAGTGGCTCGACAACGGCTACGGCGCAGCGTGGCGTGAGCTGCTGGCGAATGGGAGTTCGCCCCTCGTGCTGCGCGGCCTCTGGGTGGCCGACCCTGCGTCGCCGGTGTTTCCGGACGCACTCGTGTCGGCCCTGGTGTTCGAGGCCGCCTGCGCGCCACCGCCTGGCGACGTTTCCCTCGGACTCCTTCAGCCCGCTGGCCTGCAGCCCATTCGCAAGGTCACCCATGCGTGCCTGGCCGGTGCAGGGCGTTGGACTTCGCTGTGCCAGCCTGAACTCACGCTGCCGCAGACGGGCATCGAAGTCGGGGAGTTGTTCCGCGTCACGCGGGGGCAGGTCACAGGCCTGAACGCGGCCTGGGTACTGGCTCTGGGTTCCGACGAACTGCCGCAAGAGCTCACTTGGGCTTCCGTGACGCGTGCCCGGGAGATCATCGACGGCACCCTTGAAGCCGACGACGCGCTGACGCGCTTGCGGCGCGTTGCCAACCTGCCCGAAGACCTGTCAGGCCTGCCGGCATCGATGCGAGCGCGCGTTGATGCCTTCCTGTCCCGCGCCCGCGCCCAGGGTGCTGCAGACGGCTACGTGGCGCGCCAGCGGCGCGCCTGGCACGCACTGGACTTGCGCAAGGCACCCGCGGCGATGGTCAGCTACATGGGGCGCCGGCCACCTGCGTTTCGGCTCAACCCGCATGGCGCCAGTTTCCTCAACATCGCGCATGGCCTGTACCCGCGTGCAGCGATCACGGCCGCGCAGCTGCGCCTGCTGCTGGACTTCCTGAACCGGCATACCGACATGCGCGCCGGCCGCATGTATGGCGGTGGCATGGCCAAGTTCGAGCCGAGTGATATTGCGCGGCTGCGAGTGCCACCCCGCGCATTGGAGGCGGAGACTTGAGCCGTTCACGGCTGCCTGGCACCCGGTGGTGGACGGAAGCCGAGATCGAACGCGACACGGGCGACGCGCGCGAGGAATTCCGCCGCCGCCGCCTCGGCGAGCCGCTGCAACGCTACTTGACGGCCTTTGAAGCCACCGAGCCCGAAGTGGCTGACCTGCTGGCCGGCCTGGACAAGCTGCTCGCTGGCGGGCCTGATGCAGAGGCTCGCTTGCAAGCCTTGTGGGCCAGCGAGATCGGCAGAACGGCGTTTCGATACCTCGGCGCGCCGCCCATTTCCGAGGACGATCTTGAAACGCTCGCCGAGACCCGCCTGTCATCGCAGGCCGCCAGGGCAGGCCCAGGGCAGGCCGAGCGCTTGCTTTCCGTCATGAGGGTCATCATCGATCCGCGGCGGTTTCCCTGGATCGCGGGGCGGCGCGCTGCTGGTGATGCCGAGTGGCGCGCGGCCACCTTGGCCACCAGCTCGCTGATTGCTTCCCAGCGCATTCAGACGCTGAGGCGCGGTGACGAAAAAGCAGCCGTCGAAGGCGCTGTGAAGGGGCTGCTCATCGGCATGGGTTGGCAGGCCGCGCGAACTCGGCCACCCCGGGGCGTGCAGAAGCTGGTGACCGACGCGCCAGCGATGCGGACGTTCCTGACGCAGGCGAATCTGGGTGCCGACAACGCCGACGTCATCGTCCGGCTCGACGACGGCCGGCTGCTGGCGGTGGAGTGCAAGGGTTCCAACAGCGAGCTCAACAGCCGCAAGCGTCTCAACAAGGAAGCGGTGCACAACGCGCGCGCGTGGCTGGCGGGCTTCGGCGCCGAACAGGTGGTGCCAGCGGTTGCCCTGCAGGGCGTCTTCAAGGCGCGCTACGTGGCAGAGGCGCAAGACACGCCGATGGCGGTGTTCTGGAGCCATCGGCTGGATGACCTGCGTGAGTTCATCGCCTCGGCCCGGTAGCCGGAGGCTCCGCGCCGCGCAGGCCTGATTCAGCCGCGCGGGAGCCGCGGTCGGTATCGGTGGCGCCCAGGCGACTCAGGGCTGGCCCTCAGCCGGCGCGGTCGATGCGCCTGGCCAGCACCACCGACGTGGTGGTTTTCAACACACCTTCGATCGCGCCGATCTCGTCGAGCAGGCCGTCCAGCCGGGCGGTGGACTCGGCGCGCAGCAGCGCCAGGTAGTCGAACTCGCCGCTCACCGAACACAGCTGGCGCAATTCCGGCAGGGCGGCCAGGCGCTGCGTCACCAGGGCCGCCGACTTCGGCGCGGTGGTGATGCCCACGTAGGCCTCGACGCCGCGCTCTGCTTGGTCCTGCCCCAGGCGCACGGTGTAGCCGACGATGACGTGTTCACGTTCCAGCCGCGTCAGCCGTGCCAGCACGGTGGTGCGCGCCACGCCCAGCTGGCGGGCCAGGTTGGCGGTGCTGGTGCGGGCGTCGGCCTGCAACAAGGCGAGCAGGCTGCGGTCGAGCTTGTCCAGAAGCATCTAGGGATTCTCCCGTATCGCTGTCTTGTCACAACAACCGGTTGCACCAGGAGCCCGTTCAGGGCCTACATTCACGCGTTAGGCAGTCCGGAGGGCCGTGTGCTGCCTAGACAAAGACAAGACATCAGGGAGAGCACCCCCGTTCAGCGTCAGAGGAAACCATGAAAGTCCGCAAGATCGTGATCTTCAGCGGTGAGACATTCGAGGTGCCACAAGGCATCCAGCGTATCGACCACCGCGCCACCCACGGCTGGCAGCTGCGTTACAGCGGCACCAAGCTGTATTCCGACCACACCAACGACGGCAGCGGCGCGGCCGCGTCGCTGGACAAAGCCACCAAGGAACTGCTCAAACGCATCGCCACCATGCCCGCTCCTTCGCTGCTGCAGCGCGGGCCCAGTGCCAACAAGAGCAGCCAGCTGCCGGCCGGCATCACCGGGCCGGTAGTGCGCGTGCGGCGTGGCGGCAAAACGCGTGATTGCAGCCTGATGGTGCTGATCCCGCGTTTTGGCGACAAGCCGCGGCGTCGCACGATCTACATCGGCACCGAAAACACCTACACCCTGGAGCGCTACCACGCGGCCCTGGAACGGGCCATCGAGATGCGCAAGGCCGCCGAGGAGGCCTACGAAAAGGCCACCACGCGTGCCAAGCGCGCCGAGGCCAGGGCCCACAAGGCGCAGCTGAAGGCGGCCAGCGCCTAGTGCGCACCCAGTCGTTGTGTAGCTCTGGTTCATCGTTCCGTCGAAATCGCGCCTGATTTCGACGGAACTGTGCTTTCTTTCGTCATGGGTGCTGCCTAGACTGGCGGCTGCACCAGCCTCTGACGGAAATTCCACCATGCGCATCACTTTGCTTGGCGCCGGCCACATCGGCCAGACCATCGCCCGCCTGCTCGGCCACAGCGGTGACTACGAGGTGACGGTGGTCGACCGCAGCGCCGCCGCGCTGGACAAACTGGCCGGCGAGCCGGTGGAAACGCGCGTCGCGGAAACGGCCGACGCCGCTGCGCTGAAGGCCGCGCTGCGTGGCCAGCAGGCGGTGATCAACGCGCTGCCCTACCACCTGGCCACGCACGCTGCCACCGCGGCGCGCGAGGCCGGCGTGCACTACTTCGATCTCACCGAGGACGTGTCCGCCACGCGCACCATCAAGGCCCTGGCCGAGGGTGCGCCCACGGCTTTCATGCCGCAGTGCGGGCTGGCGCCGGGCTTCATCGGCATCGTGGCCCACCACCTGGCCAAGGGCTTCGATGCGCTGCATGAAGTGAAGATGCGCGTCGGCGCGCTGCCGGCCTTCCCGACCAACAGCCTGAAATACAACCTCACCTGGAGCGTGGACGGCCTCATCAACGAGTACTGCCACCCCTGCGAGGCCATCCGCGGCGGCCGCAACATCGAAGTGCTGGCGCTGGAAGGCCTGGAGCACTTCAGCCTGGACGGCACCGAGTACGAGGCCTTCAACACCAGCGGCGGCCTGGGCACGCTGTGCGAGACGCTCGCCGGCCGCGTGCAGAACCTCGACTACAAGAGCGTGCGCTACCCCGGCCACCGCGACCTGATGAAGATGCTGCTGGAA
>JANNFE010000181.1:0-7190 GCA_031379415.1 Betaproteobacteria bacterium | reverse complement strand
CGCGCCGCGAAGACCTGCCGTCCTGGCAGGGCCTGCGCTACCCGGCCAGTGACATCCCGAAGCCGGCACGCGAGATCTTCAAGCGCATCGGTGTGCGCCCCTTGCCCGATGCCCAGGGCGAACAGTGCGAGAAGGTGCCGCTGCTCAACCCCGACACCCAGCGCCCGATGGAGATGACCCATTGCGCGCTGCGCGGCGCGTCGGTGATGTACACCGAGTACCTGCAGAACATGGGCGTCGCGGCCACCTTGACGATGCCCATCCTGCGCGACGGCGCGCTCTGGGGCTTGATCGCCTGCCACCACTACACGCCCAGGCCCCTGCCCTATCCGTTGCGCTCGGCCGCCGAGTTCCTGGCGCAGATCGCCTCGCTCGAAATCGACCAGGCCGAGTTGCGCGAGCACCTGCAATACCGCCTCCACCTCGACGCGGTGCACCTGGCCGTGCTGGCGCGCGCGGCGGGCGATGGCCAGTTGTCGGTCGCCGCGCCGTCGTCGCCTGGCCTGCTCGACGGCATCCAGGCCGACGGGGTGGCGATCTTCCAGCGTGGTCGCTGGCTCACGGCCGGCCTGACGCCCGACGAGCCGCGCCTGGAGCCGCTGGCCGCCTGGCTGCGGCAGCGCATCGACCAGGTGCCCGACGGGCTCCAGACCTATGCCACCGATGCCCTGAGCGTGGCCTACCCGGCGGCGGCCGAGTTCGCGGAACTGGCCAGTGGCGTGCTGGCGACCGCGGTGTCGCGGCATGCCGACAGCCCGCTGCTTCTGTGGTTCCGCGGCGAACAGGTTCAGACCTTCAACTGGGCCGGCAACCCGCATGAGAAGCCGACCGCGGTCGGCCTGCTGGGGCCACGCCTGACGCCACGGCGCAGCTTCGAGCTGTGGCAAGAGCAGGTGCGCGGGCGCTCGCGCCCGTGGCGCAAGGTCGAGGTCGAGGCCGCGCAGCAGATGCGTCGCATGGTCATGGACCTGGTCGTCGTGCGCGCCGAGCAGCTGGCCGAGGCGAATGCCGAACTCGCGCGCAGCAATGCCGAGCTCGACGCCTTTGCCTATGTGGCCGGCCACGACCTGAAGGAGCCGCTGCGCGGCATCAACAAGTACGCGCACCGCCTGCTCGAAGACGCCCGTGCCGGCATCGTTCAAGACGCGTCGCGGGTCGATTGGTTGATACGCATGACGGTGCGCATGGACACGCTGCTCAATGCCCTGCTTCACTTTTCGAGGGTGGGGCGGATGTCGCTGGAGCTGGAAGACACCGACCTGCGCTCGGTGCTCGTCGAAGCCATGGAGATGCTCGGCGCCCGCCTGGCCGAGAGCGCCGTCGAGGTGCGCGTGCCGCGGCCGCTGCCGGTTGCCCATTGCGATCGGGTGCGCGTGCGCGAGGTCTTCTCCAACCTGATCTCGAACGCTGCGAAGTACAACGACAAGGCGCACACCTGGGTCGAGATCGGCTTCAGCAGGCCGGACGAGGTGACGGTCGACACGCCCCGGCCGGCATCGGCACCGGCGGAGACCGAGGGCGACACGCTCTTCTACGTGCGCGACAACGGCATCGGCATCGACATGCGCCACAAGGACCGCGTGTTCGCGATCTTCAAGCGCCTGCACGCGCAAGACGCATTCGGCGGCGGCAGCGGTGCGGGCCTGACGATCGCTCGCAAGATGGTCGAGCAGCACCGCGGCCGGCTCTGGTTCGAGTCGGAAGTCGGCGTGGGCTCGACCTTCTATTTCACGCTGCCCGGCATCAAATTTCCCGAAGGTCACGCCCATGCTGCTTGAAGCCGTGAGCACCGATCCGCGGCCCGTGCTCGTGGTCGAAGACTGCGACGACGACTTCGACACCATCGTCGTCGCCGCGGCGCGCGCCCAGGTGTGCAACCGCCTCATTCGCGCCGCCGATGCCGAAACGGCGTGGCGCTTGCTGGCGCGCGACCAGACCGGCGCGTACGCCTTCATGCTGCTCGACTACAACCTGCGATGCCTGGACGGCTTGGCCCTGCTTCATCAGCTTCGGCGCGACGGCGTGCTGGAGCACCTGGCGGTGGTGGTCTACACCACCAGCGTGAACCCGAGCGACCGCGATGCATTCTGTGCGTCGGGGGCCAGCGCCTTCCACGTGAAGAGCGTGCAGTACACCGATTGCCTGGCCACGCTGAAGGCCATCTTCGAGCGCTGGCTGGACCGGGCCGCGCGGCCGAACGACGCCGCGCTCTCGTCGGCCACCAGGCTGTCGGCATGAACGCTCGGGACCTCAAGGTGATGCACGTTCTGATCGTCGACGACAACCCGCTCGACCGCGCCGAGGCCAAGGCGGCGCTGCTCAACGGCTCCAAGCGCCCGTATCAGTTCACCGAGGCGGGGTCGGCCGAAGAGGCGCTGCGCCGGTGTGCGCAAGCGCCGCTGCCGGACTGCATCGTGCTCGACCTCGGCCTGCCCGACGCCGACGGCCTGGAGGTGCTGAAGCGCCTGCCGCGCGACGACGACCAACTGCTGCACGTGCCCGTGGTCGTTCTCACCGCCTCAATGGAGCTGGGTCTGAACCAGGCCGCGCTGCGCGCCGGCGCACACGACTACGTCGGCAAGTCCTGGCTGCTCCCGGAGACCTTGACCCAGGCGGTCGAGAACGCCATCGAGCGCCTGGCGATGGCACGCGCCTTTCAGGTGCAACGCCGGCTGGCCGACACGTCGCGCAACAAGGCGCTGGACCTCGAAGGCGAGAACCGGCAGATTCAGGAAGCGAATCGGCTGAAGAGCCAGTTCCTGGCCAACATGTCGCACGAGCTGCGCACGCCCTTGACCGCCATCATCGGCTTTGCCGACCTGCTGCAGATGGGCGCCGTGCCGCAGAATGCGCCGCAGCACCAGACCTTCCTGGGCCACATTGCCGCCAGCGGTCGCCATCTCCTGCGCCTGATCAACCACGTGCTCGACCTGTCCAAGGTCGAGTCAGGCAAGCTGGAGTTCTTCCCGGAGGCCTTCGACCTGGCCGTGCTCGTCCAGGAAGTCCGCGACATCCTGCACACCGAGATCCTGCGCAAGCACCTGCGCGTCGTCGCCGACATCGCGCCGTCACTGGGCAGCCTGGTGCTCGACACCGGGCGGCTGAAGCAGGTGCTCTACAACTACCTGTCCAACGCGATCAAGTTCACCCCGAAAGGCGGCCTCATCAGCGTACGGGCCTGGGCCGAGGACGATCGCCATTTTCGACTCGAGGTCGAGGACACCGGCGTCGGCATCGCAGCCCCCGATCTGCCGCGCCTGTTCACCGCCTACCAGCAGCTCGACGCCGGGTCGACGAAGAAGTACGAAGGCTCCGGCCTGGGCCTGGCGCTGACGCGGCGCCTGGTGATGGCGCAGGGCGGGAGCGTCGGCGTTCGCAGCACGCTCGGCAGTGGCAGCGTGTTCCATGCCGTGCTGAACCGCATTCACGGTACCGACGAGACGCCGCGCGCCAAGGCGCCGAACGGGCTGGCCGTGTCGACAGACCACCGCCTGTTGGTGATCCACGATGCACGGGACGACCCGCCCGAACTCGTCGCCGGTCTGACGGCGGCCGGCTTCCGCGTCGACACCACCGCCACCGGCGAGCAGGCGGTGCAGCACGCGCGCCACCACGCCTACGACGCGATCACGCTGGGCCTGATGCTCCCCGACCAATGCGGCCTGGGCGTGCTGCAAAGAATTCGCGCCGAGGCCCTGAATCGCGATTCGCCGGTGGTGGGCATGACGATGCGGGCGGCTGCGGGTGCGGCGGCCACGTTCGCGATCGCCGACGTGTTGTGCAAACCGATACGCACCGACGAGATCGTGTCGGCGATGGCGCGCCTTCGGCTACCGGGGACCCAGCCCACCACCGTGATGGTGGTCGACGACGACCCGCTGGCGCTCGACCTGATGCGGGCCACGCTGAAGGCCATCGGCATCGACGCGGTGGGCTTGCTGGACGGGCGCGAGGCGCTGCGCAGGCTCGACCGGCACCGTCCCGACGCGATCATTCTCGATCTGGTGATGCCGGCGTTCGACGGCTTCGCCATGCTCGACGCGCTGCAGGGCATGCCGGCCTGGCGCAACACGCCGGTGTTCATCTGGACCAGCATGGTCTTGAGCGACGCGGAGTATTCGACGCTCGGCCAATCGGCGCGTGCCATCGTGAGCAAGCGCGGCGGATCGCTGCACGCCACGCTGGACGCCTTGCGCAGCTGGCGGCCGGTGGCCACTCTGCCGCCGACCGGAGTGCTTTCGTGAGCCCGCCGGGGCGCCCCAATGGCGAATTCCGAAGTGCGCCGCACGAAGGCACACCAGCGAGTGCGCCGCGGGTTCTGGTCGTCGACGACAACCTGGCCACCATCGAGCTGACACGCTTTGTCCTCGACGCCGCTGGGTTCGAGGTCGATTCGACGAGCGACGCGAACAACGCGGGCTTCCTGGTTTCGAACACGCGGCCGGATCTGATCCTGATGGACATCGAGATGCCTGGAATCGACGGCCTCGAATTGACCCGGCAAATCAAGGCCGACCCTGCCATGCGGCACATCGTCGTGATCGCCTTCACAGCCTTCGCCATGAAGGGCGACGAAGCGAAATTGCGCCGGGCGGGATGTGACGGCTACATCGCCAAACCTTTCGACGTATCGCTCCTGGCCGCAACCATCCGCTCGTACCTGCCGAATCCAGGCGGCGAGGCCGCCGGGATGTCGGCCCAGAAATTGAACTGAGCCTGGTCTGGCGCGCCGCGTGAACATCAACTTGGCAGAGCTGCTGAAGACAGAGACACGCGCGCTGCACAAGGCCGCGGAGCGCGGCGTGTTCCTGCGCGAAATGCTGGGCGGTCGGCTGGACCGGCTTGCGTACTGCGGATTGCTGCGCAACCTGCACGCGATTTACGCCGTGCTGGAGCAGTCGCTCGAGCGGCATGCACAACACCCGATGATCGTCGCTGTCTTCCTGCCGTCGCTGTGGCGCACATGCGCACTGGAGCACGACCTGCTCGCCCTGCACGGCGCTTCCTGGGCTGACGAGTTGGCGCTCCAAGCCTCGACGACGATCTATGTCGGCAGGCTGCGCAAACTCGCTGCGGAGCAGCCAGGGCTGCTGTTGGCCCATGCCTACGTGCGCTACCTGGGCGACCTGAGCGGCGGACAGATGATGCGGCAGGTCTTGGCGACCAGCGCCACGGTGGGCGGAGCAGACGCCGTGGCGTTCTACGAGTTCGGCGATGAGCTAACAACCAAAGGTTTGGAACAAACCTTCCGGCGTGGGCTCGGGTTGACGCCAATCGATGAAGCTCGCGCCAGGGCCTTGGTTGGCGAGGCCAAGCTGGCCTTCGAATTGCACCAGCGCATCTTCGGCGAACTCGCCGCTGCCTATCGCCCCGCGGCCGGGCCAGCGGCAGGGTCGATGTGCAGTCAAGGGTAGCGGCCCGGTCTGAGAGATGCGCATGGATGGGGCGCTGATCGACGCTCTCAGGCCACCAGCCACTGCGGCGACATGCCGCGGGCCAGCGCCGCCTGCACCACCTGCCCCCACAGCGCGGCGTCGCGTTCACCCAGGGCCGCGAGTGCGCGCTTACCCAGGTCGCGGTAGCGCCGGCACCAGGCGTGCCAGACGAAGAGGAACCACACCGCCGGCTGGCTGCCCATGCGCGGCAGCATGCTGTCGAAGTGGTCGAGCACTTCGTCCTCGGGCAGCACCAGCGGAAAGTTGAAGACGCCGTGGAAGCCGAAGCTGGCCAGGCCGGTGGCCGTGGCGGCCGACCAGCTGGGCGCAGCGGGCTGGCGTTCACAGGCGAAGGCGCCGGCCACTTCGGCGTCGGCAAAGCGCAGGCCCTGGGCCTGCAGCGGGGCGCGGTACTTGAAGCAGATCTGCAGGTCTTCGGCGGTGTCGATGTCGGCCCGCGGCTCGTCGCGGCGCAGGCGCTGCACGGCGTTCAGCAGGCGCCGGCTACGCAGGCTGAAGCCGCCGTTGCCCACCGCGCCGGCCATGTGCGGCCAGGGCGCGCCGATGTAGTCGAAGTCGGCGAAGTCGCGCCGCCAGCGGTGGCCGTCGAGCACGAAGCCGTCCCACTGGATGAGCAGCGTGGTGTCGCAGCCGGTCCACTCGGCCATTTCATCCAGCGTCAGCCGGTTGTATTGCGCGATGTTCTGCAGCGGTGCAATGGGCACGTGCTTGGCGCCGTCGACGAAGGGTACGTCAGACAGCAGCAGGCATTCGTCCACCGGCAGTTCGCGCAGCGTGCGTTCGACGGCGTAGCGCGCGATGCGCTTGTCGGGATACGTATCGGCTATGACCAGACCCAGGGACAAGGCGGAACTCCTGCTTCAGCGCCAGTACAGCGCCAGGGTGTCGGGGGCAAAGGGCTGCGTCGGCGGCACCGGGGCCGTCAGGCGCGGGCTGTTCACGGCATAGGCCAGCTCGCGCGGGTGGTGCCAGCGCTCGAAGTGGGCGCGGCTGGCGCGCGCCTGCGCCTGCAGCGCGGCGGCGTCCAGGCCGCGCAGCGCGGCCAGCAGCTCATCGGGCGTGCGCCAGCGCAGCGCGTCGGCGTAGACCAGGTCCGGCGTGCTGTGCAGCTTGCTGAGCGCGCTGTCGTGCATCAGCACCGGCAGGCCGGCGCCCATGGTCTCGACGAGTCCCTTGTAGCCCTGCACCGGGAATGACGAGATCACCACGTCCACGGCGCTCTCGCGCAGCCACTGCCACAGGCTGGGCACGGGCGGCACGTGCTCGAAGCGCGAGGGGTCGATGTCGGCCGCCGCGAGCGTTTGCGCGAATTGCGCCAGCGTCGGCGCTGGCAGACCGCCGACGTGCACATGGCGGCCCGGCAGTTCGCGCAGCCGGCGCTGGACAACGTCGAAGTAGCCATAGCGGCCCAGCGAGAGGAACTTCACCTGGCTGCCATGCGAGCAGGTCACGAGCGCATGCGACAGGAAGCCATGCTCGGCACCGCGCGCGCCCAGGTCGGCCGAGACCAGCGGCCAGTAGTGCGGGTCGCGCACGCCCAGCTGCGTGCCGCAGCGTTCGACCATCACGTTGCTGCAGTCCACGTGCACGGCATGCGGCAGGTACAGGCCCAGCGCCATGTCGTGGTCGCAGTGGTGGAAGTAGACCGTCTCGCGCGCCAGGCCGGGCTGCGCGGCGGCGATGCAGGCGCTGTCGTAGTGGTGGTTGAAGAGCACCAGCCGCGCCGGCCGCAAG
>JANNFE010000093.1:0-3055 GCA_031379415.1 Betaproteobacteria bacterium | reverse complement strand
GGCCTGCGCTTCGGCCGCGACTACCTGATCCCGAAGCCTTTCGATCCGCGCCTGATCGAAGTCGTGGCGCCCGCCGTGGCGCAGGCCGCGATGGACAGCGGTGTGGCCACCCGGCCCATCACCGACATGCCGGCCTACCGCCTGAAGCTGTCGCAGTTTGTCTACCAGTCCAGCAGCAGCATGCAGCCGCTGTTTGCCGCCGCCAAACGCGCGCCCAAGCGCGTGGTCTATGCCGAAGGCGAAGACGAACGTGTGCTGCGTGCGGCGCAGGTGGTGGTGGACGAAGGGCTGGCGCGGCCCCAGCTGCTGGGCCGCCCGGAAGCGATCACGCAGCGCATCGCAGAGTTCGGCTTGCGGCTGGCGCCCGGCAAGGACTGCGACATCGTCAACCTGCTCGACTCGAAGGTCTATGGCGAAGCCGCTGATGACTACTTCCAGCTCAAACGCCGCGACGGTGTGTCGCGCGCGGTGGCGCGTGTCGAGATGCGCAGCCGCTGCACGCTGCTGGCGGCGATGCTGGTGCGCCAGGGCCGGGCCGATGCCATGCTGTGCGGCACGTTTGGCAGTTATGGCGACCATTTGCGGTATGTCCGCGACGTGATCGGCCTGCGTGCGGGCACGGAGACGCTGGCCGCGATGCAGATGCTGATGCTGCCCGGGCGCCAGCTCTTCATCTGCGACACGCATGTCAACCGCGACCCCAGCGCCGAACAGGTGGCCGAGATCGCCCTGCTGGCGGCCGAAGAAGTGCGGCGCTTCGGCGTCACGCCCAGCGTGGCCTTGTTGTCGCATTCGAACTTCGGCGGCTCGGACGCCGCCTCGGCGGTGAAGATGCGGCAAGCGCTGGCGATCGTGAAAAAACGCGACCCCAAGCTGGCGATCGACGGCGAAATGCGCGGAGACGCGGCCTTGTCCAAGACCATCCTGGACCACGAGTTCCCTGACTCGGGCCTGAGCACCGAAGCCAATGTGCTGGTGATGCCGAACGTCGATGCCGCCAACATCTCGTACAACCTGCTGCGCATTGCGGCCGGTAACGGCATCACAGTGGGTGGCATCCTGCTGGGCGCGGCACGGCCCGTGCACATCCTGACACCGTCGGCAACCGTGCGCCGCATTGTCAACATGACGGCGTTGGCGGTGGTCGATGCCAATTCGCAGCGGGCAGCGTCGCATGCCATCGACTGAGGCTGGCACGGCCCCCACGGCCGGCCTGGGCGCGCAGCGCGGCCAGGCCAAGACGGCGCGCATTCCCATCAAGGTGGTGGCGGCCGAAACCTTGGTCAAGCCGGCCTGGATTCGGGTGCGGGTGTCGCAGAGCGAAAAATTTCACCACGTCAAGCGCGCGCTGCGCGAAGCCAGCCTGCACACGGTGTGCGAAGAAGCTTCGTGCCCGAACATTGGCGAGTGTTTCGGCAAGGGCACGGCCACCTTCATGGTGCTGGGTGACCTGTGTACACGCCGCTGCCCCTTCTGCGATGTGGCCCACGGCCGGCCTGTGCCACCCGACCCGCTGGAGCCGGTGCACCTGGCCGACACGGTGGCCCGCCTCGGCCTGCGCTATGTCGTCATCACCAGCGTGGACCGCGACGACCTGCGTGACGGCGGGGCCGCGCACTTCGCGGCCTGCATCCGTGCCGTTCGGCAAGCTTCGCCCCGCACGCAGATCGAGGTGCTGACGCCCGACTTCCGCGGCCGCGCCGACCTCGCGCTGGACATCCTGGCTGCCGACCCGCCTGACGTGATGAACCACAACCTGGAAACCGTGCCGCGCCTGTACCGCCAGGCACGGCCCGGCGCCGACTACGCTCATTCGCTGCAGCTGCTGCAGTCTTTCAAGCAACGCTGCCCAGGCGTGCCCACCAAGTCCGGGCTGATGCTGGGCCTGGGCGAAACCGACGACGAGGTGCTGGCGGTCATGCGCGACCTGCGCGCGCACGACGTGAACATGCTGACCATCGGCCAGTACCTGCAGCCGCGGCCCGGCAACCTGCCCGTGCGCCGCTACGTCACGCCCGCGGCCTTCGCTGCCCTGGCGCTGCAGGCGCAGCAGCTGGGATTCACGCACGCGGCCGCCGGGCCGCTGGTGCGCTCGAGCTACCACGCCGACCAGCAGGCCCACGCCGCGGGCCTCTAGAGACATCGATCCCAAACCACCGATGGAGACAGCCATGGACAAAGACCCGATCCACACGCCGTTCTACAAGTCGCTTTACTTCCAGGTCATCACGGCGATCGTCCTTGGCGTCTTGCTCGGCCACTTCTGGCCCGAGACCGGTGCGGCCATGAAGCCGCTGGGCGACGGCTTCATCAAGCTGATCAAGATGATCATCGCGCCGATCATCTTCTGCACTGTGGTGGTGGGCATCGCCGGCATGGAGGACATGAAGAGCGTCGGCAAGACGGGCGGGTATGCCCTGCTGTATTTCGAGATCGTCAGCACGATTGCACTCATCGTCGGCCTGGTCATCGTCAACGTGTTGCAGCCGGGCGTGGGCATGAACATCGACGCGGCGACGCTCGACAGCAAGTCCATCGCCGCCTATACCGGGCCCGGCAAGATGCAGACGACCACCGAGTTCCTGCTGGCGGTGATCCCGAGCACGGTGGTGGATGCATTCGCCAAGGGCGAGATGCTGCAGGTGCTGTTGTTCTCGCTGATGTTCGGCTTCGCACTGCACGGCTTCGGCGGCCGCGGCACGCTGGTGTTCGACTTCATCGAGAAGGCATCTCACGTGCTGTTCGCGATCGTCGGCTTCATCATGAAGGTGGCCCCGATCGGCGCGTTCGGTGCGATGGCTTTCACGATCGGCAAGTACGGCCTGGCCTCGCTGATCCCGCTCGCCAAGCTGATGGGCACCTTCTACGCCACCTGCCTGGTGTTCATCTTCCTCGTGCTTGGCGGCATCGCCAGGGCGCATGGCTTCTCGATCTGGAAGTTCATCAAGTACATCAAGGAGGAACTGCTGATCGTGCTGGGCACCTCTTCGTCCGAATCCGTGCTGCCGCGCATGATGGCCAAGCTCGAGAACCTGGGCGTGCGCAAGTCCACCGT
>JANNFE010000055.1:0-4578 GCA_031379415.1 Betaproteobacteria bacterium | reverse complement strand
CACCAGGTGCACGCTCTCTTCGTCCAGCAACATCTCCACCACGGTGGCGCTGGCGACGACGCGGAACTCCTTGGGGTTGAACTGCCGCGCCTCGCGCAGGATCTCGCGCAGGACGTCGTAGCAGACGCTGCGCGCCGTCTTCACCTGGCCCCTGCCCTGGCAGGTCGGGCAGGGCTCGCACAGCATGTGGGCCAGGCTTTCGCGCGTGCGCTTGCGCGTCATCTCCACCAAACCTAACTGTGTAAATCCGCTGACCGTGGTGCGCGTGCGGTCGCGCGCCAGCTGCTTGCGCAGTTCGGACAGCACCGCTTCCTGGTGCTCGCTGCGCTGCATGTCGATGAAGTCGGCAATGATGATGCCGCCCAGGTTGCGCAGCCGCAGCTGGCGCGCGATGGCGCCCGCCGCTTCCAGGTTGGTCTTGAAGATCGTGTCCTCGAAGTTGCGCGCGCCGACGAAGCCGCCGGTGTTCACGTCCACCGTGGTCAGCGCCTCGGTCTGGTCGACGATGAGGTAGCCGCCGCTCTTCAGGTCGACCCGCCGCGCCAGCGCACGTTCGATCTCTTCTTCGATGCCGAAGAGGTCGAAGATGGGCCGCTCGCCGCGGTAGTGCTCCAGCTTGCTCACGGCGCCGGGCATGTAGATGTCGCCGAAGGCCTTGAGCGCGTCGCACTGCAGCTTGCTGTCGATGCGGATGGTCTGCGTGGCCTCCACCGTCAGGTCGCGCAGCACGCGCTCGGCCAGGCTCAGGTCCTGGTGCAGCAGGCTGCCCGGCGGACGCTGGTGCGCGCGTTCGCGGATCAGCGCCCAGGCACGGCGCAGGTAGGCGATGTCCTCGGCCAGCTCGGTGTCCGTCGCTTCTTCCGCATTCGTGCGCAGGATGAAGCCGCCGCCGTCTTTCCCACCTTGACCCGCCAGGGCCTGCATGCGCTCACGCAGCTGCTCGCGCAGTTCGTGGCTGCCGATCTTCTGGCTGATGCCGATGTGGTTGTCGTGCGGCAGGAAGACCAGCATGCGCCCGGCGATGCTGACCTGCGTGGACAGGCGCGCGCCCTTGGTGCCGATGGCGTCCTTGATGACCTGCACGGTGAGCGTCTGGCCTTCGAAGACCTGCCTCTCGATGGGCACCAGCGGTGCATCGTTGCGCAGATCCTGGCGCGGCGCGTGGCCGTTGCCGGCGCGCACCGGCCCGGGCGGGTGCAGATCGGCCACGTGCAGGAAGGCCGCGCGCTCCAGGCCGATGTCGACGAAGGCACTCTGCATGCCGGGCAGCACGCGCACCACCTTGCCCAGGTAGACGTTGCCCACCAGCCCGCGCTCCAGGGTGCGCTCGATGTGCAGCTCCTGCACCGCACCATGTTCGATGATCGCCACCCGCGTCTCCTGCGGGGCCCAGTTGATGAGGATGTCCTGCGTTGGCATGGGCGCAGTCTAGCGACCTGCCGGCGCCCGGCCCGCGCCCGGCCCGCGCCCGACCCGCACTTACATGCGCACCCGCGCCCGCGCCAGCAGCAGCCGCGTTTCGAACAGCGGCAGGCCCATGATGCCGCTGTAGCTGCCTTCGATGCGCTCGATCCAGGCCGCGATGTCGCTCTGGATGGCGTACGCGCCAGCCTTGCCCTGCGGCTGGCCGCTGGCCACGTAGCGGCGAATGGCGGCTTCCGACAGCTCGGCAAAGCGCACGCGCGACTCGCTCACCTCCAGGTGCGTCTGCCGGCCGGCGCTCACCGCCACGGCCGTCATCACGCGGTGGGTGCGACCCGCCAGCGCACGCAGCATCTCGGCGGCCTGTTCGTCGTCTTGCGGCTTGCCCAGGATGCGGCGGCCCAGCGCCACCGTGGTATCGGCGCACAGGATGGGCGCCACCTCCAGCCGGCGCCGCAGCAGGCGCGCGCGCGCGGCATTCATCTTCAGCAGCGTGACGCGGCGCACGTACTCGCCCGGCGGCTCATGGCTGCGCTCGACTTCCAGCGCTTCCATGTCCTCTCGCTCATCGGCCAGCAGCGGGCGGTGGGCGATGCCCAGCTGGTCCAGCAGTTGAGCGCGACGTGGACTCTGCGAAGCCAGATAGATGAAGGTGTGCGGCAGCATGGGGCGATTGTCCACAGCGCGCGGCCTGTCCGCTTTTGAAGCGCGAGGCCGTACTTCCAGGCAGGGTGAGCCCAGGCGGCGCACCCACCCACCGGCCCTGGAGCTTGCCATGAACCGCCTCACCGTCCCTGCAGTCCTTGCCAGCCTGTTGCTTGCGTTGGCCGTCGGCGCCGCGCAGGCGTGCCAGTCCGAGCGCGCCACCAGTGCCCGGCCGGTGTCCGTGCGCATCAACGCGCCGGCCGCGCCGCGGGCCGCCCAGCCAGACGCCCGCAGCGCCACGCCGGCACCTGCTGCCGCGCCTGTCGAAGACGAGCGCTTTCGCTACGACAGCTGCGGCTGCTCGGGCGCCTGAGCTACTCGCGGTGGTAGGGGTGGCCGCCCTGCAGTGACCAGCTGCGGTACAGCGCCTCGGCCAGCAGCACGCGCGCGAAGGCGTGCGGCAGCGTCAGGTCGGACAGGCGCAGCGTCTCGTCGGCCGCGGCCTTGAGCGTGGGGTCCAGCCCGTCCGGGCCGCCGATGAGCAGCGCCGCGTCGCGGCCTTCGCCGCGCCAGGCCTGCAGGCGTTGCGCAAGTTGCGCCGTGGTCAGGCGCGTGCCGCGTTCGTCCAGCACGATGCGGCGTGCGCCCCTGGGGATGGTGGCCTCAAAGCGTGCCGCTTCGGCGGCCATGCATTGCGCGGGGGTCTTGCCACCGCTGCGAGGCTCGGCCTTCAGCACCTTGAGTTCCAGCCGCATCTCGGGCGGAAAGCGCTTGGCGAAATCAGCCCAGGCCTCTTCGGCCCAGGCGGGCTGGCGCTGGCCCACCGCCACCACCAGCAGCTTCATCGCTTCAGCGGCTGGGGGCCTTGCGGGCCGGTGCTTTCTTTGCCGCCGTCTTCGCCGCCGGCCTGGGCACGGGCTTGCGCGTGGGCGACTTCTTGGCCGCTACGCGCTGGTAGGCGGCGTGTTGGTCGGCAGCACGCTTGGCCACCACCTTCTTGGCCGGCGCCTTCCTGGCTGCGGTCTTGGCTGCGGTCTTCTTGGCGGCCGGCCGGTCCAGCGGTTCGGGTTCGCTGGCCTTCACGAGCCGGGTGTTGACCTCGCCCATCTTCAGCTTCACCGACTTGCCGCCCCAGATCTCTTCCAGGTGGTAGTACTCGCGGATGGCCGGCTGCATGATGTGCGCCACCGCGGCGCCGCAGTCGACGATGATCCATTCGCCGTTGTCCTCGCCCTCGGTGCTCAGCACCTGCATGCCGCGGCCCTTGACGCTGTCACGCACGCTGGCGGCCAGGGCCTTGGTCTGCCGGTTGCTGGTGCCCGAGGCGATGATCACGCGCTCGAACATCGAACTCAGGTGCTCGGTGTTGAAGACGGCGATGTGCTGGGCCTTCACGTCTTCCAGGCCATCGACGATGGCACGTTGCAGCTTGCGGATGTCCAGGTCTAGCTCCTTGGCAGTACCGACTCGCCTGCGGCGAGACCTCGGTAGAGGTGGTGGGTTTCAATATAGCGCGCCACCTGCGGTGGCACCAGTTGCGAGATGTCCTGCCCGGCCGCCACACGCTGGCGCACGTCGGTGGCGCTGATGTCCAGCATGGGCAGCGGCACCGCGCGGTGCGGATGGGCCATCACCTCAGGGTGCGGCGCCATCGGGGCGCCCGGGCGGTTGGCCACGGCCAGGGTCACGAGTGACAGCAGCTGCGGCCAGTCGCGCCAGGTGTGCAGGCCGGCGTACTGGTCCTGGCCGATGACCAGCACCCAGTCGGTGTCCGGCCGCGCCGCGCGCAGCTCGCGCACGGTGTCCAGCGTGTAGCTCGGGCCCTGGCGCTCGATCTCGATGCGGTCGAGCACGAAGCGCGGCTCGCCTTCGATGGCCAGCCGCACCATCGCCTGGCGGTGTTCGGCGGGCGTGATCTGGCGGTCCTTCTGCCAGGGCTGGCCGGTGGGGACCCAGCGCACTTCGTCCAGCCGCAACGCCGCCAGCGCGGCATGTGCGAGCGCCAGGTGGGCCTTGTGCGCCGGGTCGAAGGTGCCTCCGAAGAGGCCCGCCCGCCTATTCACGCGCCTTCATTCAGCCAGTCGCGCGGGCGCAGGAAGTCGGTGTACAGGCGCGCCTCGGGCGTGCCGGGCTCGGGCTGCCAGTCGTAGCGCCACTTCACGATGGGCGGCATGCTCATCAGGATGCTCTCGGTGCGGCCGCCGCCGTGCAGGCCGAAGTGCGTGCCGCGGTCCCACACCAGGTTGAACTCGACATAGCGGCCGCGCCGGTAGGCCTGGAAGTCGCGCTCGCGCTCGCCGTAGGGCGTGGCGCGGCGGCGCTGCACGATGGGCAGATAGGCCGGCACGAAGCTGTTGCCCACGGCCTGCATCATGGCGAAGCCCTGCTCGAAGCTGCCTTCGTTGAAATCGTCGAAGAACACGCCGCCGATGCCGCGTGGCTCGTTGCGGTGCTTGAGGAAGAAGTACTCGTCACACCAGGCCTTGAAGCGCGGGTACTTGTCGGCACCGA
>JANNFE010000046.1:0-22849 GCA_031379415.1 Betaproteobacteria bacterium | reverse complement strand
CGGCGGGCCACCGCCCCCCGCACCGCCCGCGCCGCCCGCACTGCCAGCACCGCCGCCGGGTTTGCCGATGTCGATGATCCGCAGCGCCACGCCGTCGCCACGCAACAGCCGCGCGTGGCCGGCGGTGACCACGGTGTCACCCGCCTTCAGGCCTTCCAGAATCTCCACCTTGCCCGCCAAGCGCAGGCCGATGCGCGCTTCCAGCCGCTGCGACACCTTCTTGCCATCGGCGCCCTCGGTCACCTTGAAGATCATCTGCTTGCTGCCCATCGGCACCAGCGCTTCCTCGGGCACCACCACCGCGCCTTCACGCACCGCAAAGACCACGCGCGGGCGCGCGAACATGCCGGGCCTGAGCAGCGCACCAGGGTTGGCCACCTGCGCCAGTACGTGCAGCGCACGGCCGTTGGCGTCGACCTGCGAATCCACGGCCTGCACGCGGCCCTTGAAGGTGCGGCCGGGCAGCGCGTCGAGCGTCAGGTCCACGGACTGGCCGGGGCGCAGGCGGTCGATGTGGCGTTCGGGCAGCGCGAACTGCACCGTCAGCGACGACAGGTCTTCGATGTTGACGATGTCGGCACCGTCCTTCAGATAGTCGCCCACGTCGACCTGGCGCAGGCCGGCGGTGCCGTCGAAGGGCGCCAGCACCTGCATGCGCGACAGCTGGGCGCGCGCCAGGGCCACCTGGGCCTCGGCCACTTCCAGGCCAGCAGCGTTCTGGTCCACGGCGCTCTGGCTGATGAAACCTTGGCCCAGCAGCTCACGGCTGCGCTGCAGGTTGGTGCGCGCGATGCTGGCCTGTGCTTCGCTCTGCTTGAGCTGCGCCTGCTGCAGCGTGTCGTCGAGTTGCACCAGCAACTGGCCGCGCCGCACGCGAGCACCGTCGGCGAAGCCCAGCTTCGCGATGCGGCCGCTGACTTCGGGCCGCAGCATCACGCCCTGGTTGGACTTCAGCGAACCCACGGCTTGCACGTCTTCGGTCAGCGTCACCGCTTCGGCCTTGGCCACCTCCACCGGGGCCGGACCGGCGGGGCCGCCACCGCCGCCGCCACGCGCTCCTGCAGCAGGCGCGCTGCCCGTCGGCCCGGCAGCCGCCAGCGCCTGCGCACGGCCGGGCGCGTTCTGCCACCACCAGGCAGCCGCACCGGCGGCGAGGATGCCGACGACGGCGATGACGGTATGGATCTTCTTCAATGGCCTGCCCCGGGCGCCTTGCCCAACTTAGCACTGTAACTTTCAATGACGACCCTTGCTGCCCCCGGGGTCGGCGGGGCCCAGTCACTTCAGGACGGAATCGACGCCCTGGTTGGCCAGGCGGTCGGCGCGCTCGTTGCCGGGGTCGCCGGAATGGCCTTTGACCCAGCGCCAATCAACGGTATGCGCTGCGTTGAGTTGATCGAGGCGCTGCCAGAGTTCGACGTTCTTCACGGGCTTCTTGTCGGCCGTGGTCCAGCCACGCTTCTTCCAGCCGTGGATCCAGGTCGTGATGCCGTCCTTCACATACGCACTGTCGGTGTAGATGATCACCTGGCAATGCTTCTTCAGCGACGCCAGGGCCTCGATCACGGCCGTGAGTTCCATGCGGTTGTTGGTGGTGAGGATCTCGCCGCCGAACAGTTCCTTCTCGTGCGCGCCGGCCTTCAGCCACGCGCCCCAGCCACCGGGCCCGGGGTTGCCGCGGCAGGCGCCGTCGGCGTAGATCACCACTTCACCCGACATCAGTTCTCCATCTCGGCATGCAGTTCGGCTTCTTCACGCTGGCGGTGCGCCACCACGGCGGGTGCCGCGGCCGTCTTGCGCCGCTCGTGCTTGACCAGGCCGATCAGCCGCACGCCACGCACACGCTTCACGGCCATCAGGAAATACACGCCACCGAGCACCGGCCACCAGCGGTCGCCCACGCGGTCCATCCAGGCGTAGCGCTCCAGCCATTTCTCGGTGGTGACGGGCGGCCGCCAGCAGCCGAAGCGGCCGGCCTCGACCTCGAAGCCCAGCAGGCGCAGCCAGTCGCGCAGGCGCCAGTAGCCGATGAAGTCACCGGCGCGCGGCAGGTACAGGCTCTGGTCGCGGCCGAAGCCCATGCCGCGGCGCATGCGCCAGGCGCGCTGGCGCAGGCCCCACAGGCTGGTGGGGTTGAAGCCGGCGATGACGACACGGCCTTCGGGCACCAGCACACGCTCCACTTCGCGCAGCGTGTGGTGCGGGTCGCGCGCCAGTTCCAGCGCGTGCGGCAGCACCACCAGGTCGATGCTGGCGTTGGGGAAAGGCAGCGCGTCGAACTCGCAGTGCAGCGCGATGGGCTCGTGCGCCGGCTGCGTGGTGAGCAGGCCGTCCAGCGGCGGCGGCGCCGGCAGGGCTTCGGGCACCACCAGCGAGTCGCTGGCCACCCAGCGGTGCGGCATGCGGTTGGCGCGCAGGCCGTCGAGTTCGGGCAGGCCCAGCTGCAGCGCGTGGAAGCCGAAGGCATCGGTGACGGCCTGGTCCAGCCGGTCCTGTTCCCAGGCCAGCAGATAGCGGCCGGGCGCGGTGTGCAGCCAGACCCCCAACTCTATAATCGACTCTTCACGTGTCATGAATCCATGAACCTGCTGGCGCTGCCCGCCTTTGCCGACAACTACATCTGGATGTTGCACGACGGCGCCCACGCCGTCGTGGTGGATCCGGGCGACGCGGCACCGGTGCACCAGGCCCTCGACACGCACGGCCTGCAACTCGCGGGCATTCTAGTGACGCACCACCATGCCGACCATGTCGGCGGCGTCGACGCACTGCGCTCGCGCCTGCAAGGTCGCGTCTGGGGGCCGGCGCGCGAGAACATCCCGGCGCCGTACATCGCGCTGAGCGATGGCGATACGGTGGACGTGCTGGGTCATCGCTGGCTGGTGCTCGACGTGCCCGGGCACACCGCCGGGCACATCGCCTACCTGCAAAGCGGCGCCGAGGAAGCGCACCGCCGCCCGAAGCTTCCTCATCCCCCACGGGGGGCGGACGCCGCCACGCGGCGGCCTGGGGGCTGCATGTCGGCGCCGCTTCTGTTCTGTGGCGACACTTTGTTCTCGGCCGGTTGCGGGCGGCTGTTCGAAGGCACGCCGGCGCAGCTGCATGCGTCGCTGAACAAGCTCGCCGCGTTGCCGCCCGACACCCGGGTCTGCTGTACGCACGAATACACGCTGTCCAACCTGCGCTTCGCGGCCGCCGTAGAGCCGGGCAATGCCGAGCGCGCGGCCTACCATGCGCGCTGCGAGGCGCTGCGCGAACAGGGCCGCCCCACGCTGCCTTCGAGCGTGGGCCTCGAATTGCAGATCAACCCCTTCCTGCGTTGCACGCAGCCCGAGGTGGTGAGCTCGGCCCGCGCGCACGGCGCAGCCGCGGGCGATGCCGTGAGCGTGTTCGCTGCGCTGCGTGAATGGAAGAACACCTACCGATGACACCGCCACACATCCGGCGCCTGCTGCTCGCGGCCCTGTGCCTGCTGACGCTGGCGGGCTGCGCCACCGTGCAGCAGCCCGAGCCCGCCCCCCAGCCACCCGCCGTGGTCATGCCCGCGGCATTGCCCGAAACACCGGCCGAAGCGGCCGAGCTGCTGGCCGAAGCGCCCCCGCCGCCCGCGCTGCCACCGCCGCCCCGCACACGCCTGGACCGGGCGCACGACGCCGACCGCGGCGACCTCTGGGAACGTGTGCGCGGCGGCTTTGCCATGCCCGACCTGGACACCGATCTCGTGCGCAAGTGGGAGCAGTTCTACGCCCGCGACCCGGCCTACGTGCAGCGCATGACGGAACGCGGTGGCCGCTACCTCTTCCACATCGTCGAAGAAGTGCAGCGGCGCGAGATGCCCTTCGAGCTGGCGCTGTTGCCGTTCATCGAGAGTGCCTTCAACCCGCAGGCCGAATCGCGGGCGCGCGCCTCGGGCATGTGGCAGTTCATGCCGGCCACCGGCAAGGACTTCGAACTGCGCCAGAACCTCTTCCGCGACGACCGCCGCAGCGTGCTGGCCAGCACGCGCGCGGCGCTGGACTATCTGCAGCGCCTGCACACGATGTTCGGCGACTGGCAGCTGGCGCTGGCCGCCTACAACTGGGGCCAGGGCAACGTGGCGCGCGCCATCGAACGCAACCGCCGCGCCGGCCTCCCCACCGACTACCTGAGCCTGCGCATGCCGCAGGAGACACGCGACTACGTGCCCAAGCTGCAGGCCGTGAAGAACATCGTGCTGAAGCCCGAGGCTTTTGCGCTGGCGCTGCAGCCGCTGGAGAACCACCCCTTCTTCATGAGCGTACCGATCGAGCGCGACATCGACGTGGCGCTGGCCGCCGCCTTCGCCGGTCTGAGCCTCGACGCCTTTCAGCAGCTCAACCCGCAGATGAACAAGCCGGTGATCCTGGCCGCCGGCACGACGCAGGTGCTGCTGCCTTACGACAACGCCAACCGCTTCCTGCGTGAAATGGCAGAACACCGCGGCGCGCTGGCCAGCTGGACGGCCTGGGTGGCACCGAAGACGCTGAAGCCGGCCGAGGCGGCGCGGCTCACCGGCATGTCCGAAGCCCGCCTGCGTGAGGTGAACCGCATTCCGCCGCGCATGCTGGTCAAGGTAGGTTCCACGCTGCTGGTGCCGCGTGCGGCCCAGGTCACCGCCGACGTGGCCGAACACGTGGCCGAACACGCGGCCCTGCAACTCGCGCCCGAAGCGCGCCCGCCACGCAAGGGCCGGCCCGTGAAGGTGGCGCACAAGGCGCGCGGCGCCACCGTGCAGGCGGCAGCCAAGGCAAACGTGCGCAAGCAGGCTCGCGCACCGGCGCGCCATGCCGCGCGCGTGCGCGTGGCGCAGCGCTGATCAGGCCAGGAAGTCGCGCTTCCCCAGTTCCACCCCGGCATGGCGCAGCAGCACGTAGGTGGTGGTGGCGTGGAAGAACAGGTTGGGCAGCACGAAGTGCTTCAGGTAGGCCTCGCCCGACATGCGCAGCGGCTCGCCCGAGCGCTGCGGCAGCACGATCTCGCGCGCTTCGCTGCCGTCGATCTGCGCCGCCGGCACCGACTGCACGTAGTCCACGGTCTTGCGGATGCGCGCGCGCAGGTCGTCCAGCGTCGCTTCGTTGTCGTCCCACTTCGGCGCTTCCTGGCCCGACAGCCGCGCCACGCAGCCCTTGGCCATGTCACAGGCGATCTGGATCTGCTTGGTGAAGGGCAGCATGTCGGGCGCCAGGCGCAGGCCCAGGTAGTTGGCGCTGTCGAACTTGCGCGCCTCGGCGTGGGCCTGGGCCTTGTCCAGCCAGCCGAGCATGGCGGTGAGCTGGCGCACGAACAGGGGCACGCTGGCGCTGTGCATCGTAAGGGACATGTCTTGTCTCCGGTGTTGCGGGGGCTGCATGCTAGTCCGCGGCCGCGCACTCTGCCGGACAGGGCAGAATCGATGTGACAACGCCATGAACATCATCATCCTCGACGACTACCAGGACGCGGTGCGCAAGCTCGAATGCGCCAAGCTGCTGGAACCGCTCAACGCCAAGGTCTTCACCAACACCGTCAAGGGTATCGGCCAGCTGAGCGTGCGGCTGCGCGACGCCGACGTGCTGGTGCTGATCCGCGAACGCACCCACTTCCCCAAGGCGCTGCTGGAAAAGCTGCCGCGCCTGAAGCTGATCTCGCAGACCGGCAAGGTGGGCTCGCATGTCGACGTGGCCACCTGCACGCGCATGGGCATCGCGGTGGCCGAAGGCACGGGCTCGCCGGTGGCGCCGGCCGAGATGACCTGGGCGCTGATCATGGCCAGCATGCGCCGGCTGCCGCAGTACATCGGCAACCTCAAGCACGGCGCCTGGCAGCAGAGCGGGCTGAAAGCCGCGGCCATGCCGCCCAACTTCGCCATCGGCATGGTGCTGCGCGGCAAGACCCTGGGCATCTGGGGCTACGGCAAGATCGGGCAGATGGTGGCCGGCTACGGCCGCGCCTTCGGCATGACCGTGATGGTCTGGGGCAGCGCGGCCTCGCGCCAGCGCGCGCTGGCCGACGGCTACACCGCCGCCGACAGTTGCGAGGCCTTCTTCGAGACCGCCGACGTGCTGAGCCTGCACCTGCGCCTGAACGACACCACGCGCGGCATCGTGCGGCTGGACGCCCTCTCGCGCATGAAGCCCACCGCGCTCATCGTCAACACCTCGCGTGCCGAACTCATCGAAGAGAACGCGCTGGTGGCCGCGCTCAACCGCGGCCGCCCCGGCATGGCCGCGGTGGACGTGTTCGAGAGCGAACCCATCCTGCAAGGCCACCCGCTGCTGCGGCTGGAGAACGCCGTCTGCACGCCGCACCTGGGCTACGTGGAGCAGGACAGCTACGAGCTCTACTTCGGCGGCGCGTTCAGGAACGTCATCAACTTCATCAACAACGAGCCGACGAACCTCGTCAACCCCGAGGCGCTGAAGGTGATGCGCTGATGGCCGAGCCGTGGCGAGGCGCCGGCCGCGCCCTGATGGCCGGCAACTTCGCCATCGGCTGCGGTGTGATGGTGGTGGCGGGCTCCTTGAACGACCTCTCGCAGGCGCTGGCGGTGTCGCCCGCGGTGGCTGGGCAGCTCATCACCGTGGGCGCGGTGGCCATGGGCACCGGCGCGCCGCTGCTGGCCGCAGCGCTGGCCGGCTGGGACCGCCGCCAGCTGCTCACCGGGGCGCTGCTGTGGTACGCCGCGGGCCACGCGCTGGCAGCGCTGATGCCCAACCTGGCGGCGCTGCTGCCGGTGCGCGCCCTGGGCGTGCTGGGCGCCGCGGTCTTCACGCCGCAGGCCGCCGCGGCCATCAACGTGCTGGCGCCGCCCGAGCAGCGCGGCCGCGCCATCACCACGGTGTTCATGGGCTGGTCGCTGAGCTCGGTGATCGGCATGCCCATGCACGCCTACATCGCCGAGGCCGCCGGCTGGCGCTGGGCCTTCGCGATGGTGGCGCTGCTGAGCGCGGCTGCGGCGCTGTGGGTGTGGCGCACGGTGCCCACCGGCATCCGGCCGCCGGCGCTGTCGCTGCGCAGCTGGCGCACCGTGCTCACGCACCCGCTGCTGATGGGCATGGTGCTGATCACCGCGCTCAGCGCCGCAGGCCAGTTCACGCTCTTCAGCTACTTCGCGCCCTACTACCGCCAGGAACTCGGCGCGAGTGCGGCGCAGGTGAGCTTCCTGTTCTTCTGGTTCGGCGCCTTCGGGCTGCTGGGCAACGTGCTGATGTCGCGCTGGATCGACCGCCTGGGCGCGGCGCGCTGCGTCAACATCTCGCTCGTGCTGATGGCCGTTTCGCTGGCGCTGTGGCCGCTGACTGGCGGCCCCGCGGCACTGCTGGCCGGCGTGGCCGGCATGTCGCTGGTGCTGGTGCCTTGGGCGCTGGGCTGCTTCGCCTGCAACTCGGCGCAGCAGGCGCGCGTTTCGCAGGCCGAGCCGGCCTACGCGCCGGTGCTGCTGGCGCTCAACACCTCGGCCATCTACGCTGGCCAGGCGCTGGGCGCGGGCGGCGGCGGCGCGCTGCTGGCGGCCGGCGGTTTCGATGCCCTGCCCTGGGCCGGGCTGGCCTGGATGCTGCTGGCGCTGGCGCTCAGCGCCTGGGCGGCGCGGCGCACGCGGGGGCTGGCCCATGCCTGAGCCAGCGACCGAGCCGCTGGTGCGCCCGGCCTCCAAGCAGGCCATGTTCATGGCCTTCACGCGCCTGGCCATGCAGGGCTTCGGCGGCGTGCTGCCAGTGGCGCAGCGCGAACTGGTGGAGCGCCAGCGCTGGCTCACGCGCGAGCAGTTCCTGGAACTGCTGAGCGTGGGCCAGGTGCTGCCTGGCCCCAACATCGTGAACATGGCGCTGATGATCGGCGACCGCTTCTTCGGCTGGCGCGGCGCACTGGCGGCCCTGGGCGGCATCCTGCTGGCGCCGCTGGCCTTGGTGCTGGTGCTGGCCGCGCTGGCGCAGCAGCTGCAGGATGTGCCCGGCATTGCCGGTGCGCTGCGTGGCATGGGTGTGGCCGCGGCGGGTCTGATTCTGTCGACGGCCTGGCGACTGGGCGGCACCATGCGCCAGAACGCCATGGGCGTGCCGACCTGCGCGGCGCTGGCGCTGGCCGCAGCAGGGGCCATCGGCGTGCTGCGCTGGCCCCTGCCCGGGGTGGTGCTGGGCCTGGGCGCACTGGCCATGGCGCTGGCCTGGCGTCGGCTGAAATGATGACCGACCTGCTGCTCGGCACGCAGAACCTGCCGCCGGCGGCGTGGCTGGCGCTGTTCACGCACTTCCTGATGCTGTCGCTGCTGGCCGTGGGCGGCGCCATCACCACCGTGGGCGACATGCAGCGCTTCGTGGTGCGCGACCAGGGCTGGCTGAGCGACGCGCAGTTCACCGCCTCGGTGGCGCTGGCGCAGGCCGCGCCGGGGCCCAACGTGCTCTTCGTGGCGGTCATCGGCTTCAACGTCGGCGGCCTGGCCGGCGTGGCCGCCACCATGGCCGGCACGCTGCTGCCCAGCACCACGCTGGCCCTGGCGGCCACGCGCTGGGGCGCGCGCAACCAGCAGTCGCCCTGGCTGCGCTCCTTCACCACGGGGCTGGCACCCATCACCATCGGCCTGCTGGTGGCCACGGCGTGGATCCTGCTCGGCCCCACGAACACGCAGTGGACGAGCGCCGTGCTGGTGCTGGGCACGCTGGCCTTCATGTTGCGCACCCAGTGGAGCCCGCTGTGGCCCATCGCCGCCGGCGCGCTGGCCGGTGCCCTGGGCTGGGTGTAGCGCATCTGCTGCCTGACCCCTTGCGTAGACCGCTCATGCCCCGCCCTGCCCTGCCGCCCTGGAGCCGCGCCTTGCTGTACGCCGCACTCGCTGCCTTCGCCCTGTACGCCGGCGTCGTCGCCCTGCTGTGGTGGGGCCAGGAGCGGCTGCTCTTCCACCCGCAGAAGCTGCCCGCCGAACACCGCTACCTGATGGGCCCCGACGTGCACGAAACCTGGGTCGACGTGCCCGGCGCACGGCTGAACGCGCTGCACCTGCAGCTGCCGAACCCGGCCGGCGTCGTCTTCTTCCTGCACGGCAATGCCGGCAACCTGGAGAGCTGGTTCGTCAACGCCGACTTCTACCGCCGCGCCAACGTCGACCTCTTCATGATCGACTACCGCGGCTACGGCAAGAGCAGCGGCCGCATCGAAAGCCAGGCGCAGCTGGAAGCCGACGTGCGCGCCGCCTGGGCCAGCGTGGCGCCGCGCTACGCCGGCAAGAAGCGCGTCATCTACGGCCGCTCGCTGGGCACCGGCCTGGCGGCCACGCTGGCGGCCGAACTGCAGCCCGAGCTGACGGTGCTGGTCTCGCCCTACTCGAGCATGGCGGCGCTGTCGCGCGAGCACTACCCCTGGGTGCCCGGCGCCGTGCTGCGCTACCCGCTGCGCACCGACACTGCACTGGCGCTGGTGAAGAGCCCCGTGCTGCTGGCCCATGGCGGGCGCGACACGCTGATCGCGCCGCGCCACAGCGTGGCCTTGCGCGGCGCGGCGCCGCAGGCCCAGCTGCTGCTGGTGCCGCAGGCCGGTCACAACGACATCCACCAGTTCGACAGCTATCTGGAAGGCCTGCGCGGCGCGCTGGCGCGCTGAGCAGGTGTGAAAGAACCGGCCAGGGCCGCTCAGGCCCAGGCCGAGCGGTCAGCGCTGTCCCTGGGCGAAACCAGGCTCATGCCGAGCTGGTAGGCGGGCAGGAAGTGGTTCATGCCGTGCGTGCCGCCGTTCACCAGCGCGCGCGCTTTCTCCAGGCGCCCCGCTTCAAGCGCTGCGTCGATGGACTTCAGCGAGGCCTGGATGAAGCGCGCCAGAATGCGGGCCGCCACCTGCGGGTCCAGTGCGAGATCGGGCTTGACCAGCAGTTCGGGCAGCGGCAGTTCCTTGGCCATGCGCTGGTAGTTGTCCTTGCCGGTGAGCTGGATGAAGCCGCGGCCCTTGTACTGCTCAGCCTGGCCGCGCTGCAGGTTGCCCATGCGGTGGTTGTAGCGGCCGTAGCGGTCGTCGAAGCCCCAGGTCTTGATGATGGCGTTGCTCACCGCCGCGAGATTCTTCAGGTTCGGCTCCGTGATGGCCTGGACTTCCACCGTCTTCATCGTGTTCAGCCTGCACAGCTCTTCGGGTATGGGCCGGAACGACGCCGACTCGGCGCGCACAGTGGCATAGGCGAAGACCTTGATGCGCGTGTCCAGCAGGCCGGCCTCGTTCAGGGCCTGCTCGACGAGCGGAAAGTACTTGGCCACGTTCTTGCGGGACGCCGACTCGGGAAACATCCTGAGCACGACATCCATACCCCACTGCATGAACTGCATGAGCCAACCCCCGATTGCCTGCATGGCGAAGGGCGCCACTCTGACCTGCGCTTGCGGGCCGAGCATCCGCAACGCGGATGATCGGTTCGGCGGCCGGCCGCTGCGCCCCCGCTACTTGGTGCCGAAGATCTTGTCGCCCGCGTCACCCAGCCCCGGGATGATGTAGCCCAGCTCGTTGAGGTGGCTGTCCACCGCGGCCGTCCAGCAGCGCACGTCGGGGTGCGCAGCTTCCAGCGCGCGCATGCCTTCGGGCGCGGCCACCAGCACCAGGGCGCGGATGTCCTTGCAGCCGCGGTCCTTCAGCAACTGCACGGTGGCGATCATCGAACCTGCCGTGGCCAGCATGGGGTCGATGATGAGCGCGGTGCGTTCGTCGAGGTGGCCCACCAGGCGTTCGAAGTAGTGCTCGGGCTGCAGCGTCTCGTGGTTGCGGCTCAGACCGACCACGCTGACCTTGGCGTTGGGCATGAGGTCGAGCACGCCGTCGAGCATGCCCAGGCCGGCGCGCAGGATGGGCACCACAGTGACCTTGCGGCCGGCGATCTGCTCGATGATCGTCGGGCCGCTCCAGCACTCGATGGCCACCGGCGCCAGCGGGAAGTCGGCCGTGGCCTCGTAGGCCAGCAGACGCCCGAGCTCATTCGTCAGCGCACGGAAGTCCTTGGTCGAGATGTCCTTCTGGCGCAGCAGGCCGACCTTGTGGCGCACCAGCGGGTGGGTGATGGCGATGACGGGCATGGTGTGCTCCTGCGTGCAATGAACGTGCCGGGTCAGTGCGGCCTGCGCTGGCGCAGCGCCTCGAACAGGCAGACACCGGCGGCGACGCTGACGTTCAGGCTTTCCACGGCGCCGGCCATCGGGATGCGCACCAGCTGGTCGCAGTGCTTGCGCGTCAACTGGCGCATGCCGGCGCCTTCGGCACCCAGCACCAGCGCCACTGGGCCGGTGAGATCGGCGTCGTAGAGCGTGGCGTCGGCGTCGTCGGTGGTGCCGACGATGCGGATGTCGCGCTCCTTCAGCTCGGTCAGCGTGCGCGCCAGGTTGGTCACCATCAGGTAGGGCACGGTCTCGGCGGCACCGCTGGCCACCTTGGCCACCGTGGCGTTCAGGCCCACGGCGTGGTCCTTGGGCGCCACCACGGCGTGCGCCCCGGCCCCATCGGCCACACGCAGACAGGCACCCAGGTTGTGCGGGTCGGTCACGCCGTCAAGCACCAGCACCAGCGGCGGGCCTTCAACCTCGTCCAGCACCTCGTCCAGCGAATGGCGCGGCGGCAGCGGCGAGACCCGCGCGACGACGCCCTGGTGGCGCAGCCCGCCGGCCAGCGCGGCCAGGCGCTCGGCGTCGCTGTCGATCACCTTGGCGCCGGCGTCCTGCGCGCGCTGCAAGAACTGGCGCATGCGTGCGTCGCGCCGCGTGGCGTCGACATGGATCTCGGTGATGGACTGCGGCGCCGTCTTCAGCCGCACGGTGACGGCGTGGAAGCCGAACAGGACCTTGGTGCTCATGGGGTGCATCGTAGCGGGGCCTTCATGTCGACTGTGGATGTGGCCGCGATGCCGCCGACCGAAGATCTTCATTTGACCTTCAACAGAGGCGACTCAGAGATGCGCACCGTCCAACTTCTGCGCTGGTTCGCAGCCGCCGCTCTGGCGCTGCGGTTCATGGCCGCGCCCACCGCCGCATGGTCCCAGGGCCTCACCGCCAGCGTGAGCGGCCAGGAACTCGGCAAGGCCGAGCGCCTGACGGCCTACGGCGACAACTACGCCGTGTGGCGCGGCATGCGCAACAACGGCTGGGCAGGCAACGACGAGCAGGCACTGCGGGCGCGCGTGTCGTTCAAGTACACCTTCTGCGGGCCGCAGTTCCGGACCACGGACAAGGCGGTCGCCGCAGCTGCCCCGGCGGCCTCCCAGCCACCACCCGAGGACAAGTCGAAAGACACCTTGTGCCCCACCCGCGGCACATGGGCCGACGCCGAGATCTACTTCGGCTACACGGCCGAGTTCGACTTCTACGCTGGCACCAGGCCGTCCGGCCCGGTCATCGGCCGCATCAATGCCCCGGGGCTGTTTGTCCGTCTGCCGGCCTCGCGCTTCCTGGGCGCCGGCTGGGGTGAGGCCGACGGCCTGGAACTCGGCGTGCAGCACCGTTCCGACGGCCAGACGACCGAGGTCACCGGCGCGCGTGACGCCGAAATCGCGCGCGCACGTTACGCAGCCGGCGACTACCGCTACTTCGACACCGTCAGCCGCGGCGCGAACTTCTTTGTCATAGCGGTCGACAAGGCACTGCCGCCGCCCGTGCTGGGCGAAGCGCTGCAGGTGCGAGGCAAGCTGCGCACCTACCTGGGAACGCAGGATTCCGAGGTGACATGGGGCCCGCGCGCCGGCACCGGCAGCAAGTTCTCTGACTACGACCGCCTGGAACTGCACGCCTGGTGGCGCCTTGCGAAGGGACACCAGCTCGACGCCACCTGGCGCCTCGGTGACCGCGGACTGGCAGCCGACTCATGGACCTTAGGCTGGGAGTTCCCCTTCCTCGGAGCGCCGATCTACCTGCGCTGGCACCGCGGCCCGATGAACACGCTGTCGAACTACACCCAGCGCCAGGACTCGATAGGCGCTGGCGTTCGTTTCGCCGGCTTCTGAACGGCGGCACGGCCAACGGTCACCACCAGCCGAGCGCCCGTCCGCCGGCCAGCGCGCCGATCAGCAGCGGCTGGTGCAGCATGTAGAAGCTGAGGCTCCAGCGGCCCAGTGTGGCCAGCGGCTGCAGCGCACGCGGCACCGCACCGGCCAGCACGTCGCGCCGATGGGCCAGCAGCCATTGGCCGGCCGCCAGGCCCCAGAACATCACGCCCAGCCAGGGCAGCACGGGCACGTAGTCTTCGGTGAGCGGCTTGCGCGTCACCAGGCCCAGCCAGTTCGTCCACGGCGTGTCGAAGAACGGGTGCTGCACCAGCTGCGGCAAGGCCAGTGCCAGTGCGCCCAGCGGCCACAGCCCGCCGCGCAGTGGCGCCGCCAGGCGGCAGACGATGAGCATCACGGCGATGCCGTGCAACACGCCGAAGCTGATCCAGCTGCGCGGGAACATGAAGGCCGAGCCGATGCTCACCAGCACCGCGCAGCCCGCCACCTGCGCCCAGCGCTTCCAGAAGCGCGGCCAGCCCTGCCCGGCGTGCAGCGCCACGGCCTGGCCGAGTCCGGCGCAGAACAGGAAGAGCGTGACGATGCAGGTCCGCTGCGTGGTCCAGAACGGGTCGCGCGTGAAGAACTGGTAGGGCTCCCACAGGCGGAAGTAGTTGAGGTCGAAGCAGAAGTGGAAGAGCGCCATCCAGACGATGGCCAGCGCACGCAGCGCGTCCAGTCGCTCGTAACGTGTGGCGTTCGGCGTGGCGCTCACTCGGTCTTCTCGTACACGTCGGTGAAGGCTGCGCCGTCCCAGGCGTAGAGCAGCACAGCGGCGTGCAGGCAGGCACTGGCGCCGCGTGGGCGGAACAGGCCTGCGCATTGCCCGCCCGGCCGGCGCACGCTGCGATAGGCCACGCCGGCCGAGCCCGCGGCGTGCAGCGTGTGGCCGAGTGCGCGCGCCGCGCTGTAGTCGTCGGGGTCGTGCACGGCATCGGCCACCGCGCCCACCGGGCGCAGGTCGTGCAGGCGGGCGTCGATGGCCACGTGGTACAGGCGCATGGGCAGGTGCATGGCCGGCTGCTTCGTGGCGGCGAGGAAGATGCCGTGGTGGTGGCGCGTCTCGGCCACCGCGGTGAGGCGTTCGCGCGCGGCGTAGAACACGCCATGGCGGCCGTCGGAGAAACGGCTGCCCATCACGTTGACATGCGTGAAGGCGGCCATGATCGGCCCGCTGCCGGCCCCGAACAGGCGCTGATCGCGCGGCACGCGCTCGATCTGCCCCAGCTCATCGCGCACGCGCTCGTTGGTCATGGCTTCCAGCGCGTAGAGGGCGTCGAAGTCATCGGCATCGGCCACGCGGTCGAACAGCGTGATGGACGGATAGCGCGTGGGCACGATGCGGCAGGCCTGCGCCCAGCGCACGCGGCGAACGTCGGTTACCGGCATCGGTCAGCGCCCGGCGGCCCGACCCAGCGGGCGCCGCGGAACCGGCTTCGCCGGGCCGCTGGCACCGCCCCCCCTGGGGGGGAGGCGCCGAAGGCGCTCCGGGGGGGTCGTCAACTCCAGCCGCCGCCGCGCACGCCGTCAAGGTAGCGGCGCACGAGGTTCAGATCACTCACATTGCCGGCCAGCATGCGCTGCAGCGCGCTGCCACCACCAAAGGGCGCGGCGCTGTTGGGTTGGCGCACCCAGGCGTCGGCCGCGGCGGGTTCGGGCAGCAGGATCTGCAGGCTCTTGTAGATGCCCAGGATGTTGGACAGGCGCTCCAGCGTGTCGCGCGGCAGCGCCGCCTTCTCGGGCTGCTTGCGCCAGGCGAAGAAGGTGGAACGCGGCGGCTGGCCCAGCAAGGCCAGTTGTTCGTCCACGCTCAGGCGCCAGGCCTCGGCGATGCGCGCAAAGGCACGCAGGCCGGCAGCGGCCATCTTCTCAGGGCTGACTTCAGGCTGGAGATCAGGCCCGGCCGGGGCCAGCACGGCGTTCATGCAGGAATCCTTATTCGGATGATGTTTTGATATTAGTCCAGAACTGGATCATCCATCAAGCGCCGCGGCGGCCAGCAGCAGCGGCAGCAGCGTGGCCGCCGTGCCGCGCAGCACGGCATGGGCCACGGCGTCGATCTCGCTGGGCGCCGGGTTCACGATGATGACCCGCGCCCCCTGTTCGCGCGCCGTGCCCGCCAGGCCCGCGGCCGGCCACACCGCGCCCGAGGTACCCACCACCAGCATCACGCTGCAGCTGGCGGCGGCACGCTGGGCGGCGTCGAAGGCCCGCAGCGGCAGCGCTTCGCCGAACCACACCACGCCCGGGCGCAGCGGGTTGCCGCATTCGCCGCAACTCGGCGGGCGGCCGGCCTCGGCCCAATCGGGCATGCAGACATTGCCACCGCGCTGATGGCGCGCGCAGTCGCCCAGCCAGCGGTCTTCCAGGATGTCGCCGTGCAGGCGCAGCGCGTCGGTGTTGCCGGCGCGCTGGTGCAGGTCATCGACGTTCTGCGTCACCAGGGTCATCACGCCAGGGTGGCGCGCGGCGAAGTCGGCCAGCGCCCGGTGGCCGGCGTTGGGCTCGGCCTGGCGCACGCCGGCACGGCGCTCGGCGTACCAGTCCCAGACACGCTGCGGGTGGGCGCGGAAGCCATCTTCGCTGGCCAGCCCGGCGGGGTCGAACTTCGACCAATAGCCCGTGAGCGCATCGCGGAAGGTGGGAATGCCGCTCTCGGCGCTCATGCCGGCGCCAGTCAGCACGCACAGGCCGCCGGGCCGCTGCGCGGCGGCAACCAGCAGCGCGCGCGCCTCAGCGATCGTCGAAGCGTCCACCGTCAGCCGCCTGCCGCACGACGATGGCCGCCGGTTCGAAGCGCGGGCCGTACTTCGCCGCCAGTTCGCGCGCACGCGCCACGAAAGCCGGCGCGCCCATGGCGTTGATGAACTGCAGCGCGCCACCATGGAAAGGTGCGAAGCCCCAGCCGAAGATGCTGCCGATGTTGCCGTCGGCCACCGAGCGCAGCACGCCTTCTTCCAGGCAGCGTGCGGCCTCGCCCGCCTGGGCGAACATCAGGCGGTCGATCAGTTCGCGCTGCTCGGGTTGCCGGGCGGCCACGGGGAACAGCTCAGGCAGACCGGGCCACAGCTGCCTGCCCTCATCGCGCCAGTCATAGAAGCCCTGCCCCACCTTCTTGCCGACGCGGCCGATCTCGCACAGCTGCCGCGCCACCGCCATGCCGGGGTGTTCGACCCAGGTCTTGCCCTCGGCTGCCAGGTCCTTCTTGGTCTGCTCGGCCACGTGCACTGACAGGCTCAGCGACACCTCGTCCTGCAGCGCCAGCGGAGGCATCGGCATGCCGGCCTGCTGGCCCGCCACCTCGATGCTGCGTGGGTGCACGCCTTCCTTCAGCAGCGCCAGGCCTTCCATGACGTAGCTGCCGAAGACGCGGCTGGTGTAGAAGCCGCGGCTGTCGTTGACGACGATGGGTGTCTTGCCGATCTGCAGCACGTAGTCGAAGGCGCGGGCCAGCGTCTCTTGGCTGGTGACCTCGCCGACGATGATCTCCACCAGCGGCATCCTGTCCACCGGGCTGAAGAAGTGCAGCCCGATGAAGTTCGCCGGCCGCGTGCTGGCCTGGGCCAAGCCGCTGATGGGCAGGGTGGAGGTGTTGGATGCGAACACGGCGGTGGCAGCGGTCACGGCTTCAGCCTGCTTCGTGACATCGGCCTTGAGGCTGCGGTCTTCGAACACGGCTTCGATCACCAGTTCGCAGCCGGCGAGCTGTGCGTAATCGGTGGTCGGCGTGATCCTGGCCAGCAGCGCGTCGCGCTGCTCGGACGTGCTGCGGCCCTTCTTCACGGCCTGGTCGAGCAGGCCTTGCGAGTAGGCCTTGCCACGTTGGGCGGCCTCGACCGACGTGTCGAGCAGCACGACCTCGATGCCGACCTTGGCCGACACATAGGCGATGCCCACGCCCATCATGCCGGCGCCCAGGACGCCCAGCTTCTGCACCTTCGACGCCGCCACGCCCGCGGGCCGCGAGGCGCCCTTCTTGATGGCATTGAGCTGGTACCACAGCGTGCCGATCATGTTCTTCGACACCTGCGACATCACGCACGCGGCGAAGTAGCGGCTCTCCACCTGGCAGGCCGCGTCGAAGTCGAGCAGGCCGCCTTCGAAGATGGCGCTCATGATGTGCTGCACGGCCGGGTAGTTGCCCCAGCTCTTGCTGGCCGCGATGGACGGCGCGACGGCCCACATCTGCGCCACCGCCGGTGCGCGTGAATCGCCACCTGGGAAGCGGAACTTCGGCATGTCCCACGGCTGCTTGGCCTTCAGGTTGGCGGCTACCCAAGCGCGGGCCATCGCCATGAGGTCTTCACGGTCCTTCGCCAGCCCGGCCAGCAGGCCCATGCCCAGCGCCTTCTGCGGGTTGAGGTCGGCGCCTTCACCGCAGATCTGCAGCGCCTGCTGGATGCCCACCAGCCGCGACAAGCGCACCGTGCCACCGCCACCCGGCAGCAGGCCCAGCTTGACCTCGGGCTGGCCGATCTTCAGCCGCGCATCGTCGATGGCGAAGCGCGCGTGGCAGGCCAGCGCCAGTTCCAGCCCACCGCCCAGCGCATGGCCGTTGATGGCCGCAACCACGGGCTTGCCCTGCAGTTCCAGCTGGCGCAGCACGGCCTTCATGGCCATGCTGGCTTCGAAGGGCTGCTCCGGGCTTGTCCACTTCGACATGCGGTCGATGTCGCCGCCGACGCAGAAGTCGGCCTTGGCGGATGTCAGCACCAGGCCCTTGGCCGCAGGCAGTGCGAGATGCGCGAGGGCCTGCGCGATGCCCTGCATCAACGGGTCGCCGACAAGGTTCATCGGCCGGCCCGGCAGGTTCATCTGCGCGACGAGGATGCCGTCGTCGCCCATCGTCAGGGTGATGGCGTCGCTCATGCTCAGACTCTTTCGATGATGGTGGCGATGCCCATGCCACCACCCACGCACAGCGTGGCGCAGCCCGTGGACAGGTCGCGGCGTTCCAGCTCGTCCAGCAGGGTGCCCAGGAGGATGCAACCCGTGGCGCCCAGCGGGTGGCCCATGGCGATGGCGCCGCCGTTGACGTTGACCCGATCCAGGCTCACGCCCAGGTCGCGCGCTGTCTTCATCGGCACCACGGCAAAGGCCTCGTTGACTTCCCACAGGTCGATATCGGCCGCCGTCATGCCGGCCTTGGCCAGCGCCTTGCGGCAGGCCGGCGTGGGGCCGGTGAGCATGATGGTCGGTTCGCTGCCGATCACCGCCGCGGCGCGGATGCGCGCGCGCGGTTTCAGGCCCGCCCTGGCGCCCCCTTCGCTGCTGCCCACCAGCATCAGCGCCGCGCCGTCGACGATGCCGCTGCTGTTGCCGGCGTGGTGCATGTGCTGGATGCGCTCCACCGTCGTGTACTTGCGCAACGCGGTGGCGTCGAAGCCCATGGCGCCCATCATTGCGAAGCTGGGCTCCAGCTTGGCCATGGCCTCTGGGCTTGCGTTATCACGAATGGTCTCGTCGCGGTCCAGCATCAGCAGGCCGGCAATGTCGTGCACCGGCACCACACTGCGCGCAAAGTGGCCGGCAGCGCGCGCTGCGGCGGCCTTGCGGTGCGAGTTCAAGGCGTAGGCGTCGACATCGGCCCGGCCCCAGCCTTCCAGCGTGGCGATGAGGTCGGCGCCCACGCCCTGCGGCACGAAGCCCAGCTTCTGGTTGATGCGCGGGTCCATGAACCAGGCGCCGCCGTCGCTGCCCATGGCCCAGCGGCTCATGCTCTCCACGCCGCCGGCGACCACCAGGTCTTCATAGCCACTCGCCACCTTGGCCGCGGCCAGGTTCACGCTTTCCAGGCCGCTGGCGCAGAAGCGGCTTTGCGTCACGCCAGCCACGGTCTGCGCCCATTCGGCGTCCAGCACGGCGGTGCGTGCGATGTCGGCGCCCTGCTCGCCCACGGGCGTCACGCAGCCGAGCACCAGGTCGTCGACCAGCGCCGTGTCCAGCTGCGTGCGGCGCTGCAGCGCCTGCAGCAGCGTGCGCAGCAGCCACACGGGTGTGGCCTGGTGCAGGCTGCCGTCCTTCTTGCCCTTGCCACGCGGCGTACGAACGTGGTCGTAGATGTACGCGTGGCCCATCGGCGCGCCCCTTTCAGCGGTCGGCCAGGTGCTGGCGCACTTCGGCGTTGATGACGCGCAGCTCGGCCAGCGTGGCCTCGATGTGCGCGCGCTTGGTTTCCAGCTCGGCAATGGCCTTGTCCGTGCGGTCGAGCACGAAGCGCAGCTGCTGCACGCGGCCTTCGCCGTGCGCGCCGTAGAGATCGAGGTAGTGCTTGATCTCGTCCAAGCTGGCGCCGATGGCCTTGCTGCGCAGGATGAGCGCCAGCCGCGCGCGGTCGCGCCGCGTGTAGACGCGGGTGCCGTTGATGCGCCGCGGGCTCAGCAGGCCCTTGTCCTCGTAGAAACGGATGGTGCGCAGCGTGATGCCGAACTCGCTGCAGAGTTCGGTGATGCCGAAGAGCTGGCCGGTGTCGTGATCGCGGTGCGCGTCCACCACTTCCTGCGCCGACGCCGCGGCGCGCTTGCGCAGTGGCGTCTGCAGCACGTTCATACCACCCGCTGAAGTTTCAGCGCCACGCTCATGTCGCCGCTGACCTTGAACTTGCCCATCATGAAGCCGGTGGCCGGCTCCAGCTCGCCGGTCAGCAGCGCGGCCAAGTTGTCCAGCGTGATGGCGATGGTGCAGTCGGCGTCCTTGTCCTCGTTGCTCACCGTGTTGGGCACGCTCTTGCCGTCGATGACCACCACGCCGTCGGCGCCGCAGTCGAATTTCAGCGTGGCGTTCAGGCCGCTGGCGTCACCCACCTTGGCGCGCAGGGCTTCGGTGCAGGCTGGCATGTCCATGGGCTGGCACTCTTGAAAGTGGGGGTGGGCGCGATGCTAGAGCTGGTGCCTGCCGCGAGCATCCGCGTATTCACTTATATGTCATCAGGTTGACGTTAACGTTACCCAGAGGCCTAATCCGGCATCGCCGCCTTCAGCCCCTGCCTGCCCCTGCCTGCCCATGACCGCCAGTGCCCGCTACCGCAGCGTCTTCCGCCCCGGCCTCTTCGACCGGCAGGTGATGTGGGTCACCGGAGGCGGCAGCGGCATCGGGCGTTGCGTGGCGCATGAACTGGCGTCGCTGGGCGCCCGCGTCGTGATCAGCGGCCGCACCCAGGCCAAGCTGGACCAGGTGGCCGCCGAGATCATGGAAGACGGCGGCCAGTGCGACACCATCGCCTTCGACATCCGCGATGAAGACGCGGTCAAGGCCGGCGTGGCCGCCGTGCTGGCAACACACGGCCCGGTGGCCGGCCTGGTGAACAACGCGGGCGGCCAGTTTCCGGCACCGCTGCTGGCCATCAGCAAGAAGGGCTTCGACGCTGTGGTCGCCAACAACCTCACCGGCGGCTTCCTGATGATGCGCGAGCTCTTCAACCAGTGCCTGCAGCAACACGGCGGCAGCATCGTCAACATGACGGCCGACTTCCGCAACGGCATGCCCGGCATGGGCCACAGCGGCGCGGCGCGCGCCGGCATGAGCAACCTCACCGCGACCGCCGCCTTCGAATGGGCGCATGCCGGCGTGCGCGTCAACGCCGTAGCCCCGGGCTGGGTGGCCAGCAGCGGCATGGACACCTATGGCGGCGCCATGAAGTCCATCATTCCCCGGCTGAAGCAGCACGTGCCGCTGCGCCGCCTGGGCAGCGAGGCCGAGGTCAGCGCGGCCATCGTCTTTCTGCTGTCGCCGGCAGCATCGTTCATCACCGGCGTCACGCTGCAGATCGACGGGGCGGCCTCGCTGGGCAGCGACATCTTCCCGCTCGGCAAGGACGCGAAGTCCGTGCCCTTCGACGGCTTCCACCGGGCGCGCACCCCAGAGGTGCTCCAGGCTCGGCCCGAGGTGCTGAAGTAATGCCGGTGCTCTCTTCGCGCCTGGATCCGCGCAGCCCGGCCTTCGCCGCCAACGCCGCACGCATGCAGGACAAGCTGGCCGCGGTGCTGGCACTGCAGGCCCAGGTGGTGGCCGAATCGGCCAGCAAGCGCGACAAGTTCGACCAGCGCGACCAGCTCTTGCCACGCGAGCGCGTGGCCCGGCTCATCGACCGCGGCAGCGAGTTCCTCGAACTCAGCCCGCTCGCCGGCCTGGCCATGCACGACGACGACGGCAAGAAGAACGTGCTGGGTGGCGGCAGCATCGTCGGCATCGGCGTGGTGGCCGGCAAGCGCGTGATGGTCAGTGCCTCTGACAGCGCGGTGAAAGGCGGCACCGTCGCACCCATGGGCCTGAAGAAGGCGCTGCGTGCGCAGGAACTGGCGGCCCAGAACAAGCTGCCGCTGATCGCGCTGGTGGAAAGCGGCGGCGCCAACCTGATGTACCAAGCCGAGATCTTCGTCGACGGTGGCCGCGCCTTCGCCAACCAGGCGCGCTTGTCGGCGGCGGGCATTCCGCAGGTCGCCGTGGTGCATGGTTCATCCACCGCAGGCGGCGCCTACCTGCCGGGACTTTCAGACTACGTGGTGCTGGTGAAAGGCCGCAGCAGCATCTACCTGGCCGGCCCGCCGCTGGTGAAGGCGGCCATCGGCGAAGACTCGACCGATGCAGAACTGGGCGGCGCGACCCTGCACGCCGAAGTCACCGGCCTGGGCGAGTACCTGGCCGACAACGACGCCCATGCCATCGCTTTGACCCGCGAACTGCTGGACAAGCTGCCCTGGGACACCGTGCCCCTGCCTGCCCCCGCGCCAGACCCTATGTTCCCTGCCGAAGACCTGCTGGGCGTGGTGCCTGCCGACGAACGCGAGCCCTACGACGTGCGCGAAGTCATCGCGCGCCTGGTCGACGGCTCGGATTTCCTGGAATTCAAGGCGCCCTACGCACCGGACACCGTCTGCGGCCACGCTCGCCTGCACGGGCACGCGGTGGGCCTCATCGGCAACAACGGGCCCATCCAGCCGAACGGCAGTACCAAGGCGGCACAGTTCATCCAGCTCTGCGACCAGAGCGGCACGCCGCTGATCTTTCTGCAGAACACCACCGGCTACATGGTGGGCAAGGCCGCCGAGCAGGCCGGCGCCATCAAACACGGCAGCAAGATGATCCAGGCCGTGGCCAACGCGCGTGTGCCCAAGTTCACCGTTGTGCTGGGCGGCAGTTTCGGTGCCGGCAACTACGGCATGTGCGGCCGCGGCTTCGACCCCCAATTCATCTTCGCCTGGCCCAGCGCGCGCACCGCGGTGATGGGCGGTGCGCAGGCCGCCAAGGTGATGGACATCGTCAACCGCAACAAGCTCGAACGCCTGGGCCTGCCCGCCAATGAAGAAGCCCTGGCCGCCATGAGCGACGCGCTGCGGCTGCGCCTGGACGCCGAGAGCAGCGCGCTCTTCGGCACCGCGCGGCTGTGGGACGACGGCATCATCGACCCGCGTGACACGCGCCGCATCCTGGGCCTGTGCCTGGCGCTGGCGCGAGAAGCGCAACACCGCACACTGCGGCCGAACACATTCGGCGTGGCGCGCCTGTAGAACCGGAGACAAGACTTGAAATTCACCCCCGAACACCGTGCGCTCGAAGACACCGTCATCAAGTTCTGCGACAAGGAACTCAACCCGCACGTCGCCGCATGGGAGGCCGCCGGCCAGTTCCCCGCGCACCAGGTCTTCAAGAAGCTCGGCGACCTGGGCCTGCTGGGCCTGAAGTACCCGGAAGAATTCGGCGGCGCCGGCCTCGACTTCAGCTACAGCATGGTCATGGCCGAAGCACTCGGCCAATGCAACTGCGGCGGCGTGCCCATGGCCATCGGCGTGCACACCGACATGGCGACCCCCGCACTGGCGCGCTTCGGCAGCGACGAATTGCGCAAGGAATGGCTCG
>JANNFE010000042.1:0-8180 GCA_031379415.1 Betaproteobacteria bacterium | reverse complement strand
TCCGCCGGCACTTCGACATTGTCGAACCAGACCTCGTTGACCTCGGGCTCGCCGTCCATCAGCACGATGGGCCGCACGGTGATGCCCGGGCTCTTCATGTCGATGAGCAGGAAGCTGATGCCGGTCTGCGGCTTGCCTTCGCTGCTGGTGCGCACCAGGCAGAAGATCCACTCGCCGTACTGGCCGAGCGTGGTCCAGGTCTTCTGGCCGTTGACGATGTAGTGGGCGCCACGCCCGTCCTTCACGAGTTCCGCCTTGCACTTGACGGAGGCCAGGTCGCTGCCCGAACCCGGCTCGCTGTAGCCCTGGCTCCACCAGACCTCGCCACTGGCGATGCCGGGCAGGAAGCGCTTCTGCTGCTCGGCGTTGCCGAAGGCCATGATCACCGGCGCCACCATCACCGGGCCGAAGGGCACGACGCGCGGCGCGCAGGCCAGCGCGCATTCCTCTTCGAAGAGGTGCTTCTGGATGGCGTTCCAGCCCGGGCCGCCGAACTGCGCCGGCCAGCCCCAGCCCAGCCAGCCTTTCTTGCCCAGGATCTGGGCCCAGCGCTGCAGGTCGTCGCGGCTCAGGCGCAGCGCATGGCGCACCTTGTGGGCGATGTCGGCCGGCAGGCTCTCGGCCACCCATTGCCGGATCTCGTGCCGGAAGGCGAGTTCCTCGGCGGTGAAGTTCAGGTCCATGGCAGGCGGTTCTCCGGTCAGCGTGACGTGCCGCGTTTTAGCACGACCGTTCGCAAAAGACTTGTCCCCGCCGGGACAAGCTCATCTCAGTTCGAGACGCATCACATCGTTGTCGCGCCGCATCTGGAAACGCGACAGGAAGCTGTTGCCCAGCAGCACCACGGGCATGGACTGCGGCAGCACCACGGCGCCGACGTTGGCCAGCTCGACATCGCCCACGCGCACGCTCGTCAGTGTGACCACGTGCACCGGCACGGCGCCGTTGGCCGTCTGCGTCATGCCGCGCTGCGCGGTGCTCAGGTCGATGCCCAGGCGCTGGGCGTCGTCGCGGCCCATCGCCACCAGCGTGGCGCCGGTGTCGACGACGAAGCGCACCTGCTTGCCGTTGATGGTGCCGGCGGTGGTGAAGTGGCCACCCGAACCTGCGGTGAGCACGATCTCGCGGCCACCACCAGTGCGCGACGCCGTGCCCAGCTGCACCGGCGTGCCGCCGACGCGCAGAAGCTGCTTGCCAGCCGTGGTCTCGACCTCGGCGTCGTCGCCCACCCAGCGCTTGAAGGTGACGCCGCCCACCGTCTGGCCCACGGCCACGGCGCGCGGCTGGCCGTCCACCACCAGCAGAGCGCGCTCGCCCATGCGGCCGGACAGCACCACGCCCTGGGCCCATGCCGTGCCGCCCAGCAGGGCGGCCAGCAACAGAACTACTCTCGAAAGTTGTTGAAGGACAGCGGCCACTCTTGGAGTTCCTTGCGCAGCACTGCGATGGCCTGTTGCAACACGTCGCGTTTGGCGCCCGTCACGCGCACGGCATCACCCTGGAAGGCGGCCTGCACCTTGAGCTTGCTGGCCTTCAGCGCGTTCTGCATCTTGCGCGCGGTGTCGGCGTCGACGCCGCTCTTCACGGTGACCGCGAGCTTGAGCTTGTCGTGGCTCACCTTCTGCGGCGTGGCGCTGAAGTCGAGGAAACGCGCGTCGACGCCGCGCTTGGCCAGCCTTTGCACCAGCACGTCGCGCACCTGTTCCAGCTGGAAGTCGCTGTCGGCCCACAGCGTGAGCTCGCGCGTCTTGGGTGTGGGCGCAGCCAGGTCGACCTGGGCGCTGCTGCCCTTGAAGTCGAAGCGCGTGCCGATCTCCTTGTTGGCCTGGTCCACGGCATTGCGCAGTTCCACCAGGTCGGGTTCGATGACGGCGTCGAAACTGGGCATGGAAGCAGGTGTGCGGGCGGCTGGAGAGGCCTGAATATGCACGAGAATTCTTGCATGTCCCCGAACCCCGCGCCCCTGGTTGTGACGCAACGTGCCAGCCTGCGCGAACACAACACCTTCGGCCTGCCGGCGCTGGCGAAAACGCTGGTGCGCATCACCAGCGACGCCGATGTGCGCCGCGTCGTCGACCACCCCGAATACGGCCGCGCGCCCAAGCTCGTGCTGGGCGGCGGCAGCAACCTGGTGCTGACACGCGATGTCGACGCCGTGGTGCTGAAGATCGAAGTCCCCGGCCTGCGCCTGCACCGGGAAGAGCCTGATGCCTGGATCGTCGAAGCCGGTGCCGGCGAGAGCTGGCACGGCCTGGTGGCCTGGACGCTGGAGCGGGGCTGGCCCGGCCTCGAGAACCTGGCGCTCATCCCCGGCAGCGTGGGTGCGGCGCCGGTGCAGAACATCGGCGCCTATGGCGTGGAGTTGAAGGACCGCTTCGACTCGCTCGATGCCGTGGACCTGGTGACCGGTCGCAGCGTCACCCTCAACGCCGCGATGTGCCGCTTCGGCTACCGCGACAGCATCTTCAAGCAGGCCGACTTCGGCGGCTTGGCCGGCAAGAGCGTCCTCACGCGCGTGCGTTTCCGCCTGCCCAAGCCCTGGCAGCCGGTGCTGGGCTACCTGGACATCGAGCGCAAGATGGCCGAGACCGGCAACCGCAGCCCCGATGCACGCACCGTGTTCGACTGGATCTGCGCCATCCGCCGCGCCAAGCTGCCCGACCCGGCGGTGGTGGGCAACGCCGGCAGCTTCTTCAAGAACCCGGTGGTGACCGAAGAGCAATGCAAGGACATCATCGGCCGTGACCCCGAGATCGTGCACTACCCCCTGCCCGACGGCACCGTGAAGCTGGCCGCCGGCTGGCTCATCGACGCCTGCGGCTGGAAGGGCAAGAGCGTGGGCCGCGCCGGCGTCTACGAGAAGCAGGCGCTGGTGCTGGTGAACCGCGGCGGCGCCAGCGGCGCCGAGGTGGTGACGCTGGCGCGCGCCATCCAGGAATCGGTCTACGGCCGCTTCGGCATCCGGCTGGAGCCCGAACCCATCATCGTGTGATCGTCGCAGGGGCCGTCGGCGTGCCGCGCAAGTTCAGCGCGGCGACAGCGCGGCGTGTCAGCGGCAGCTGCTCTTCGAAGCGCTGCACCAACCGCGCCACTTCGTGCGCCGGCAGGTGGGCGGCGCCTTCGTGCAGCGCCTCGGCGGTGGCGGCCAGGCCGGCCAGCCCCAGGTTCAGCGCCGCGCCCTTGGCGGCGTGGGCGTTGACGCGCAGTTCCAGCGGCTGCGCATCGCGCACCGCGGCGCGCAGCCGCATCACGGTGTCGGGCCCTTGGTCGAGGAAGGTGTCGATCATGGCCGCCAGGCGCGCGCCCGACATGGCCTGCAGCGACATCGCGATGGCGCCTTCATCCAGCAGCGGTGGCGTGCTGTGGCGCGGCGCTGCCAACGCCAGTTCGGTCACCGCGCCGCCGTGCGCCAGTGGCGGCACGGGCGTGGCGCTGCTGCCGAACAGGCGCCGCAGCAGCGTGGCCAGCTTCTGCGGGCTGACCGGCTTGGTCAGGAAGTCGTTCATGCCGGCCACCAGGCAGCGCTCGCGTGTTTCGTCGAAGCCGTCGGCGGTGAGGGCCACGATGGGCAGCGTCGACGGCCCGGCCTCGGGCAGGGCGCGGATGGCGCGCGTGGCGGCCACGCCGTCCATCACCGGCATGTGCAGGTCCATCAGCACGAGGTCGAAACGGCGGCTGCGCGCGGCCTGCACGGCTTCCTGGCCGTTGGCGGTGAAGTGGGCGACATGACCCAGGCTTTCCAGCAGCGCCGCCATGTACTGGCGGTTCACCGGATGGTCCTCGGCCACCAGCACCTGCAGCGGCCGCCCCAGCGCAGGGCCGGCGTCGACGTCGGCGCCGGGCCGCGCCAGCGCCTCGGCCACCGGCTGCAGCGGCATGTGGAAGCTGAAGGCGCTGCCCTCGCCTTGTTTGCTGCGCACGGCGATGTCGCCGCCCATCAGGCGCGCCAGGTTGCGCGAGATCTCCAAGCCGAGCCCGGTGCCGCCGTGGCGCCGCGAGCGCGAGCTGTCGCCCTGCATGAAGCGGCTGAACAACTGCTTGAGCGTGTGCTCGTCCATGCCGACGCCGGTGTCGGTGACGATGAACATCAGCGTCGGTTCGCCCCGTGCGTCGTGGCCGCAGCGCACGTCCAGCACCACCGCGCCGTGGTCGCTGAACTTGATGGCGTTGGCCAGCAGGTTGAAGACCACCTGCTTGACGCGCGTGGGGTCGAGCATCACCCGCTCGGGTACCGTGGGGTCGGCGTCGATGTGCAGGGCCAGGGCCTTGGCCATGGCCTGCGGGCGCATCAGGGCCTCAACGTCGCGCAGCAGCGTGCGCAGTTCCACCGGCGCCGGCGCCAGCGTCATGCGGCCGCTTTCCAGCTGCGACATGTCCAGGATGTCGTTGAGCAGGGCCAGCAGGTGGTCGGCCGACTCCGTGGCGGTGCGCAGGTAGTCGATCTGCTTGGGCGACAGGCCCGTCTCGCGCAGCAGCGAGAGCATGCCCATCAGACCGTGGAAGGGGGTGCGGATTTCGTGGCTCATGTTGGCCAGGAAGGCGCTCTTGGCGTCGCTGGCCGTCTCGGCCTGGCGTCGCGCCTCGCGCAGGCTGTGCGCCAGGTCTTCCAGCACCAGGCGGCGTTCGTGCAGCTGGCGCAGCTGGCGCAGCGCGATGGCGCCGAAGGCCAGGGTCAGCACCGACAGGAAGATGCTCAGGCCGATGCCCAGGTGGTTCTGCTCGCGCACGGCGTCGGCGCGCTGTGCCTGCTGGGCCGTGAGGCGCCGCGCGATGCCCAGCGTCAGCTCGTGCAGCGGGGTGCCCAGTGCTTCCAGGGCCGGGCGCTGCGCGGTCACGAAGGCGCGGTCGGGCACGCCCGGCGCCAGGGCGCCGAAGACATGATCGGCCTCGGCGACGAAGGCCTCGACCTGCTGCAGCGTGCGCTGGTAGGCCGGCTCGCTGTGCAGCAGTTGCCGCGTCTGCTCGCTGCGCAACAGCGCCACGCGGTCGATCCAGCGTGCGTAGCGCCCGCGCAGCGCCGCACCATCCAGCGCCACCCGCTCGTCGGCCGCCGTGCGCCATTGCTCGCGCAGGCGCAGGTACTCGGTCTCGGCCTCGAAGAGGTTGAGCACGCCGAAGTCGCCGCTGCGGTCGAAGGCCTGGCGCAGCAGCGAATACTGCCGCGCCTGCACCAGCACCACAGCCAGCAGCGCCACGAGCAGGCCGATACCGACGAAGCCCAGCCACGACGGCCGCCACGCCCGCGCTGCAGGGCTCTGGATCTTGGGCGCCGCACCCGAGGACATGTTGCTGCGTCAGCCCGCCTGGGCGACAGCCGATCGATCGGCCGCGAGCGCCCCCCAGCGGCCGCCGCGGAACCGGCTCTGCCGGGCCGCCAGCGGCGCCCTTCGCCCTGCAGGCCGAATGGCGCTCGCCAGCGAAGAACAGTCCGCAGGGACTGTTCTTCGTCCGGGCTCGCCCCCCCCGGGGGGGCGGCGACCGCAGATCGCTTCGGGGGGAGGCCTCATTTCGCCGGTTGCAGCATGTCGTGCAGATCGAGCCCGGTCAGGGTCTTGGCGCCGCGTGCCAGCCAGAACATCAGGGCCATCATCATCAGCATCGACGGGATGGCGATGATCGGGTAGCTCAGCGCCGTCAGGCGCCCCAGTTCGTGGTTGAAGGCCTCGGTGCCCGCGGGGCTGGTGACCACCCAGCGCGCCAGGATGTAGTTGGCCACTGCCGAGAAGAAGAAGGTCCCCGCCAGCAGCAGCGTGCCCAGCCGCAGGCGCTGCTCGAAGGCGGCCGTGGTCTGGCGTTCCTCCAGCGCCTTGTGCACGCGGTCGACGTCGAAGATGTTGGCGTTGAACACCAGCATGCGGATCAACGGCGTCTTGGTCCAGGTGCTGCCCAGGATGACCAGGCCCATCACCGACGGCACGGCGGCTTCCTTCACGGCCAGCCAGCGCGCATCGAGCTGCAGCAGGCCGATGCCGCCGGTGAGCAGCGTGCTCACCACGCCCAGCACGGCGAACCAGTTGACCTTGCGGCGGCGCAGTCCGTCCCAGATGCCCCAGCCCAGCGGCAGCGACAGCGCGAAGATCAGGGCACCGGTGGTGCCCAGGCGGTCCTTGCCGCTGAGGTAGGTGAGGATGAGTGCCGGCACGATGATCGTGATGGCGATCTCGAGCAGGGTATTGGGCTTCTTGGGTTCTGTCATGGGGCCGGCGGCGGCAGGGCGAGACCCGCAATGTGCCATGGCCGGCGCCACAGCCGGCCAGGGGCTTACTGCAGGCGCAGCGCGCGCAGGTGGTCCAGCTTGCCGGAATACAACTTTTGGTTGGCCAGCGTGGTGCTGTAGTCCATGGCCTGGCGCAGGTGTTCTGCAGCAGCGTCGGTGTCGCCCAGCCGCCACGCGGCCTGGGCAGCCCAGAAGTGCACCTCGTGCTGGTAGGGCTGGCGGCGCAGTTCGCGCGCGAAAAGCTCGCGCGCCTGTGTGACATTGCCCGCGGCCAGCGCGTCGCGGCCCAGTTCCAGGAAGTGGAAGGGCGGGTAGGGCTGCAGCCGGGCCAGTTGCGCAGCCACGGCATCAGCTTCAGGCGCGCGGCCGTGCGCCCGCAGCACCGACACCAGGTTCGACAGCGCCGCGGTGTTGCTGGCATGGAGCGCCAGCGCGTGGCGCAGCGCGGTCTCGGCCTGCGGCAGCGCGCCGCGCCGCATGTAGACCACGGCCAGGGTGTTGGCAGCCGCCCCGTAAGCCGGGTCCTGCAACACGGCGGCGCGGGCCCAGGCGTAGGCGTCGTCGAGCCGGCCCTCGGCCAGCGTCTCGGCGGCGCGGTTGTTCATGTACATCGCGATCACCGTGTGTTCTTCCAGCGGCTCGGCGCGCTGGCTGCGCAGGGCGTCGCTGGACAGGAAGTCGATGACGAGATCCTGGGCACCCCACAGCGGCCGTTCGCCCCGGTGGGCCATCAGCAGGTTGACGTGGCCGTTCTCCAGCGTCAGGCCGCCGGCACGCGTGTACTGCGGCTCGAGGCTGATGCCGCGGTAAGTGACCGCCAGGCCCAGGTGGCGGGCGAAGGCGCCGGTCATGAGCACCAGCGACAGGCAGTTGCCGGAGCGTGCGGCATAGGTCTCGCCCGCATTGCCGGTGCGCGTGGCGTCATACGCCAGGTGCAGGTGCCCGCGTTCGTGCAAGGCCTCGATGAGCGCCCGGCGCGGGTCGCGGTGGCCGGTGATGCGCAGTTCGCGGTCGGCGTAGTCGCGCATCTGATCGGTCAGCGCCAGCACGCGCTCGGGGGCCACGTCTTCGCTCGACGCTGCAAAGAGCTCGTCGTGCAGCAAGGGCGTGGCCGATGGCGCGGGCGGCAACTGCGCGCAGCCACCGAGCAGCGCCAGCACCAGGCCGGCGGACAGATGGCGGCGCAGGGGCCAGAGCAGGGTCTTCATGGCAGGCCTTTCGCCAGCTGCCCGGCGCGCCCGGGCGCAGGGCACCATGCTACGCCGCAGCCAGGGCCTGTGTCAGCCGTCCAGACCCAGGCATTCCCGCAGCCGTGAGGCCGCTTCGCGCAGCGCCGCATTCGGCGCTGCGGCGGCGCGGTCGAGCGTGTGGCGGGCATACTCCGGGTCGGTTTGCAGGCGCTCCACATGCACATGCACGCCATGGCCGGTGAGCAGCCATTTCAACTCGATGATTTCGACGAGGCAGTTGGTGCGGGTGTGGGCGGTGGTGACAGGGTTCATGTTGACTCGGTACGGCTGAGTCAGAACTTAACGGCGCTAACCGTCGGGAAGCTGACACCGGATTAGTGTGTGCGCCCCAAGAAAACCCTCGACGACCGGCCTCAATTTCACATCGCAGGAAATGAACCCGCTGCCCCCCCTCACATCCATGGCCGAACTGCCGGCCCAGCTTGCCACCGCCGGCTGGGCCGTGGTCGATGCCGCATCGCTGGCCCGCCTGTGCGGGCTGCCAGCAGACGCCATGCCGGCCTGGCTGCCGATGTGGCCCGCGCTGCCGCCCGACCCCCATCTGCGCGACGGCGGCCGCTACCGTCGGCGCCGCCACGGCTGCTTCGAAGTCAGCGCCGAGCGCGTGCAAGCCGTGCCGCACCGCGCGCACTGGCAGCCGGTCGAGTACAACGCGCTGCACGGTGGCATCCAGCGCTGGTTCGAGCCGCTGCCGCCCGAACTGGTGCAAGACC
>JANNFE010000033.1:0-2630 GCA_031379415.1 Betaproteobacteria bacterium | reverse complement strand
AACTCCTGCAGATGCTGGCGCGAGATGCGGTTCATCTTGTTGATGGTCTCGATCATGTGCACCGGGATGCGGATGGTGCGTGCCTGGTCGGCGATCGAACGCGTGATGGCCTGGCGGATCCACCAGGTGGCATACGTTGAGAATTTGTAGCCGCGGCGGTACTCGAACTTGTCCACCGCCTTCATCAGGCCGATGTTGCCTTCCTGGATGAGGTCGAGGAACTGCAGGCCGCGGTTGGTGTACTTCTTGGCGATGCTGATGACGAGGCGCAGGTTGGCCTCGATCATTTCCTTCTTGGCGTCGCGGCTGGCCTTCTCGCCTTCGTTCATCCGCTTGTTGATGAGCTTCAGGTCTTCCAGCGGCACCACGGCTCGGCTCTGCAGGTCCATCAGCTTCTGCTGCAGTTCCTGCACGGCGGGCAGGTTGCGCGCCAGGATCGGCGCAAAGGCCTTGCCGGTGGCGATTTCCTTCTCGGCCCACTTCAGGTTCATGACGTTCGGCGGGAAATGCTTGATGAAGTGGTCTTGCGGCATGCCGCACTTGTCGACCACGATCTTGCGGATCTCGCGCTCATAGCGGCGCACGTCGTCGACCTGGCTGCGCAGGATGTGGCACAGCTTTTCGATGGTCTTCACCGTGAAGCGGATGGTCATCAGGTCGTCGCTGATGGCGTGCTGGGCCCTGTTGTAGGCGGTCGACTTGTAGCCTTCCTTCTCGTAAGCCTTGCGCATCTTGTCGAAGTGCGTGCGCAGGGTCTCGAACTTCTCCAGCGCCTGCTTCTTCAGCTCTTCCAGCTTCTTGGTCAACGCCTTGCTGCCGCCCTGGCCATCGTCGTCGTCCTCTTCGTCGAACTCGTCGAAGTCTTCTTCGGCCACGTAGTCGTCGGCCTCGTCGTCGCTGATGAAACCGTCGACCGCTTCGCTGATCTGCATGCCGCCAGCAGCGATCCTGTCGGCCATCGACAGGATCTCGGCGATGGTGGTGGGGCTCGCGCTGATGGCCAGCATCATGGCCTGCAGGCCACCTTCGATGCGCTTGGCGATCTCGATCTCGCCTTCCCGCGTGAGCAGTTCCACCGTGCCCATCTCGCGCATGTACATGCGGACAGGATCCGTGGTGCGACCGAACTCGCTGTCCACCGTGGACAGCGCGGCCTCGGCCGCTTCCTCGGCTTCTTCTTCGGTGGCGGTGGTGGCACCGCCGCCGGCCACCAGCAGCGTGGCGGCATCGGGTGCTTGTTCGTAGACCGCGATGCCCATGTCGTTGAGCATGCTGATGATGGCTTCGAGGATTTCCTCGTTGATCAGCTTCTCGGGCAGGTGGTCGTTGATCTCCTGGTGGGTGAGGAAACCGCGCGTCTTGCCCATCTTGATGAGCGTCTTCAGCTCCTGGCGGCGCTTGGCGGCTTCTTCCTCAGTGAGCGTGGTTTCCTCGAGCCCGAACTCGCGCATCAGCGCGCGCTCCTTGGCGCGCGACACTTTCATGCGCAGCGGCTTGGCCTTGGCGACCTTGTCGCCGTCGGCACCGGCTTCGACTCCCGCTTCGACTTCGGCTTCGGGCTCGCCTTCGATGTCGGCCTCAATGTCAGCCAGGTCGACTTCCTCGACCGGCGGCGCCGGTTTGGCATCGCCTTTCTTGCCCGGCTTGGCGCCCTTGGATTCAGCCTTGGGCTCGACCTTAGGCGCCGGCTTGGCTGGCGCCGCCTTGCTGGTGGCCTTGGCCTCGGGCTTGGTGGCCTTCAGGGGCGCTGCGGCCTTGGGCTCGGGCTTGGCCGGGCCCTTCGCGGGCTTGGTGTCCACCGCCACGGGCTTGGCCTTGCCGGCGGGCGCGGTGGGGGTCTTGGGCGCGGGCGCGGCGGGCTTGGCGGCAGGCTTCTTGGCGGTCATGCGGTTCCTTGGCTGGCGGGGCGGGGCAAGAGATGACATTTGCGGGTGATCGGGCCACAGTCAAGCGCTGCAGTGCTGCGCATCGAGCGTGGACTCACCCGGGTCAGGCAGGCAAGTTCGTGTGAACTCATCAGGTCTGCAGCCCTTGGGGATGGGGTTGACCTGGTGACCCTTGTCAAGGGTGGTCGGAGTCCCGTGATCCCGAAGTTCGTGCTGCTGTCACTCTTGCCGCTGCGGCAAACGCCGGATTATATCCGCCACCGAGGAGAAGCTCGCGGGTTCAGGGGCTCGCCGGAGCACTGAGTCCGGCCTTCAGGCGCGCGATCTGGTCGTTCAACGCGCGCAGCCGCGGCAGGTCTTCGCCCGTGGCGGCCAGCAGCTGAGCCTGCGCACCCAGGTGGTCGACCCAGAGGCGATGCACCACGCGCTGCAAGTCGTCGAAACCCTGCTCCTCGTCGGCGTCAGCCGCGTTGACCCAGCCCTTGGCCTGCGCTTGCCAGGCTTCGCTGGCCATCGCCTGGTCCAGCGCTGCCCAGGTCTGCGGGCCGTGCTCAGTGAGCTCGCGCTCCAGCCAGGCCACCACCTCGCCGTGCGCGCCGCCCAGGCCGTGCAGCAGCACATGGTCTTCGCCGGACAGACGCTCCCACCAGTCGCTGTGGCGCAGCAGCAGGCGCAGCGCCAGGTCGGCGGTGCCGGCCGGCGCGCGGCGGCCGGCCAGGCGCATTGGCGCGCGCAGGGGCCCCT
>JANNFE010000032.1:0-5553 GCA_031379415.1 Betaproteobacteria bacterium | reverse complement strand
AACAGCAGCATCCAGCCCAGGCCGATGCTGATGGTGGGGAACAGGATGTGGAAGGTGATGTTGGCCGCAAACTGCATGCGGGCCAGGATCAGGGCGTCCATCGGTTTGCCTTTAGGTCGGCAGGGCTGCGGTGCTGCGGTGCCGCGGCGCGTCTATCGCACGCACCGCGGCCTCGCGATGCTCAAGCCTTTTTGGCACGCGAGGGGGCCGGACTTGCACCGCCTGGCTGCAGCGCGTCGGACATGCCGATGAGCACCCCGCTGACCAGCGTCGAATAGCCGTCCAGCATGGCCTGAGAGGCCTGCAGGCCGAAAGCGCGGCCGCTGCGCAGGCCTTGCTGCGCGCTGTTCAGCAGCTGCTCGATGGTGGCGCTGGCCACGTCGCCGGTTTGCGTCGACTTGCCCTGCATCCCTTGCAGCACCTTGGCCCACGGCCCTTGCAACGCGGCACCCGGGACGGCTGTTCCCTCCGCTGCCTTGCGCACCGCGGCAAAGAGCGTGTCTTCCATCTTCTCGATGTCGGCCATCGCCTTCTTCAGCTGCGTCTCGCGCAGGCTGGCGCCTTGCGCCACCATCTGCTCCAGAGCCTTGCGGTTGGCCTGCACGGCCTGTTCCAGCGCGCCGTCCATGCCGGCGAAGGCCTTGGCCAGCAGGCCTTCCACGTCCACCGCGGCCAGTGAACTGCCGGCAGCACCGGTGGATGCCGCCTTGGCCACCGTGCCCAGCACCTGCTTGATGTGGGCCAGCGTCAGCTCGCGGCCCTGCAAGGCCTTCAGCGTGGCGCCATTGACCGCCTTGCGCAGCGCCTCGCCCTGCTGCGCAGTGGCTTGTGAAAACTGCTGGATCAGCGCGTCCTGATCGATGCCATGTTTGATCATTTTTCTATCCCCCCCCTCATTGCATGTGTTGGCCGCCGTTGATGGCGATGTTGGCACCCGTCACGAAGGCGGCTTCTTCCGAAGCCAGGTAGATGATCAGGCCGGCCACTTCTTCGGGCTTGCCCAGGCGGCCCACCGGGATGTGCGGCAGGATCTTGCTGTCGAGCACTTCCTTCGGAATCGCCGTCACCATCTTGGTGCCGATGTAGCCCGGCGAGATGGTGTTGACGGTGACGTTCTTCTTCGCCACTTCCAGCGCCAGTGCCTTGGTGAAACCGTGCACGCCAGCCTTCGCTGCCGAGTAGTTGGTTTGGCCGAAGGCGCCCTTGCTGCCGTTGACCGAGGACACGTTGATGACGCGGCCCCAGCCGCGTTCGGCCATCGCGTCCACCACCTGCTTGCTCATGTTGAACAGGCTGTCGAGGTTGGTGCGCAGCACCGCGTCCCAGTTCACCTTGTCCATCTTCTTGAAGGTCATGTCGCGCGTGATGCCGGCGTTGTTGACCAGCACGTCAATGGCGCCCAGCTTGCTCTGCACCTCGGCCACGGCCTTGCCGCAGGAATCGTAGTCGGCCACATCGCAAGGCACGGCCACGATGTCGTAGCCCTTGGCCTTCATCTGCGCCACCCATTCGCCATGGGTCTTGTTGCCGGGCGAATAAGTCACTGCCACCGTGTAGCCGGCGTCGACCATCTTGGTGGAAATCGTCTCGCCCAGGCCGCCCATGCCGCCAGTGACCAGGACCACGCGTGTTTTTGTCATTGCTTGTCTCCTCGGGTTGATGATGAAAAGTGATCAGGCCAGCTCGACGGCCAATGCGACGCCCATGCCGCCGCCGATGCACAGCGAAGCCAGGCCCTTCCTGGCGCCGCGGCGGCGCATCTCGTGCAGCAGCGTCACCAGGATGCGGCAGCCCGAAGCGCCGATGGGATGGCCGATGGCAATGGCACCCCCGTTGACGTTGATCTTGCTGGTGTCCCAGCCCATCTCCTGGTTCACCGCGCAGGCCTGCGCCGCGAAGGCTTCGTTGATTTCCATCAGGTCCAGGTCCTGCGGGTTCCAGCCTGCCTTCTGCAGGCACAGGCGCGACGCCGGTACCGGGCCCATGCCCATGATCGTCGGGTCCAGGCCGGCGCTGGCGTAGCCGCGGATCACCGCCAGCGGCTGCAGCCCCAGTGCAGCAGCGCGCTGCGCCGACATCACCAGCACGGCGGCCGCACCGTCGTTCAGGCCCGAGGCGTTGCCCGCCGTCACGCTACCGGTCTTGTCGAAAGCCGGCCGCAAGCCGGCAAGGGCTTCGGCACTGGTCTTCTTGTTGAGGAACTCGTCGGCCGCGAAGACGATGGGGTCGCCCTTCTTCTGCGCAATGCTGAGGGGCAGGATCTCGTCGTTGAAGCGCCCTGCTTCCTGCGCCGCCGCCGCCTTCTTCTGCGAGGCCAGCGCCAAGGCGTCCTGCATCTCGCGCGTGATGCCGTACTTCTTGGCCACGTTCTCAGCCGTGGTACCCATGTGGTACTGGTTGTAGACGTCCCACAGGCCATCGACGATCATCGAATCAGCCAGCTTCCACTCGCCCATGCGGTTGCCTTCGCGCGAGTTCAGCAACACGTGCGGCGATGCGCTCATGTTCTCTTGCCCGCCGGCCACCACGACCTCGGCGTCACCGCACTTCACCGCCTGCGCCGCCAGCATCACGGCCTTCAGACCCGAGCCGCAGACCTTGTTGATCGTCAGGCCCGGCACCGACTGCGGCAGGCCGGCCTTGATGACGGTCTGCCGCGCCGGGTTCTGGCCGGAGCCAGCGGCCAGCACCTGGCCCATGATGACTTCCGATATGGCGTCACCCGGCACGCCGGCCTTGGCCAGCAGGCCCTTGACCACATGGGCGCCCAGATCCGGCGCGGCCGTCCTGGCCAGCGCGCCGCCAAATTTGCCCACTGCGGTGCGTTGGGCGGCCACGATCACGATCTCGGTCATGCGATTCTCCTGCAGGGTTGGGAGCGAAACGCGGCGTTCATGCCGCAGGTGTCTTGACGTAGCGCCCGGGGGCTGCTTCGATGACGGGGAAGTTGGCGTTGCCGGCCTGCCGTGGTGCCGCAACCAGCGCCCCGGCATGGCCGCGCAGCCAGTCGGTCCAGGCAGGCCACCAGCTGCCTTCGACCTGCTCTGCTGCGCCCAGCCAGGCCGCGGCTGCGGGCCGCAGCGCACCGGTCCAGTGATGGCGCTTGCGCTTGGCCGGTGGGTTGATGACGCCGGCAATGTGGCCGCTGGCGCCAAGCACGAAACGGGTGTCGCCACCCAACAGCCGGGTGCTGGCAAACGCGGTCTGCCACGGCACGATGTGGTCTTCACGCGAGGCATAGATGAACGCCGGCACGTCGATGCGCCGCAGGTCCACGGGCACGCCACACTGCACCGTGCCGCCGGGCTCGCGCAGGCGGTTTTCAAGGTAGGTCTGGCGCAGGTACCAGCAGTACATCGGGCCTGGCAGGTTGGTGTCGTCGCCGTTCCAGAACAGCAGGTCGAAGGCCGATGGCGCCTTGCCCTTGAGGTAGCCGTTGACGACATAGGGCCAGATCAGGTCATTGGCCCGCAATGCCGCGAAGACTTGCGCCAGTTCGCGCCCGCGAAGCAAGCCGCCTTGGCCGATGCTGGCCTCGCGTTTGGCGACCATGGCCTCGTCGACCATCAGACCGAGCTCGCCGGTGTCGCTGAAATCCAGCAGCGTCGTCAGCAGCGTGACGCTGGCCGCGGGCGCTTCGCCGCGCGCCGCTGCCACGGCCAGCGCGCTGGCCAGCAAGGTGCCGCCGACACAGAAGCCGAGCGTGTTGACGCGCTCCGCGCGGCCGATCTTGCCGGCCACTGACAGGGCCTGCAACACACCCTGCTCGACGTAGTCGTCCCATCGAAGCTGGTCTTGCGCGTCGCCGACGTTGCGCCACGACACCAGCAACACGGTATGACCCTGCGCCACGGCATAGGCCACCAGCGAGTTATCGGGCTGCAGGTCGAGGATGTAGAACTTGTTGATGCACGACGGCACGATGACCAGCGGGCGCTGGTGCACCTTGGCCGTGCCAGGCGTGTACTGGATCAGCTGCATCAGCTCGTTTTCGAACACCACGTTGCCGGGCGTGGTGGCGAGATTGCGGCCGACCTCGAAGGCCAGCTCGTCGGACATCGTGATGCGGCCCTTGGCCAGGTCGGCCAGGAACAGCCGCGCGCCTTCGACCAGACTGACCCCGCCGCTGGCCAGCGCCGCCTGCAGCGCCTCGGGGTTGGTGGCCAGGCAGTTGGCAGGGCTCATCGCATCCACCACCTGGCGCATGGCGAAGCGCCACTGCGCCTTGCTGCGGTCGTCCAGCGGCGCGGCCGCCAGCGTGTTGTTCATGAGCGAGCCGAAGTGCTGGTGGCTCTGGGCCAGCCAGTCGGTCCACCAGACCATGCCTGGATCCCTGGGTGCGTCGTTGCTCGGGTCAGTGCTCACCGTGGGCCGCCTTTCAGTGCAGCTTGACGTGGGGCTCGGTGCGCCGCGTGATCAGGCGCGCCAGCGTGTCGAGTGCCATCTTCGGGAAACCGTGCAACGCCAGTTCGTGCATCTTGTAGAGCGACACATACATCAGCCGCGCAAAGGCGCCTTCGATCATCAGGCTGCCGCCGATCAGCCCGCCCATCATGTTGCCGACGGTGCTGTACTCGCCCAACGACACCAGCGAGCCGAAGTCGCGGTAGCGGTAGGGCTGCAGCGGCTTGTCGGCCAGGCGGCGCTTGATCTGCGCCGCCACGTGCGAGGCCTGCTGGTGTGCGGCCTGCGCCCTGGGGGGCACGAGCCGCTTCGGCGGCTCCTGGCTGGACCGACCGCCCTTGCCACCATTGGCCTCGGGCCAGGCGCACGCGGCGCAGTCACCGATGACGAAGATATCGTCGTCGCGCGTGCTCTGCAGAGTCGGCTTGACGACGAGCTGGTTGCTGCGATTGCTCTCCAGGCCAGCAATGTCCTTCAGGAAGTCGGCGGCTTTGACACCGGCCGCCCACACCACCAGTTCGGCGGGTAGCAGGCGGCCATCGACCAGGCGCACGCCGTCAGGCCGCACTTCGGCGACCTTGGCGTTTGTGTGCACCACCACACCCAGCTGGCGCAGCAGCTCTTCGGTGGCTTTGGACAAGCGTTCCGGCAGCGCCGGCAGCACGCGCTCGGCGGCTTCGATCAGGTTGACCTGGATGTCCTTTTCGGCGTCGACGCGGTCCAGCCCGAAGGCCACCACCTCGCGTGTGGTGCGGTGCAGTTCAGCCGCCAGCTCCACGCCAGTGGCGCCGGCGCCGATGATGGCCACGTGCAGCTGTTCAGGCCGCAAAGGCGTGGTCTGCGCGTGCGCGCGGATGCAGGCATTGACCATGCGCGCGTGGAAACGCTGCGCGTCGGCCTTGGACTCCAGCTTGAGCGCGTGTTCGGCCACACCTGGCGTGCCGAAGTCGTTGCTCAAGCTGCCCCGTGCCAGCACCAGCGTGTCGTAGCCGAACACGCGGTCGGGCGTGACCTCGCGGCCCTCGTCGTCACAGTAGGGTGCCACGCGCACTTCGCGGCGCTGGCGGTCCAGCGCCGTCATCTCGCCGATGCGGAAACGAAAGTGGTGCCAGTGCGCCTGCGCCAGGTAGTCCACCTCGTGCGCGCTCA
>JANNFE010000355.1:0-6687 GCA_031379415.1 Betaproteobacteria bacterium | reverse complement strand
GGAAAGTCGGTCGGCATCAACGCGATGATCCTGAGCCTGCTGTACAAGGCCGAAGCGCGCGATGTGCGGCTGATTCTCATCGACCCGAAGATGCTGGAAATGAGCGTCTACGAAGGCATTCCGCACCTGCTGGCGCCCGTGGTCACCGACATGAAGCAGGCCGCCAACGCGCTGAACTGGTGCGTCGGCGAGATGGAGCGCCGCTACAAGCTGATGAGCAAGCTGGGCGTGCGCAACCTGGCCGGCTACAACAAGAAGATCGCAGAAGCCGCCGAGCGTGGCGAGAAGCTCGGCAACCCCTTCAGCCTGACGCCTGAACAACCCGAGCCGCTGGAGCGCCTGCCGCACGTGGTGGTGGTGATCGACGAACTCGCCGACCTGATGATGGTCGTGGGCAAGAAGATCGAGGAGCTCATCGCGCGGCTGGCGCAGAAGGCGCGGGCCTCGGGCATGCACCTCATCCTGGCCACGCAGCGGCCCAGCGTGGACGTCATCACCGGCCTCATCAAGGCCAACATCCCCACGCGCATCAGCTTCCAGGTCAGCAGCAAGATCGACAGCCGCACCATCCTCGACCAGATGGGCGCCGAAGCGCTGCTCGGCATGGGCGACATGCTCTACATGGCCAGCGGCACCGGCCTGCCGGTGCGCGTGCATGGCGCCTTCGTCAGCGACGACGAAGTGCACCGCGTGGTGGAGTATCTGAAAAGCCAGGGCGAGCCCAACTACATCGAGGGCATCCTCGAAGGCGGCGTGCTCGACGGCGAAGGAGCGGCCAGCGATGCCGCCGCCGGTGGCGGTGGCGGCGAAAGCGACGCGATGTACGACCAGGCCGTGGCCATCGTGCTGCAGCACAAGCGCGCGTCCATCTCGCTGGTGCAGCGCCATTTGCGTATCGGCTACAACCGCGCCGCACGATTGCTGGAACAAATGGAGCAATCCGGACTCGTATCGGCCATGGGACACAACGGCAACCGGGACATCATCGTTCCAAGGCGCGACGAATGAAGCGAATCGCTCTGGCTTTGGCTTCGCTGGTGGTGATGGCCGCCGCGCACGCCGACAGCGTCGACACCCTGCGCGAATTCGTGCGCGACGTGAAGAGCGGCCGCGCCGCCTTCACGCAGGTCGTGACCTCGGCCGACGGCGCGCGCAAGAAGACCTCCAGCGGCAGCTTCGAGTTCCTGCGCCCCAACCGTTTCCGCTTCGCCTACACGAAGCCTTTCGAGCAGCTCATCGTGGCCGACGGCAACAAGGTCTGGATCCACGACACCGACCTCAAACAGGCCAGTTCGCGCCGCATCGCGCAGGCACTGGGCGCCACGCCGGCAGCCTTGCTGGCCGGTGGCTCGCTCGACGCAGAATTCACGCTCGCGCCGCAGCCGGCCAAGGACGGTCTGGACTGGGCGCTGGCCACGCCCAAGGCCAAGGACGGCCCTTTCCAGGCCATGCGCGTCGGCTTCAAGGGCAAGGAACTCGCCGCGGTGGAGATCACCGACAGCTTCGGCCAGCGCTCGGTGCTGAGCTTCAGCCGCTTCGAAGGCAACCTGGCGCTGGACGCACAGCGCTTCCAGTTCACACCACCGGCCGGCGTGGACGTCCTCGAGCAGTGAGCCGCTAGAACTCAAGCTTGGCGCCCAGCGTCAATTGCCGTATGCGGGGCCGCTCGAAGTTCACCGCGATGCCGGCATTGGCGCCGAAGCCGCCGCCAAAGCGGCGCCCGATGCCGGCAGAGACCCAGGGCCGGCTGCGATCGTCGCCGTAGAAGTCGGCGGCCAGCGTGGTGTCGGCCGTCGTCTCGACGCCCAATGACCACAGCGTGCTGCCCTGGTGCGCGCTGCGCTGGTGCACATGGCCCAGGTTGACATGCAGCAGCAGCCCTGGCCGCAACTCGCGTGTCAGCACGCCCAGCACTTCCAGTCCCTGGCGGTGCCAGCCCTTGGCTGGGGCCTTGTCGAAGCTGGCGCCGTAGCGGATGCCATAGCCCGTGCGCCCCGCTTCGGGCGCCACCAGCGTGGTCTTGCCGAGCAGGCCGACGGCCTGCGTCGTCTGCCCTGCTGCCCTGGAGCGCTCGTAGCCTGCGGTGGCCTGCGTGTCGCTGCCGATGCCGCAGGAACCCACCAGGCTCATGGCGCGCAGGGCCGCCAGGCCGCTGGCCTTGGCGCGGCTCAGGCCCGCTTCCAGTTCGCAGGCCTTGGCATCGAGGGCGTCGGCGGTCTCGGTGACCAACGGCGGGCCGGCCCACGCTGTGGTGCAGATCAGCGCCAGCGCCAGCAGCGCAGCGCCGCCCCGCCGGGAGCTTGCCCAGGCCATGGTCATTCCCATGAACTCTCCCGTGCTGCCACCCCCTGAGCGGCCTGCCGGGCACCCGATCCCTTCCCGTTTGTGCATGCATTCCTCAGCAGCATCACGCACCGCGCCCAGCACTTTCACGGTGCTGCGGCCTCGATGCGGCGCGATTCTCCGGTACGCGCGCCAAGTCTGGACGGTGGGTTCCCGCTGCGACAATGCACCATGCCCCAGCAGGACGCCCTGTTCGCCGACGAAACGGCCGCCCCGGCTGCCGACGCACCGCTGGCCGAGCAACTACGTCCGCGCCACCTCGACGAGGTGGTGGGCCAGCGCCACCTGCTCGCTGCCGGCCGGCCGCTGCGGGTGGCTTTCGATTCGGGCCGGCTGCCGTCGATGATCCTCTGGGGCCCGCCGGGTGTCGGCAAGACGACGCTGGCCCGGCTGCTGGCCGGCGCCACGGGGGCGCACTTCATCGTCCTGTCGGCCGTGCTGGCCGGTGTGAAGGACATCCGCGAGGCCGTGGACAAGGCCGCCACCCTGCGCCGCGCGGGCAAGGCGACCGTGGTCTTCGTGGATGAAGTGCATCGCTTCAACAAGGCGCAGCAGGACGCCTTCCTGCCGCATGTTGAAGCCGGGCTCTTCAGCTTCATCGGCGCCACGACGGAGAACCCGTCGTTCGAGGTCAACTCGGCGCTGCTCTCGCGAGCCACTGTGCATGTGCTCAAGCCACTGGAAGATGGCGAGCTGGGTGAACTGGTCGTGCGGGCGCAAGCGCTGCTGGCTGCGCCGCCACTGACCGATGCCGCGCGTGAGCGGCTCATCGGCCACGCCGATGGTGACGCGCGCCGCCTGCTCAACGCCTACGAGAACCTGGTGGCCGCGAACCCGGACGTCCCCGAACTCGACGAGCCGCGCCTCGAAGCCACGCTGGGCGCACTGCTGCGCCGTGGTGACAAGGGCGGCGATGTCTTCTACGACACCATCTCGGCGCTGCACAAGAGCGTGCGCGGCAGCGACCCCGACGCCGCGCTGTACTGGCTGGCGCGCCTGCTCGATGCCGGCATGGACCCGCGTTATGCCGCACGCCGCATCGTGCGCATGGCGGCCGAGGACATCGGCCTGGCCGACCCGCGCGCGCTGCGCATGGCCCTGGATGCGGCCGAGTTCTACGAACGCCTGGGCTCGCCCGAAGGCGAACTGGCATTGGCGCAGGCCGTCGTGTATCTCGCCGTGGCGCCGAAATCCAATGCCGTCTACAAGGCCTGGGGCGCGGTGCGTGAAATGGTGAAGAGCGACGGCTCGCGCCCCGTGCCCATGCACCTGCGCAACGCGCCCACGAAGCTGATGAAGGGCCTGGGCCACGGCGCCGGCTATCGCTACGCCCACGACGAAGCCGAAGGCTATGCGGCGGGCGAGCGCTACCTGCCCGATGGCCTGCCCGCCGCGCGCTTCTACGAACCGGCGGCGCGCGGCCTGGAGTTGCGCATCGGCGAGCGCCTGGCCGAACTGCGCGCGCTCGACGACGCGGCGGCCAAGCCCCGCTGACGCGTCCCGGCTGGCGCGCGCCCTTGCCTCTCTGGCAAGGGGGTAACTCCGGCTCTTTTGGGTGCACTGCGAGACCTAGAATCGCGCCCCACCGCAAGCCCCGAGAGCTGGCCGCTGCCGGCAAGGCCCTCTTCTTGCATGGGTCTGCGGCGTGCCGCACGGGGCGCGGCAACCGGAGTCCACTCTCGATGGAAACATTCTTCCAGCAGATCATCAACGGTCTGGTGCTCGGCTCGATGTATGCGCTGGTGGCCCTGGGCTACACGATGGTGTACGGCATCATCAACCTCATCAACTTCGCCCATGGCGAGGTGCTGATGGTGGGCGCCCTCACCAGCTGGACCGTGGTCACCCTGCTGGGCGACAGCGGCTTGCCGGGCTGGGCATTGATGGCCATCTCGCTGATCTGCGCCATCGTGGTGTGTGCGGCGCTGAACTTCACGATCGAGAAGCTGGCCTACCGGCCGCTGCGCAGCGCGCCGCGCCTGGCGCCGCTGATCACCGCCATGGGCATGAGCCTGCTGCTGCAGACCCTGGCCATGATCATCTGGAAGCCCAACCCGAAGCCCTATCCGCAGCTGCTGCCCACCGACCCCATCAACCTGGGCGGGCCCGTCATCAGCGTCACGCAGTGCCTGATCCTGGGCATGACGGCGGTGGTGCTGGCGGCGCTGATGTACCTGGTGAACAAGACCAAGCTCGGCCGCGCCATGCGCGCCACGGCCGAGAACCCGCGCGTGGCGGCCTTGATGGGTGTGAAGCCCGACATGGTGATCAGCGCCACCTTCATCATCGGCGCGGCGCTGGCCGCCGTGGCCGGCGTGATGTGGGCCGCCAACTACGGCACCGTGCAGCACAGCATGGGTTTCCTGCCCGGGCTGAAGGCCTTCACGGCGGCTGTGTTGGGCGGTATCGGCAACCTGGGCGGTGCCGTGGTGGGCGGCATCCTGCTCGGGCTGGTGGAAGCGCTGGGTGCCGGGTACCTGGGCGCGCTCACGGGTGGGGTGCTGGGCAGTCACTATGCCGACATCTTCGCCTTCGTGGCGCTGATCCTGGTGCTCACCTTGCGGCCACAGGGCCTGCTGGGCGAACGCGTGGCAGATCGAGCCTGAGCCAGGGAGCCTCACATGAAGAACAAGTACGTTGTCTTCGTCCTGTGCGCGCTGGCCCTGCTGGCCCTGCCGCTCTTCGCGCAGCAATTCGGCCAGGGCTGGGTGCGCATCATGGCGCTGTCGCTGCTGTACGTGCTGCTGGCGCTGGGCCTGAACATCGTGGTCGGCTACGCCGGTCTGCTGGACCTGGGCTATGTCGCCTTCTACGCGGTGGGTGCCTACATGTACGCGCTGCTGGCCAGCCCGCACCTGTGGCAGAACTTCGAGTGGATCGCGCGGGCCTTCCCCGACGGCCTGCACACGCCCGTCTGGCTGGTGGTGCCGCTGGCTGCCTTGTTGGCAGGCGTGGCCGGCGTGCTGCTGGGCACGCCGGTGCTCAAGCTGCGCGGTGACTACCTGGCCATCGTGACGCTCGGCTTCGGCGAGATCATCCGCGTGTTCATGAACAACATGGAACACCCGGTCAACATCACCAACGGGCCTCGCGGGCTGGACAGCATCGACTCGATGAACCTGTTCGGCTTCAGCTTCGGCAAGGCACTGCAGATCGGCAGCTTCACCATTCCGAGCGTCACGCTGTACTACTACCTTTTCCTCGGCCTGGTGGTGTGCAGCGTGGTGATCTGCCACCGGCTGGAGTTCTCGCGCATCGGTCGCGCCTGGATGGCCATCCGCGAAGACGAGATCGCGGCCAAGGCCATGGGCATCAACACGCGCAACATGAAGCTGCTGGCCTTCGGCATGGGTGCCACCTTCGGCGGTGTTTCGGGCTCGATGTTCGCAGCCTTCCAGGGCTTCGTCTCGCCCGAGTCCTTCAGCCTGCAGGAGAGCGTGATGATCGTGGCCATGGTGGTGCTGGGCGGCATGGGCCACCTGCCCGGCGTGATCCTGGGTGCGGTCATGCTGTCGGCATTGCCCGAGGTGCTGCGCTACGTGGCCGGGCCGCTGCAGCAGATGACGGGCGGCCGGCTCGACGCGTCCATCCTGCGCCAGCTGCTCATCGCGCTGGCCATGATCGGCATCATGCTGGCGCGGCCGCGCGGGCTGTGGCCGGCCCGCGAACATGGCAAAGCCGCCCCGGCCCCCGTGCGCTAAAAAGAGGACAGACATGAAGCCCCCACGCTCTCTTCGTTCGCTGCCCCCCAAGGGGGTCGTCAGTGGCTTCGGAACGGCCGGGCGGTACTGACCATGACGACACCCGTCCTCAAAGTGCAAGGCGTGAGCAAGCGCTTCGGCGGCCTGCAGGCGCTGTCGGACGTCGGCATCACCATCATGCCGGCCCAGGTCTACGGCCTCATCGGCCCCAACGGCGCCGGCAAGACCACCTTCTTCAACGTCATCACGGGGCTCTACACGCCCGACGGCGGCACCTTCGAACTCGGCGGCGCGCCCTACAAGCCCAGCGCGGTGCATGAAGTGGCCAAGGCGGGCATTGCGCGCACCTTCCAGAACATCCGCCTGTTCTCCGAGATGACGGCGCTGGAAAACGTCATGGTCGGCCGCCACGTGCGCACGGGTTCCGGTCTCATCGGCGCGGTGTTCCGCACGCCCTCGTTCAAGGCCGAGGAAGCGGCCATCGCACAGCGCGCGCAGGAGCTGCTGGACTACGTGGGCATCGGCAAGTACGCCGAGTTCAAGGCCCGCACGCTCAGCTATGGTGACCAGCGCCGGCTGGAGATCGCGCGCGCCCTGGCCACCGACCCCAAGCTCATCGCGCTGGACGAACCCGCCGCCGGCA
>JANNFE010000417.1:0-2608 GCA_031379415.1 Betaproteobacteria bacterium | reverse complement strand
GGCTACATCAAGGAATGGGGCATGGAGCAGTACGTGCGCGATGCCCGCATCAACATGATCTACGAGGGCACCAACACCATCCAGAGCCTGGACCTGCTGGGCCGTAAGGTGTTGCAGGACAACGGCGCCAAGCTGAAGAAGTTCGGCAAGCTGGTGCAGGCCTTCATCGAGGACGAAGGCACGAATGAGGCGATGCAGGAGTTCGTCAACCCGTTGGCCGACCTGGGCGACAAGGTCACCAAGCTGACCACCGAACTGGGCATGAAGGCCTTCGGCAATGCCGACGAGGTGGGCGGCGCGGCGGTGGACTACCTGCGAGTCTGCGGTCACCTCGTCTTCGCTTACTTCTTTGCCCGCATGGCCAAGATCGCGCTGGCCAAGAAGGACAGCGGCGACCCCTTCTACACCGCCAAGCTGCACACGGCGCGCTTCTACTATGCGAAGCTGCTGCCCGAAACGGCCGGCCTCATCCGCAGTGCACGTGCCGGCGTGGCGCCGCTGATGGCCATGGACGAAGCGCTGTTCTGAGTTACCGCCCCACCACCAACAGGAGACACGACATGAAGAAGACCTTGATCACCGCCCTGATGACCTTGGCCGCCAGCGGCGTGTGGGCCCAGGCCACGCCCGTGGGCCTGTGGAAGACCATCGACGACAAGACCGGCGTCGAACGCGCGCTGGTGCGCATCAGCGAAAGCGGCGGTGTGTTCACGGGCCGCATCGAGAAGGTGCTGTCGCCCGACGCCAAGCCCGATGGCGTGTGCGACAAGTGCGAGGACGACCGCAAGGACAAGCCCATGCTCGGCCTGGAGGTGGTGCGCGGCGTGAAAAAGGCCGACAGCGACAACATGTGGGACGGCGGCACCATCCTCGACGCGCGCGAGGGCAAGGTCTACAAGGTGCGCATGCAGCCGGCCGACGGCGGCAAGAAGCTCGAAGTGCGTGGCTACGTGGGCATGCCCATGCTGGGCCGCACGCAAACATGGACCCGGGTCGAATAAGGCCCCAAGGAGAAAGCTCGTGAACCGATTCCCCGTGCGCAAGGTGGCCGTGCTCGGCGCCGGCGTGATGGGCGCGCAGATTGCCGCCCACCTCGTCAACGTCAAGGTGCCTGTGGTGCTGTTCGACCTGCCAGCGAAAGAAGGTTCGAAGAACGGCATCGTCGCCAAGGCCGTGGAAGGCCTGAAGAAGCTCAAGCCGTCGCCGCTGGGGGTGCCGGAAGACGCGGCGCTCATCCAGCAGGCCAACTACGAAGAACACCTGGCCTTGCTGGGCGAGTGCGACCTGGTCATCGAGGCCATCGCCGAGCGCATGGACTGGAAGCTGGCGCTCTATCAGAAGATCGCCCCGGCCCTGGCGCCGCACGCCATCGTGGCCAGCAACACCTCGGGGCTGTCGATCACCAAGCTGAGCGAAGTGTTGCCGGAAGAGATCAAGCCGCGCTTCTGCGGCATCCACTTCTTCAACCCGCCGCGCTACATGTTCCTGGTGGAGCTGATCAACACGCCGGCCACGCGGCCGGAGGTGCTGGACCAGCTGGAAGCCTTCGTCACCAGCGCCCTGGGCAAGGGTGTGGTGCGGGCCAAGGACACGCCCAACTTCATCGCCAACCGTGTGGGCATCGCCGGCATGCTGGCGACCATCAAGGAAGCAGAGACCTACGGCCTGTCCTACGACGTGGTCGATGACCTCACCGGCAAGAAGCTCGGCCGCGCCAGCAGCGGCACCTTCCGCACCGCCGACGTGGTGGGCCTGGACACCATGGCGCATGTCATCAAGACGCTGCAGGACAACCTGGCCGATGACCCCTTCTTCCCGAGCTACGCCACGCCGCCGGTGCTGGCGAAGTTGATCGAGCAGGGCGCTTTGGGCCAGAAGACTGGCGCCGGCTTCTACAAGAAGGTGGGCCAGGACATCTTGCGCCTGGACCCCGCCAAGGGTAACTACGTGCCGGCCGGCGGCAAGGCCGAGCCCCTCATCGAGCGCATGCTGAAGAAGCCGGCCGCCGAACGCCTGAAGCTGCTGCGCGAGAGCAGCAACCCGCAGGCACAGTTCCTGTGGGCCATCCTGCGCGACGCCTTCCACTACGCCGCCGTGCACCTGGAAGACATCGCCGACAACGCGCGTGATGTCGACTTCGCCATGCGCTGGGGCTTCGGCATGAAGCAGGGCCCCTTCGAGTTGTGGCAGGACGCCGGCTGGCAGCAGGTGGCCGGCTGGGTGAAGGAAGACATCGATGCCGGCAAGGCGCTGAGCAAGGCGCCATTGCCTGCGTGGGTGTTCGACGGCCGCACCGCCGTGCACACAGCGGAAGGTTCGTGGAGCCCCTCGAGGAAGGCCTACGTGCCGCGCAGCACGCTGCCGGTGTATGGCCGCCAGCACTTCCCAGAAAGCGTGACGGGCTCGGGCGCGCAAGACCCGCTGAAGAGCGGCACCGAAGTCTTCCGCAACGAAGAGATTCGCGTCTGGACGCTGGACGGCGAGGTGCTCATCGCCAGCATCACCGCCAAGCTGCACCTCATCAGCGCCACCGTCACCGAGGGCCTGCTGAAGGCGGTGGAGCTGGCCGAACAGTCGTACAAGGGCCTGGTGATCTGGTCGCCCGACG
>JANNFE010000403.1:0-1944 GCA_031379415.1 Betaproteobacteria bacterium | reverse complement strand
TGAGCGTGGTGGAACACATCAGCCACCGCGTGGCGGTGATGTACCTGGGCCGCATCGTCGAGATCGCACCCGCCAAGGCGCTGTACACCGACCCCAAGCACCCCTACACCGAAGCGCTGCTGTCGGCCGTGCCCATCCCCGACCCGCAGGTCAAGCGCCAGCGCATCCCGCTGCAGGGCGACGTGCCCAGCCCCATCCACCCGCCGAGCGGATGCCACTTCCACACGCGCTGCCCCATCGCGCAGAAGCCGCTGTGCAACACCGAAAAGCCGGTGCTCAAGATGACGGGCGAGGGGCATTGGGTGGCTTGCCACCTGCGCGGCTGAGCCGCCTACTTCGCGGCTTCGATGGCAGTGACGACGTAGGCCGAGCCGACCTTCTCCACCGCAAAGCGCACCTTGTCGCCGGCCTTCGCCTTGTCGAGCAAGGCGCGCTCCCTGACCTGGAACACCATGGTCATCGGCGGCATGTCCAGGTGCTTGATCTCGCCATGGCGGATGGTCAGCCTGGCCGTCTCCTTGTCGACCTTTCGCACCTCGCCGTCGGTCATCTCGGCAGCGGTGGCGGCCAGGGCGCACAGCAGGCCCAGGGTGGTGAGCAATGTCTTCTTCATGAGCGACCTTCTTTCGAGTTGATAAGGCTTGCGTTTCATCTGGGGGTGACCTTGATCTTTCCCACCATGCCCGCCTGGTAGTGGCCGGCCACCAGGCAGGCAAAGTCGAAGTCACCTGTGCGGTTGAAGGTCCAGTCGATGCTGCGGGTCTGGCCCGGCGGCACGTGGGCCATCCAGGGCTCGTCGTGTTCCATGTCGGGGAACTTCAGCATCAACGCGGCATGTGCGTCCAGCTCCGCTTTCGTGCCGAGCACGAACTCATGCAGCATCTTCCCTTCGTTCTTCACCACGATGCGCAGCGTCTCGCCCTGCTTCACGTCGAGTGTGTTCGGCGTGAACCGCATGGTGTCGCTCATCGTGAAGGTCACGGTCCGGCGCACCGCCCTGGCGTCGCCGGCAATGCCCCAGGCCTTCTGCTCCTTGGCCACGACAGCGGGCTTGCCGGGGTGTGGGTCGCCATGCGCCCAGGCCGCGCCAGCGAGGCTGCAACTCAGCACCAGGATGGTGAGCGTCTTCATGTGCTGTGTCCTTTCAATGCCCGGCATGCCCGCCGGGCTTGCGCACCTTCACTTCGGTGGCGGTGCTCGGCTGCGCTTGCGCCGGCATGGCCCCGGTGCCTTCGGCCTTGAAGCGCGCCGGATCGGCCAGCGCGCCTGTCCACTCGTAGGCCACCGTGCCGGGCGGGTGCGCAAACCAGCCCGGGTCGCTGTAGTCGCCGGGCTTCTGCTCGCGGCGCACCTTCAGCACGCTGAACATGCCGCCCATGCCCACGGCGCCGTAGGGGCCCTCGCCGGTCATCATGGGCGCGGTGTTGTCGGGCAGCGGCATCTCCATCTCGGTCATGTCGTGCATGCCGCGCTCGCCCATCACCATGTAGTCGGGAATCAGGCTGGCAATCTGCCGGGCGATACCGCTGTGGTCGACGCCGATCATCGTCGGCACGTTGTGGCCCATGGCGTTCATCGTGTGGTGGCTCTTGTGGCAGTGGAAGGCCCAGTCGCCTTCTTCGTCGGCCACGAACTCCAGCTGCCGCATCTGGCCCACCGCGATGTCGGTGGTCACCTCGTACTGGCGCGTGCTCTTCGGCGTCGGCCCGCCATCGGTGCCGGTGACCAGGAACTCATGGCCGTGCAGGTGGATGGGGTGGTTGGTCATCGTCAGGTTGCCGATGCGCAGGCGCACACGGTCGTTCTGGCGCACCACCAGCGGCGAGATGCCGGGAAAGATGCGGCTGTTCCAGCTCCACAAGTTGAAGTCGAGCATCGTCATGATCTTCGGCGTGGCGCTGCCGGGCTCGATGTCGTACGAGTTGAGCAGGAAGCAGAAGTCGC
>JANNFE010000394.1:0-22542 GCA_031379415.1 Betaproteobacteria bacterium | reverse complement strand
GGCTACGAGCCCGATGCACCGACGCTGGCCGAGAAGATGGAGATCCCCGAGGACAAGATCCGCAAGATCATGAAGATCGCCAAGGAGCCGATCTCCATGGAAACGCCGATCGGCGACGACGACGACAGCCACCTGGGCGACTTCATCGAGGACACCAACAACGTGGCCCCGGTCGACGCCGCCATGCAGGCCGGCCTGCGGGATGTGGTGAAGGACATTTTGGACAGCCTGACGCCGCGCGAAGCCAAGGTGCTGCGCATGCGCTTCGGCATCGAGATGAGCACCGATCACACGCTGGAAGAAGTGGGCAAGCAGTTCGACGTGACGCGCGAGCGCATCCGCCAGATCGAGGCCAAGGCCATCCGCAAGCTCAAGCACCCCAGCCGTTCGGACAAGCTGCGCACCTACCTCGACAACCTCTAGCCTCACCTTCTAGGGGGCCAAATGCCAGAGGACGGCGAACTACACTTGCGCGCGCCATGACACGCATCTCCGACCGCACCGTGCTGTTTGCCGACCTGCGCGGCAGCACGGGGCTGTTTGAGACGCTGGGCAATGCCGAGGCTACTTCGGTGGTGACGCACTGCGTCAATGCCCTGGCGGGCCCCGTTCAGAACCACCAGGGCCATGTCGTGAAGACGCTGGGCGATGGGCTGATGGCCGTGTTCGACGACGCGCCGCAGGCTGTGGCCGCGGCCATGCAGATGCATGACCTGCTGGAAGGCATGGTCTCGCGCGGCAACGAACGCGGCGCCTCGGCGGGCCTGCGCGGCCTGCGCCTGCAAGTGGCCATGGCGCGAGGCGAAGTGGTGGAGATGGCCGGCGACTGTTTCGGTGATGCCGTCAACGTGGCCGCCCGCCTGCTGGACCATGCGGGCGACAACGAGACCCTGCTCACGCACGACGTCATCGAAGGCTTGGCCGACGAGATGCGCTCGCGTTTCCGCAGCCTCGACCGGCTGGTGCTGCGCGGCCGTGTCGAGCCCGTGCAGGTGCATGTGCTCGGCGGCCGCCGCGGCGGCGGCGTCGACCCGGCGGCCACGCAGTTCGGCGCCGTGACGGCGGTGCGCGAGCCCGACGGCCTGCGCCTGATGTGGGGCGGCCAGCATCGCGTCTTCGCCAGCGAGCAGATGCCGGTGGTCCTGGGCCGCAGCCCGCAGGCCGCTTTCTGCGTCGACGACACGCGCGTGTCGCGTTCGCATGCGCGGCTCGACTGGCACGGCGGCAGCTTCCAGCTCACCGACCTCAGCTACAACGGCACCTACGTGCGCTTCAACGATGGCGAGATCGTCAGCCTGCGCCGCGGCAGCTGCACGCTGCACGGCAGCGGCAGCATCGGCCTGGGCGGCTCGCCCGCCGACCCGGCTTCGGCCTGCGTCAGCTTCGACGTGCTGCGTTTTACCGACACGCAGCCGCAGCCCCTGCTGCCACTGCGTTAGCCTCGCCGCCCATGCGCCTGCTGTACGTCGACGACGACCGCATCAACACCCTGCTCTTCATCGAGACCTGCCGCCTGGCCGGTGGCGTGGAGATCGAAACCGCCGGCAGTGGCGCCGAAGCGCTGGAACTGGTGCCGCGCTGGGTGCCCGACATGCTGGTCATCGACCTGCACCTGCCCGACACCACCGGCTACGAACTGCTGCCCGCGCTGCGCCGCGCGCTGCAGGCGCCTGCGCTGCCCGCCTACCTGTGCACGGCCGACGAGGCTCATCTGGTGGCTGGGCCGGCGCGCCGCGCCGGCTTCGACGGCTGCTGGACCAAACCGGTCGACCTGAGCTCGGTGCTGGCCGAATTGGCGCGCCGCAGCAGCCACTCTGTCAGTCCCGCCGAATGACTTTCCGTACCGAAGTGCCCTTCCGCCACGGCGAAGCAGCGCGCACCGCTGTGCTGGTGGTGAACCTGGGCACACCCGACGAGCCCACCGCGCCGGCCCTGCGCCGCTACTTGCGCGAGTTCCTGAGCGACCCGCGTGTGGTCGAGATCCCGCGCCTGGTCTGGTGGCCCATCCTGCACGGCATCATCCTGCGCACGCGGCCGGCGCGTTCGGCCGCCAAGTACGCCACAGTGTGGACGCCCGAAGGCTCGCCGCTGGCGGTGTGGACGCGCCGTCAGGCCGACGCACTGGGTGCGAAGCTGGCTGCTGACGGCCATGGCGTCATCGTGCGCCACGCCATGCGGTATGGCCAACCGTCGGTGGCCCGCGTGATGGACGCCCTGCGCGCCGAAGGCGCCACGCGCGTGCTGGTGCTGCCGATGTACCCGCAGTACGCCGCCGCCACCACCGCCAGCGTGGCCGACGCCGTCATGCAGTGGGCACAACAGGCGCGCCGCCAGCCCGAACTGCGCTTTATCGGCGAGTACCACGACGACGCCGGCTACATCGAAGCGCTGGCGCTGCGCCTGCAGGCGCACTGGGCCGAACACGGCCGCGCCGACAAACTCGTGCTCAGCTTCCACGGCGTGCCGGAACGCTCGCTGCTGATGGGCGATCCCTACCACTGCCAGTGCCACGTCACCGCACGGCTGCTGGCGCAGCGCCTGGGCATTGCTCGCGAGCGGATGGTGGTCACCTTCCAGAGCCGCTTCGGCAAGGCCAAGTGGCTGGAGCCCTACACCGAGCCCACGCTGCGCGCGTTGGCGGCGCAGGGTGTGAAGTCGGTGGACGTGATGTGCCCGGGCTTCGTAGCCGACTGCCTGGAGACGCTGGAAGAGATCGCCCAGGAGGCGCACGAAGCCTTCATCGAAGCGGGCGGCGAACGCTTCGCCTATGTGCCCTGCCTGAACGACGAGCCGGGCTTCATCGACGCCCTGGCTGCGCTGGCGCTGCGCCACCTGCAGGGCTGGCCGACGCGCCAGGCAACGGCCGCCGAGCTGCAGGGCCAGCGCGAACGCGCGCTCGCCATGGGTGCATCAGACTGAGCCCGCTTCAGCGCGTGCCCAGCGTGCGCTGCTCGAACAGGTAGTCGCCACCCTCGGCCGAGCGCGAGTCGCGCGCCGGGCCGTAGCGCGGCGTCTGCGGCAGGCGCTGCGTCACCTCGGTCAACACACGCTCGAACACGTTGCCACCCGAGCGCCAGTTGTCCAGGCCCTGCAGGTTGCCCATCAGGCTGTTGGCGAAGGGTGAATGGCCATTGCGCGCGCCGTCGGCCACCGGCTCGTCACCACCCGAGGACATCACCAGCGTGGAGCGGCGGCGCAGGATGGTCTGCGGGTCGGTGCCGGCTGGCGCCTGCAGGCGCTTGTCGCCGACCAGGCTGCCCGAGAAGCAGCTGTCGGAGATCAGCACCACCTGCGAGGCGCGGATGCCGCCCAGCAGGCGCCCGATGTCGCGGTTGGACAGCCAGGTTTCGGGCTTCTCGGCGTCGGCCGTGGCCGGGATCCAGTAGCCCTGGCCGGTGCCGTCGATGACGGTGCCGTGGCCGGCGTAGTAGACGACCACCGAGTCGGTGGGCCGGGTCTGCAGCGCCAGCTTGTTGAGCACGCCGACCATGGCCTCGCGGCCGGCGTCGCGCACGATGATGGTCTCGTAGCCGAGCCGGCTCTCCAGCACGCGCGCCACGGCGTCGGCGTCGCGGCGCGCGTTCTCCAGCGCCGGGATGCGTTCGTCGACGTAGTTGTCGATGCCCACCAGCACGGCGATCTTGCGCTGGATCTGCGGGATGCTGGCACTGCGCACCGGCCGCGCCTGTGGCAGCGCCGGCGCCACGATGGTGGGTTGGGCGGCCACGCGCACGCGCGGCGGCATACGCGCTTCCACCGGCGTGGCTGCAGGCGCCGGCGCGGCAGCCACGGCCGCAGGCGGCGCAGCGGGCAGGGGCGCGGCGGGTGTGGGGCTGGCCGGCGCCAGAGCGATGGGCGCGGGCGGCGCGCTCACCACAGGCGCCAACGGCGCCGCGGCAGGCGCCGCCAGTTGTGGGGCCTGGGTCGAGGCCGGCGCTATCGGCGGCAGCGGCACAGCGGCGATGACGGCGCCTTCACCGCGTTCGTCGATGGCCGTCAGCAGCTCGGCCGTCACAAGGCAGCGGCCATCCTCGGCCTGGCGCGCGGTCTGGCAGGCCGGCACATCGGCCAGCGACGGATCCTGGGCCAGGCGGTCGCGCGCGGCGCTGAAGACCTGCATCTTGTACTGGCGCCGCGCTTCCAGCAGCGCCGCGATCTCCTCGCGCGACAGCGCCGACAGGTCGAGCTCGCCGAAGGACATCGACAGCCAGCTCGGATCGACGCGCAGCGACTGCAGGGCGTCGAGCGTGCGCGTGCCCTCGGGGCCGCGGGGCAGCGGCGGCAAGGACTGGCGGAAGGCGCGCTGCGTGTCGTCGATCTCGGGCAAGCCCTCGGGCGTGGGCACGAAGGTGATCGGCGCGGGCGTGAGGGTCAGCGCCGTCGCGTTGGCCGCCGCCTGGGCGAAGCTGTAGTTGGCCGCGGCCAGGCCCGAACCGTTGATGGCGTAGCTGCCGGCGCCCGCGCCAGCGGGCAGGTTGGCTGCGAAGACCAGATTGCCGGTGGTCGCGCCGGCCTGCGTCTCGCCGGCCACGAAGCCGGTGACGGTGCCGGTGAACGCACCCAGTTCGCCAACCACGAAGGTGGCCGGGTTGGCCACGTAGAGCAGCGGCGCCGGTGTCACCGCGGCATTGCTGGCGTAGCCGGCCTGGCTCAGCAGCAGCGTGTAGTTGGTGGCCAGGCCGCTGCCGTTCTGCAGCGTGGGGGTCGTGTTCACCGTCTTGTTGGTGCCGACGCCTGCGCTGGCGAGTTGGCTGTTCGCAAAGCTCAGGCCCAGCGTTTCGCCTTCCACCAGGCCGTTCAGGCTGCCACCGGTGACGCTGACACCGAGCGTGCCGTCGTAGACCTTGCCCGCGGCCTGCAAGCTCAGCACGCTCACTTCGCGCGGCGTGATGTTGGCCGTGGCCGACACGGCGCCACCGCCCACCAGCTGGTAGTTCGACAGCAGGCCCGTGCCGTCACTCAGGGTCACGGTGCCGGTCACGGCCTTGCCGTTGCCGACGTTGGCGGTGTCGAACAAGCCGGCACTCAGGCTCAACGCGAGCGTCTCGCCGGCCACCAGGTTGGCCAGCGCACCGCCAGCCAGGGTGCCGGCGCGGCTGCCGTCGTAGACCTTGTCGGCCGCCGTCACACCGGCCAGCGTGAGCGGGCGCGGCGTGATGTTGCCGCGCACGTCGAACTGCGTCGTGTAGCCATAGACCGGGCGCTCGTTGGCGTCGGAGATGGCGGGCTGCACATAGCCGGCCACCGTCAGCAACTGGTTGTTGCCCGCGTTGGTACCGGGGTAGGCCACGGTGATGTTGCCACCCCCGAACTCGGCGCCCTGCCCGGGCCGCAGACCGCTGAGGTTGAAGTTCACGCCGGGCGTGGTGACGGTGTTGTTGCCGTCGTAGACCTTGGTGATGGCGGTGGCGCTGCTCAAGGTCAGCACTGGGGCCAACGCATAGACCAGGCCGTTGCCGCCTGCCACGGGCTCGACCGGGTAGGTCATGCCGTACTGGCGGAAGGAGAAGTTCAGGCCGGCATCGGGGATGCTGTCGTCCACGGCGTAGATCAGCCAACGCCCGACCTCGGTCTGCAGCGAAACCGGCTGGTTCGTGGACTGCATCGAGGTGATGTTGGACGCGCCGTCGAAGCCGGCGATGGCGATGGCCGTGCCCTCGGCCGCGGCGATGAGCGTAGACGGCTGATCAGTGACGAAACGATTGGTCAGCACCCGGATCGAGCCGAGCGTAACGGCTTCAAAGGTATTGCCCACACCCAGGCGGACCTCGGGTGAACGCAGCAGGATGGCGGTCGGCGCCTCGAAGTTGACGCTGCCGCTGGCCAGCAGCAGGCTGTCGCCCTGGAACGTGGCTGTGGTGGGCGCGCCGAACAGTTGCGCGTCGATCAGGCTGAGCGTGGTGCCCGCGCGCACCTCCATCGGCCCCTCGAAAGGCGCGCTGATGACACCACCGAGTTCGACCCGCCGGTTGCCCTGGATGCTCAGGCTGCTGGCCAGATCGAAGCTGGCACTGGGCGACACCATGCGTACCGAGACCTCGTTGTTGGCCGAGAGGTCGGTGCCGGTGATGCTGGCCGATGGTCCTCCCGCGGGTGCCCCGCCGTTGATCACATCGCGGCCGCGGCCGGCGCGGTCGAAGCCGAAGCCGACGACGATCTCAGCCGTGTCGCTGATGAGCACGCCGTAGCGCGTTGGCGACGCGTCGGTGCGCGCACCGTCGTTGGTGGTGCCCAGGATGGTCAGCGCCGGAGGCTGCTCCTGCGGCGGTGCCACGCCCTGGACCTGTATGCGACTCAACAGTGCCGCGGGCGGGCCCCCACCCTGGAACGCGTCCCAGGCGCCGATGAAGCCGTGGATCTCCACGCCGACGGGCGCCACGTCGCCGGCGCGGAACACCGTCGAATTGGCCAGGCCGGTGATGTCCACCGAGCTCGCGCCGTAGAGGGCGCTGGAGGCATCGAGGTAGACGCCGGTGCGCTTGACGGCGGCGTTGGAGTCGACCCAGCCGAAGATGTCGATGGTGCCACCGTACAGGAAGCTGTTGCCTTCGCCTGCGGCGGCCACGAGCACGCCGTAGGCGTTGTCGCCGGTGGCGATGCTCTGGCCGCTGATGCGCAGCTGGCCGCCGCCCGCGTCGACCGTGGAGCCCAGGATGGCCACGCCGCTGGCCGACGAGCCGCCGTCCCTGGCCACCGCGCCCGTGCGCGGCGCCGTGATGTTCGGCCCCACCGCGCTGGAACCACCGCCGATGGTGATGTTGGCGCCACCGCTGTAGAGGCCGCTCTGGTCGAGCTCCACGGTGCCGGCGCCCGAGCCGCCAGCGGCCGCCGTCAAGCTCATGGTGATGGTGTCGCCGTCGGGGCTGATGAAGGACGAGCCGATGCGGATGTCGCGGTTGGCCGTGAGCGTCAAGGTCGCCGGCACGACGTTGCCGATGAACATGCTCGCAGAGTTGAAGACGATGTCGCGCCCCGCGAAGCTCACCGCAGCAGGGTCGCCGTCGATGGTGCCGCCGAAGCTCAGATCACCGCCGGCCCTGATCGTCAGGTTCTGGCCGAAGGGCGCCCCCAGGCTGGCGTTCAGCAGCACACGGGTGTTGCCGTCGATGGTCACGGCGCCAGCGCCATTGAAGTCGAGCTGGGCGTCGGAACCCAGTTGCACGGCCGCCGATCGGTCGGGCACGTCCAGCTGGTCACGGCCGACGATGCTGACCGCCGCGCCGCCGCTGGCCTCGATGACGTTGGGAGCACCTTCGGCCAGCACGCCCAGTCGCACTGCGCCGGCGCCGGTGGGCGCGGCGTCGCGCACGGTGCCGTCGATGGTGAGGAAGGCCGTGGGATCGGCGGCGCTCGGCGTCACGCTGAGCGTGCCGCCGTCCAGCCACACACCGATGGGCCGCACCTGGCGCTGGCCGTCGATGTGGTACACGTTGGAGTTGGCCACTCCGGTCAGCGTCAGACCGTGGCTGGCGCGGATCGTGACATCGCCCTGCATGTAGAAGCCGATGCGCGCGCCGTCCTGGTTGCCATCGACCCAGCCGTAGATGTCGATGTCGCGGCCCAGGATGTTCGTCGGCCGGTCCTGGAAGACCTCGCCATCGAAGAACGACTGGTCGGCGACATAGACGCCGGCACCTCCCACGGCGCCGGGCAGGGCCTGGCCGGTGATGGTGACGTTACCGGCGCCGGCATCGAGGATCGAGCCCAGCACGGCCACGCCGATGGCCGCGTCTTCGGCATCGCCCACACCCACCGCGCCGGCGCGCGGGCTGGTGATGTTCGGGCCCACCGCCCGTGTGGCGCCGCCCAGGTTGATGTTGCCGCCGCGCGTGCGGATGTTGACGCTGTCGAGCGCGATCGAACCCGTGCCGCTGTTGCCGTTGGCGGCACTGAGCGTGACATCCAGCGGCGCCGTGGTCGTCTGGATGGTGGAATCGGAGAAGATGATGTTGCGCGCCGCCGTGATCGTCAACGACACCCGCTGCGCGGGGTTGGCGCTGAGGAAGACGTTGGACATCGTGATGTCGCCGGCCTGCAGATTGGTGCCACCCGTGCCCGTGGTGATGGTGACGTTGTTGCCGGCGTTCAGCGCGGCGGTGATGGTGCCGACGTTGACGATGGCGCTGTCATTCGTGCTGGTGAAGTCGGGGCTGGCGCTGACGTTGGTGTTCGGGAACTGGCTGTCGATGCGGATGTTGTTCGGGTCCAGCAGCCATTGCCCGGCGCGGCCCCGCGCGGCGTCGGTGCGAACCGACGCCGGCCGCGCATCGAGCCAGCCGCCCGAGGTCTCGATGAAGCCACCGTCGCCGCCTTCGGCGCCGCCGCGCGCGCTCAGCGTGCCGTAGGCGCGCGTGGCCTCGTTGCCCCACAGGATGATGGTGCCGCCGTGGCCACTGCGCGTGGCGTCGGCCATGATCTTCATGCCGGGGCCCATGTAGACGGCGCGCGCGTTGGTGACGCTCTGATCCTTGCCCATCAGGCCACCGCCGGCACGCACGCGGCCACCGCCGGCCGCGCCCGAAGCGTCGACCAAGCCGCCGTCCAGCAGGCCCACCTGACGGCCGAGCAGCAGGGCATCACCACCGGCACCGGTGCTGCCGGTGACACTCACTTCACCCGCCAGCATGGTGCTGCCGCTGCCGCCGTCCACCTGCACCTGGCCACCGCTGGCCCCGGCCGCGCTGGTCACGCTGCCGGCCGCCAGGTTCACGCCCTGGCTGCCTTGCAGCACGATCTCACCACTCTGTCCCGACAGGCTCTCGGCGCGCACGAAGCCCTGCTGGTTGACCATCGCGGCCACCAGGTCGACACGGCCGCCACCAGCGGCCAGGCTGCCCAGGTTCAGCACCTCGCCTTGCGGCGCCTGCACGCGCACGGCGACGTGCCGTGTCTGGCCGTCCACCAGGTCGACGCTGGCACCGGCGGCCAGGGCCACCTGGCCGTCGGGCGCCGTGATCAGGCCTTCGTTGCGCACGCCGCCGGCACCGGCCAGCAGCAGCACGCGGCCGCCAGTGGTGGTGCGCAGTTCGCCCTGGTTGACGATGCCTGCATCGGCCCCTGCACCGCCCGTCAGGCTGAAGCGCCCGGCGCGCCAGTTGTCGTTGCCGATGTTGAGCGTGGACACCACCAGCGAACCGACATCGACGCGTGCGTCGCGCCCGAACAGCACGCCGTAGGGGTTGACCAGCCAGACCTCGCCGTTGCTGCTGAGCTTGCCGAAGATCTGTGAGGGGTTGTTGCCGACCACGCGGTTGAGCACCTTGCTCGCCGCGTTGGGCTGCTCGAAGCGCACGGCATGGGCGGCGCCGATGTTGAAGCTCTGCCAGTTCAGCACGGCACCCGCGCTGTTGCTCACCGTGAGCTGGCTGCCGGCCTGCGTGGCCGTGGCCTGGCCGCTGACCACGTTCATGCCGGTGGGCAGGGCTCCGGCCGCCTGCGCCTGGCCGGCCCACGGCAGCAGCGCGTGCGTGGCCACGCCGGCCAGCGCCAGCGCCCACACCAGGCGCCGCGGGCGGCGGTTGAATTGGCAGGCGGGTCGGCGCGCGCGCAGGGCGCGTTGAAGAGAGGCAAGCAGCGGGTTCGTGTTCATGGCCGAGTCACCGGGTTGGGTGTCAGAACGACAGGTTGGCCGAGACATGCGCTCGGGTGTCATGGCGCCGCGTGAGCACGCCTTCCTTCAGGGCCACGGCGGCTGTCAGCCGCGCCTGCAGGCGCTGGCGCTCGAAGGCCAGGCCCAGGCCGGCCGAGGCCAGAGAGCAGCGTGTCTTGTCCACCGCGCAGGGTGCGTTCAGGTTGTTGGCCGCCGAGCCGCCGTCGGCGAAAGCGAAGGCACGCAGCGAAGGTTCATCGGCGGTGCTGCGCGTCAGCAGCTCGGGGCTGCCCACTTCCAGCGTGGCCACGGCACCTTTGTCGCCGACCAGTTCGCGCTCTTCATAACCGCGCACCGACACCGCACCGCCCAGGCCGAACTGCTCGCCGGCCACCAGCGCCTGTTTCGTCCACTGCAGCGACAGCCGGGCGCGCAGCTGCCAGTCGCTCAGCTCATGCTGCACCGACGAGGTGAGACGGAAGACCCCGAAGCCTTGCTTCGCGCCTTCACGCTGGTTGTTGAAGTCCTCGGCCGAACCGTTGGCACCGCCGAGCTTCAGGTTGCCCAGCGCGGTGAGCGTGAGCGACCACGACAGCGGCGCGCTGCCACGCAACGCGTAGTCCAGCGACAGCGGCGTCACCGCCACGTCCTGGTTGGCCGAACCGCAGGCGGCGCTGGCCAGGCCGTCGAGGTCGCAGCGGTTGAGGTATTCGCGCCGGTCGAGCGCCAGGCTCACGCGGTGATCCACTTCGCCCCAGCGCGGCAGCAGCCAGGTGCCGCGGATGCCGGCCAGGTTGCCGCGGCCGTTGATGCGCAGGTTGCCGGCCGCCGTGCTGCCGCTGCCGCCGTCGACATTGCTGACGGCGAGATAGCCGTCGAACACCATCAGCCAGCCCGGCACCGGGTGGCGGTAGAAGGCGCTGAAGACGCTGACCTGGCTGGGCTTGCTCACCGAGGTCTGGTATTGCAGGCTGACCACGTCGTCGATGCCCCAGACATTGGCATGCTGCCAGCCGATGCCGGCGCGCACGCGGCCGGTGCGCTGATTGCCGGTGTCGTCCAGGCTCAGGCTGTAGGACACGGGCGCGCGGTCGAGCACCTTGAGGTCGGCAGCCACTTCACCCGGCTTCTGGCCCGGGCGCAGCAGGACCTGCACGCGCTTGGACGGGTTCTCGTTGGCCAGCTCGATCTGCGTGTCGATGCGGCGCAGGCGTGGCGTGGCCTGGGTCTGCAGGTCGGGCAGGCTGGCGAGGATGTTGTCCTCGGTGTGGAAGCGTGCACCCTGCACGCGCACGTTGGCGACCTTGCCCTCGACCACGCGGATGCTCACCACGCCGGGCTCGCCACCTTGCTGCGGCGGCAGGAAGGCGACCACGCCACCGAAGCCGGCCTCGGCGTACAGGCGCTGCACGGCGTCGGCCGCTTTGCGCAGCTCTTCCAGCGTGCGGCGGCCCTTGAAGGGCGCCAGCGCGGCCTGGATGCGATTGATGTCGAGCAGCGTGTTGCCTTCGACGCGGAAGCTGTCGACGGCTACCGTGGCTGCGGCTTCGGCGGCCAAGGCCGGCGCTGCGGTCAGCGTGCCGAAGGCCGCGACGATGCTGGTGCACAGCGCCAAGCGCCGAATCAGGTACCCGGTGTTCACATCGTCCCCCGACGCCGTTCATTCGGGCCGGGGCCTGGATGACCCATCGATCCCGTTGTCGGCGCAGTGTATGCAGCACCGCACCGAGGGCAAGCGGGCAAACAAGGGGGGCCGCCCCTTGGAGGGGACTAGGCGCGGCGCGGCAGCAACGCCATCAGCCGCGGCAGCACCAGCACCGCCACGATGATGGCCAGCAGCACCGCCGACATCGGCCGCTGCACGAACACGCTCCAATGCCCTTCGCCGATGGACAGCGCATTGCGCATCTGCGCTTCGGCCAGCGGACCGAGGATCATGCCGACGATGACCGGCGCGGTGGGGAAGTCGAAGCGCCGCATGACCACGCCAACGAGCCCGATGCCGAGCATGAGGAAGAGGTCGAAGGCGCTCTGCCGCATGCCGTACACGCCGATGGTGGCGAAGATCAGGATGCCGGCGTACAGCTGCGGCCGCGGAATCTTCAGCAGCTTGACCCACATGCCCACCAGCGGCAGGTTCAGCACCAGCAGCATGACGTTGCCGATGTACAGCGACGCGATCAGCGCCCACACCAGGGTCGAGCTGGTCTGGAACAGTTGCGGTCCGGCGTTGATGCCGTAGTTCTGCAGCGCGCTGAGCAGGATGGCCGCGGTCACGGAAGTCGGGATGCCCAAGGTGAGCAGGGGCACCAGCGTGGCCGTCACCGCCGAGTTGTTGGCCGCCTCGGGCCCGGCCACGCCTTCGATGGCGCCGACGGTGCCGAACTCTTCCGGGTGCTTGCTGAGCTTGCGCTCGACGCCATAGCTCAGGAAGGTCGGAATCTCCGAGCCGCCGGCCGGGATGGTGCCGAAGGGAAAGCCGATGAAGGTGCCGCGCAGCCAGGCCGGCCACGAGCGCTTCCACTCGGCCTTCGTCATGTGCACGCCGCCCATGCGGTTCATCTGCTGTTCGCTCTTGCCTTCGTAGAGCGCGGTGTAGAGGCATTCGCCCACGGCGAACAGGCCCACGGCCACCAGCACGACCTCGATGCCGTCCATGAACTCGGGGATGCCGGCGGTGTAGCGCACCTGCGCCGTGATCTGGTCCAGGCCGACGAGCCCGATGGCCAGGCCGATGAACAGCGCCGTCATGCCGCGCAGCGTGCTCTTGCCGAGCACCGCGCTCACCGTGGTGAAGGCCAGCAGCATCAGCATGAAGTATTCGGGCGGGCCCAGCAGCACGGCGTACTTGGCCACCACCGGCGCGAACAGCGTCACCAGCACGGTGGCGATGGTGCCGGCCACGAAGCTGCCGATGGCGCTGGTGGCCAGCGCCGCACCGGCGCGTCCGCTCTTGGCCATCTTGAAGCCTTCGAGCGCAGTGACCATGGTGCCGGTCTCGCCCGGCGTGTTCAGCAGGATGGACGTGGTGCTGCCGCCGTACATGGCGCCGTAGTAGATGCCGGCGAAGAAGATCATGCTGGCCGTGGGTTCCACCTGCGCCGTGATGGGCAGCAGCATGGCCACCGTCACCGCCGGGCCCAGGCCCGGCAGCACGCCGATGGCGGTGCCGATGGCGCAGCCGAGAAAGGCCCACATCAGGTTGATGGGCGTGCCGGCGGTGGCAAAGCCGCCGAGGAGCTGGGTCCAGATGTCCATGGCGCGGCGTCAGAGCCAGCCGGTGCTGGTGAGCCCGGGCAGGTTGATGGCCAGGGCCTTGGTGAAGAGCCAGAAGGCCGGCGCGGCGATGAGGAAGCCGGTGACGAAGTCCATCACCAGGCCACGCGCGCCACCGTGCGGCTTGCCTTCGCTGCCGCGCAGGCCGCGCACGGCCAGCATGAAACACAGCGTGCAGCTGAGGATGAAGCCGATGACGGTGATGAGCGCGGCGTTGGCCGCCACACCCGCTGCCACCCAGGCCAGGCCCTGCCAGTCACCGCTGGCTGCGCCCGAGGGCTCTTCCATGTCGCGCCAGCCGCCGCTGCGCGCATGGACGATGAGCCACACGCCGCACAGGCAGAGCACGCACGACACCAACCAGGGCAGGAAGTTCGGCCCCACGCCGGCATAACCTGCCGTGGACGGAATCGACCACGCGCCGATGGCCATCAACGCCCCCAGCAGCAAGGCGCCGACGCCGATGAGGGTCTGGTGCCGGATCGCGGCAGACTGTTCAGTCATTCGATGGGTTCCTCGGCACGTGGGGACCAAGCTGCCGCTGCGGAACCGGCTCTGCCGGGCCGCTGGCGGCGCCCCCTGGGGGGAAGCGCCGCAGGCGCTTCGGGGGAGTCGTTCTCACACCATGCCGGCCTTGACCATGGTGGCGCGCAGGCCAGCGAATTCGCGGTCGACGAAGTCGGCGAACTCCTTGCCGGTCAGCAGGGCCGGCGTCCAGCTGTTCTTTTCCATGGAATCGGCCCAGCTCTTGGTCTTTGTGGCCTTGACGATCATGTCGACCAGCACCTTGACCTGGTCGGGCGTGATGCCGGGCGCGCCGTAGACGCCGCGCCAGTTGCCGATCTCGACGTTGTAGCCCTGCTCCTTCATCGTCGGCACGTTGATGCCCTTCAGGCGCGTGGCCGATGTGACGGCGATGGCGCGCATCTTGCCCGTCTCGATGTACTGCTGGAACTCGCTGTAGCCGCTGCCGCCCACGGTGACGTTGCCGCCCAGGATGGCCGCCGTGGCCTCGCCGCCGCCGCGGAAGGGCACGTAGTTGATCTTGGCTGCGTCCACACCCACTTCGCGCGCCAGCATGGCCGCGGCGATGTGCTCGGTGGCGCCGCGCGAGCCGCCGCCCCACTTCACGCTGCCGGGGTCCTTCTTCATCTGCTCGACGACGTCCTTCATGCTCTTCAGCGGCGAATCGGCAGGCACCACGAAGACGTTGTACTCGCTGGTCAGGCGGGCCAGCGGCGTGGCCTGCGTCACGCTCACCGGCGGCTTGCCGGTGATGATGCCGCCCAGCATCACAGCGCCCATCACCATCATCGAGTTGCCGTCGCCCTTGGCCGCATTGACGAACTGCGCCAGGCCGTTGGCGCCTGCCGCGCCACCCTTGTTCTCGAAGGTCACGGCGGTGGCGACGCCGGCTTCCTGCAGCGCCTTGCCCAGCGCACGGCCGGTGGTGTCCCAGCCGCCGCCAGGGTTGGCCGGGATCATCATCTTCAGGTTGGCGGCGGCGCGGGCCGCGAGCGGCAGCGTGCCGGCAGCGGCCAGGGCGGCCAGGGACTTCAGGAAAGCATCGCGGCGCATGGGTGTGTCTCCGTATCGTTCGAGGTCTGCCGATGATCGGGATGGTGCCTGTCAAACGGCTGTCGCCGGACTCCGGGTGAACCCGAGGTGAGATGAGGCTGCCGATAATCCTCAGCCCCCGATGAAACTGCTGCTGATCGAAGACAACGCTGCGATGCAGACCACCCTGCGGCGCAGCTTCGAGCGCCTGGGCGCGCAGGTGGTGGTGTGCGGCGACGGCGCACGTGCACTCGACCGCTGGCGTGCCAGCGTGCCCGACGTGGTGCTGCTCGACCTGAGCCTGCCCGGGCGCGACGGCCTGCAGGTGCTGGCCGCGGCGCGCGCCGAAGGACTGAACACGCCTGTGCTCGTGCTGACCGCGCGCGGCACCGTGGGCGACCGCGTGCTGGGCCTGAACACCGGTGCCGACGACTACCTGGCCAAGCCCTTCGACCTGGACGAGCTGGAAGCGCGCGTGCGCGCGCTGGCGCGCCGCCGCCTCGACACCCGCGGCGCGACCGAAGCGCGCGAGTTCTGCGGCCTGTCGGCCGACGCCGACAGCGGCGCCGTCTACCTGCGCGGCGCTGCCTTGGACCTCACGGCGCGTGAGGCCGCGTTGCTGCGCGCCTTGCTCACGCGGCCCGGCCACGCGCTGGCCAAGGAACGCCTGACCGACCTGGTGTTTGCCGGCGAGGCCGATGTCGCGCCCGACGCCGTGGAGGTGGTGGTCTACCGCCTGCGCAAGAAGCTGGCTGGCACGCCGGTGCAGCTGGTCACGCTGCGCGGCCTGGGCTACCTGTTGAAGGGAGGTGAGTGATGCCCGCGTGGCTGCACTGGCGCGCGACGCTGCGCGGCCACCTGCTGGTGGGCATCCTGGTGCCGGTGCTGGGCTTCGTGCTGCTCAATGCCGTCAGCCTGTACCGGCAGGCCCTGCAGGCCGCCGACACCGCCTACGACCGCACTTTGCTGGCCAGCGCCAAGGCCATCGGCGAGCTGCTGGAATTCAGCACAGCCGGCGGCGCGCCCAGGCTGCAGAGCAACTTGCTGTACAGCGCACTGGAGCCCTTCGAGGCTGACAACCGCAGCCGGCTCTACTACAAGGTGTCGGGCTTTGCCGGCGAGATGGTCTCGGGCTTTGGCGACCTGCCGCCGCCGCGGCCCGCGGGCACCGAGCGCAACGTCTACGCCGCGCTGGTGCACTTCTACGACGCCAGCTACCGCGGCGAGCCGGTGCGCATGGCCGTGCTGCTGCAGCCGGTGGCCGGCTCCGGCGGCCAGGGCATGGCCACCATCCAGGTGGCCGAGACACTGGAGCTGCGCAAGACGCTGGCCCGTGCGCTGCTGCTGCAGACGCTGTGGCAGCAAGCCTTGCTGGTGGCCGTCATCGCCGGTGTGGTGGTGTGGGTGGTGCAGCGCGCCACGCAGCCGGTGCGTGAACTCAGCCAGCGCCTGCAAGAGCGCAGCGCCACCGATCTGTCGCCGCTGCCGGCCGACGGCGCGCCGCGCGAGCTGCGGCCCATCGTCGACGCCACCAACGCGGTGCTGGCGCGCATGGCCCGCCTGCTGGACCACCAGAAGCGCTTTGTGCGTGACGCCTCGCACCAGCTGCGCACGCCACTGGCGGTGCTGAAGACGCAGGTGCAGTCGGCGCGGCGCGGCGACGTGGCGCCGGGCCTGGCGCTGGACGAAATCGCCAGCACGGTGGAAGGCGCCACCGAGCTGGCCAACCAGATGCTGGCGCTGGCCAAGGTGGAGCAACTGCGCCAGCAGGGCCTGAGCGAAGGCGGACCGGTGGAGGACTGGGCGACCATCGTGCGCGCCGTGGCGCTGGACCTGTCGGCCTTGATCGCCGCCGCCGAGTTGGACTTCGACCTCGCCACCGCACCCGCGCCGGTGCGTGCCCACGCCTGGGCGCTGCGCGAGCTCACGCGCAACCTGCTGCACAACGCCATCCGCCACACGCCGCCGCGCGGGCGGCTCGGCGTGACGCTGGCGGTGGCCGATGGCGCCGCGCAGCTGACCGTTGCCGACAGCGGCCCCGGCATTGCGCCCGAGCAGCGCCAGCGTTTGTTCCAGGCCTTCGCCACCTCACGCCCCGACGCCAGCGGCCACAGCGGCACCGGCCTGGGCCTGGCCATCTGCCATGAGATCGTGATGGCGCTGGGCGGGCGCATCGAACTGAACAACCGCGAAACCGACGGCCGCATCGACGGGCTGGACAGCGTGGTGCGCCTGACACTGGAGACGGTATGAGCAACGAGGGTTCCCCGAGTGCGAATTCCCGCTGGGCGGGGTCGGCCGCTGGCCGCACCGTACCTCCATGAGCGACGACGGGCGCGTGCGCCTGGACAAATGGCTGTGGGCCGCGCGCTTCTACAAGACGCGGGCCTTGGCGGCCGAAGAGATCGGCCGCGGCCGCGTGCAAGTGAACGGCGCGCCCGTGAAGGCGGCGCGCGAGCTCAAGGCCGGTGATCTGCTGCAGTTGCGTCAAGGCCCGGTGCTGCGCACGGTCCAGGTGCTGGCCTTGAGCACCGCACGCGGCCCGGCGCCCGTGGCCCAGGCGCTGTACGCCGAAACGCCGGAGAGCATCGCCGCCCGCCTGAAGGCCGCCGAAGCGCGCCGACTGGGCGTCGAGCCGGCCACCGCCATCGAGCAGGGCCGGCCGACCAAGCGCGACCGCCGGCAGCTTGCCGACTGGCAGCGCTGGAGCGCCAGCATCGACGACCCGGAACATTGAGCGCCGGTCGCGCAAAAGACCCCACTTGAAAAAGTACGGCGGGCCCCAATCCTCTTGCGAGGCCTTTTTCTCCCACACCATGAACGACACGCCAGACGACCAGAACACGCCGGCGACAGCCGAGCCCCCGGCCACAGCCGCCGCCCCCGCCATTGAAGCCCAACTGGCCGAACTCCAGGCCAAGCACGTCGAAGTCTCGGACGCCTTCTTGCGCGCCAAGGCTGAGGCCGAGAACACGCGCCGCCGCGCCGAGGAAGAAGTCTCCAAGGCACGCAGGTTCGCCGTCGAAGGCTTCGCCGAGAGCCTGCTGCCGGTGAAGGACAGCCTGGAGGCGGCCATCTCCATCCCCAATGCCACGCCCGAACAGCTGCTCGAAGGTGTGCACGCCACCCTGCGCCAGCTGAGCCAGGCGCTGGAACGGAACCGCGTGGTGGCCATCGCGCCGCCGGCCGGCACCAAGTTCGACCCCCACCAGCACCAGGCCATCAGCGTGGTGCCCGCCGAGCAGGATGCCGGCACCGTGGTGGCCGTGCTGCAGAAGGGCTACCTGATTGCCGAGCGCGTGCTGCGCCCGGCGTTGGTGACCGTGGCGGCGCCCAAATAGCGCCGAACCCAGCGCGATCCACAGCCCGGCAGGCTTGAAAGCCGGCAAGTTATCCACAACTCCAACACATCGCATCCACTCCACAGGAGCCAAGACAAATGGGCAAGATCATCGGCATCGACCTGGGCACCACGAATTCGTGCGTGGCCATCATGGAAGGCAACACCACCAAGGTCATCGAGAACAGCGAAGGTGCACGCACCACGCCGTCCATCGTGGCCTACCAGGAAGACGGCGAGGTGCTGGTCGGCGCCAGCGCCAAGCGCCAGTCGGTGACCAACCCGCGCAACACGCTGTACGCCGTGAAGCGCCTGATCGGCCGCAAGTTCACCGAGAAGGAAGTGCAGAAGGACATCGACCTGATGCCCTACACCATCGCCGCCGCCGACAACGGCGACGCCTGGGTGGAAGTGCGCGGCAAGAAGTTCGCGCCGCCGCAGGTCAGCGCCGAAGTGCTGCGCAAGATGAAGAAGACCGCCGAGGACTACCTCGGTGAAGAGGTCACCGAAGCCGTGATCACGGTGCCCGCCTACTTCAACGACAGCCAGCGCCAGGCCACCAAGGACGCTGGCCGCATCGCCGGCCTGGAGGTCAAGCGCATCATCAACGAGCCGACTGCAGCAGCCCTCGCGTTCGGCCTGGACAAGCACGGCAAGGGCGACCGCAAGATCGCCGTCTTCGACCTGGGCGGCGGCACCTTCGACATCAGCATCATCGAGATCGCCGATGTCGACGGCGAAAAGCAGTTCGAAGTGCTGTCGACCAACGGCGACACCTTCCTGGGCGGGGAGGACTTCGATCAACGGATCATCGACTACATCGTCACCGAGTTCAAAAAGGACCAGGGCGTCGACCTGACCAAGGACGTGCTGGCGCTGCAGCGCCTGAAGGAAGCGGCCGAGAAGGCGAAGATCGAGCTGTCGAATTCGACGCAGACCGACGTCAACCTGCCCTACATCACCGCCGATGCGTCGGGGCCGAAGCACCTCAACATCAAGTTGACGCGCGCCAAGCTGGAAAGCCTGGTCGACGAGCTCATCGCCCGCACGATGGAGCCCTGCAAGATCGCCGTCAAGGACGCCGGCGTCAAGCTCAGCGAGATCGACGACGTGATCCTGGTGGGCGGCATGACGCGCATGCCCAAAGTGCAGGACAAGGTCAAGGAGTTCTTCGGCAAGGAGCCGCGCAAGGACGTCAACCCCGACGAAGCCGTGGCCGTGGGTGCGGCCATCCAGGGCCAGGTGCTGGGCGGCGAGCGCAAGGACGTGCTGCTGCTCGACGTGACGCCGCTGAGCCTGGGCATCGAGACGCTGGGCGGCGTGATGACCAAGATGATCAAGAAGAACACCACCATCCCGACCAAGTTCGCGCAGACCTTCAGCACCGCCGACGACAACCAGCCGGCGGTGACGATCAAGGTCTACCAGGGTGAACGCGAGCTGGCGGTGGGCAACAAGAGCCTGGGTGAGTTCAACCTCGAAGGCATTCCGCCGGCGCCGCGCGGCCTGCCGCAGATCGAGGTCACCTTCGACATCGACGCCAACGGCATCCTGCACGTCGGTGCCAAGGACAAGGCCACCGGCAAGGAAAACAAGATCACGATCAAGGCGAACTCGGGCCTGAGCGAGGCCGAGATCGAGAAGATGGTCAAGGACGCCGAGGCCAATGCGGCCGAAGACGCCAAGAAGGTCGAGCTCGTGCAGGCGCGCAATGCGGCCGACGGCACGATGCACTCGGTGAAGAAGAGCCTCGCCGAGCATGGCGACAAGCTGGATGCGGCCGAGAAGACCCAGATCGAGGCCGCCATCAAGGACGTCGAGGAAGCGCTCAAGGGCGACGACAAGGCGACCATCGAGGCCAAGACCGAAGCGCTGATGGCGGCCAGCCAGAAGCTGGGCGAGAAGGTCTATGCCGACGCGCAGGCCGCGGCCAGTGCGGCCGGCGCGGCGCCGGGTGGCACCGCTGGCGGCAGCGGCGAGGGGCCGAAGGCCAAGCCGGCCGACGACAACGTGGTCGACGCCGACTTCAAGGAAGTCAAGAAGTGATATTCCGGACGGGCCGTTGGCCCGCCGGAATATCTCGCCGCGTTCGAAGTGACAGGCTGCGCCTGCACATCAACGCGGCGGCTCTGTTTTTGCGACCCTGAGACCATTCATGGCCAAGCGCGACTTTTACGACATCCTGGGCGTGCCCAAGAACGCCTCGGACGAGGACATCAAGAAGGCTTATCGCAAGCTGGCGATGAAGCATCACCCCGACCGCAACCAAGGTGACGATGCCAAGAAGGCCGAAGAGAAGTTCAAGGAGGCCAAGGAGGCCTACGAGATGCTCTCCGACGCGCAGAAGCGGGCCGCCTACGACCAGTACGGCCACGCCGGTGTCGACCCCAACATGGGCGGCCGCGGCGGGCCGGGCGCCGAAGGCTTCGGTGGCTTCGCCGAAGCCTTCGGCGACATCATCGGCGACATCTTCGGTGGCCAGGGCGGCGGCGCTCGGCGCGGCGCCGGCGGCCAACAGGTCTACCGCGGCAGCGACCTCAGCTATGCGATGGAGATCACGCTGGAGGAAGCCGCCTTCGGCAAGGAAACGCAGATCCGCGTGCCGAGCTGGGAGAGCTGCGAGACCTGCCATGGCAGCGGCGCCAAGCCCGGCACCAGTGCCAAGACCTGCCCCAGCTGCAACGGCGCGGGCACGGTGCACCTGCGCCAGGGCTTCTTCAGCATCCAGCAGACCTGCCCGCACTGCCATGGCAGCGGCAAGATCATTCCCGAACCGTGCGCCACCTGCAACGGCGCCGGCAAGCTGAAGAAGCAGAAAACGCTGGAGGTGAAGATCCCTGCCGGCATCAACGAAGGCATGCGCATCCGCAGCGCCGGCAACGGCGAGCCGGGCACCAACGGCGGCCCGGCGGGCGACCTGTACATCGAGATCCGCGTCAAGCAGCACGAGATCTTCGAACGCGACGGCGACGACCTGCACTGCAGCGTGCCGGTGGGCCTGACCACCGCCGCCCTGGGCGGCACCATCGAAGTGCCGACGCTGGGCAGCAAGGCTGAGATCGAGCTGCCCGAAGGTACCCAGCACGGCAAGACCTTCCGCCTGCGCGGCAAGGGCGTGAAGGGCCTGCGTTCCAGCTATCCCGGCGACCTGTACTGCCATGTGGCCGTGGAAACGCCGGTCAAGCTCACCGAGCACCAGCGCAAGCTGCTGAAAGAGCTGGACGAAGCCTTCAAGAAGAGCGGCGACCGCCACTCGCCCAACGCCAAGAGCTGGACCGACCGCGTGAAGGATCTGTTCAAGTAGGCTCTGTGTGCGTGGAGGAGCGACGTGGCTCACTCGGCGAGCTACAGGGCACTCAGGCTGACTTCATGGCGCGGGGGTTGTGGGCCGATGCAGCAGGGCGTGCGAGCGCGTGAACTCAAGCAACTGTGGCCCGGCGGCGCGGTTGACGCGTCTCCGGCGCGAACAGGTGTCGGCGCATCCGGGCACTGGGTTGGCCCTTGACCGGGACACGGTCGCAGTCGAAGACCAGTACGCACATCGCCAGGGTGCGGCGCAGCAAGTGCTGGGCGGGCGAGCGGGCTGGTGATGCGCTGGTGGCCGTGCTGACCGGGCACGCCTAGAACAACTGGCCCTGCGCCAGGTCACGCGGCGGCGGGCGGAACTGCGACAGATCGAGCTCGGTGCGCTGGCGGTTCAGCCGCAGTCGGGTGCAGGCCTTTTCGAAGCGCTGCCGCAGCAGCTGCGCCCAAACGCCCTGCCCCGTCATGCGGGTGCCGAAGTGGCTGTCGTTGTCCTTGCCGCCGCGCATCTCGCGCACGCGGGCCATGATGCGCGCGGCGCGGTCGGGCACGTGGGCTTCCAGCCACTGCTGGAACAGCGGGTTCACTTCCCAGGGCAGGCGCAACACGATGCTGAAGGCCGAGCGCGCACCGGCATCGCGTGCGGCTTCCAGGATGCGTTCGAGCTCGGGCTCGTTCAGGAAGGGGATGACCGGCGACACGCTCACGCCCACCGGGATGCCCGCCTCGGCCAGTGCCTGGATGGTGCGCAGCCTTCGTTGCGGAGACGCGGCGCGCGGCTCGAGCTTGCGCGCCAGCTGCGCGTCGAGCGTGGTGATGGAAACGTAGGCCGCCGCCATGCGCTGCGCCGCCATGGGCGCAATGAGGTCGATGTCGCGTTCGACGCCGCTGCCCTTGGTGATGATGGAAAACGGGTGTCGGGCCGCCGACAACACCTCGATGACGGAGCGCGTGATTCCGAGCCGCCTCTCGGCCGGCTGGTAGGCGTCGGTCACCGAGCCGATGTTCAGCTGCGCTGGCGTGTAGCCACGTGCCGACAGCGCTTCGCGCAAGCGCTCGGCGGCGTTGACTTTGGCGATGATGCGCGTCTCGAATTCGATGCCGGGCGACAGGTTCAGGTAGCTGTGTGTGGGCCGCGCGTAGCAGTACACGCAGCCGTGCTCGCAACCGCGGTAAGGATTGATGGAGAGGTCGAAGCCGATGTCGGGTGAGTCATTTCCCGACAGGATCCCGCGGACGTTCTCTTCGATGATCTGCGTGTCGGGCGCCGACCGCTCTTCCTGCTCCGCCTGCTCCAGCGTGCCCCAACCGTCGTCGAAGCTGGCGCGTTGTTCGCTGCTGAAGCGGTGCTCGATGGCCCACACCGTGCCGCGGCCCTTCACGGCGCCCGGGCCAGGCATGAACATCAGCGTGGCGGGTGGTGCACCTGAGCCAAGAGGTTTGGGCTGCATACTGTCAATATATACAGTATGCCTGC
>JANNFE010000352.1:0-1932 GCA_031379415.1 Betaproteobacteria bacterium | reverse complement strand
GAAGTGTGCAGTGCGGTTTCTTCTTCAGTAAACGCTTCGGGGTCGTCGAGCTTGGCAGCCAGCGCCTTGTGGCCCATTTCTTCGACCACGATCATCGCGGTCTCCTGGTCCAGCTGCTGGTTGATGGTGACCATCTGGCCCAGCTTCATCAGTTGCTTGATGACTTCAGAAGCCTTGACGCTCATCTTGTGCGCCAGGTCGGCGACAGAAATGGTCTCTGGCACGTGCACTTCCTGCACCACTTGCTCGGCCGACTGCGGAACACCTTCATGGTCTCCGCGTTCACCACGGCGCGCACCACCGCGCGGCGCACGCCAGCCCGGGCGGCCTGCGCCACCACCGTCGCTGCGGCCCTTGAGCGCAGCGCGCTTCTTGGCAGCGTCGTCGGCCCAGCTGCTTGAGAGCTTTTCTGACTTGACCTGCTTGTTGACGCCCGGCTTGGCGGCACCCGCCGTCGTGGCTGCGCCCGGCACTGCCTTGGGCTTGTGGATGGTGCCCTTGATGGCTTCCTTGGCGGCCGTGGCAGCCGCGTCGGCGGGCTTGGGCTCTTCGGGCTTCTTCGCCAGCATCACCTTCTTCGGCGCGTTCATCATCGCGCGGATGGCAGCGGCTTCGGCTTCTGCGGCCTTGCGGCGGCGCGCCAGGTCGTCGGACTTGGCGGCGTCTTCGGCGGCCTTGTCAGCGGCCTTCACCACCCGCAGCACGGGCTTGGCCGGTTCTGCGGGCTTGGCACCTTCAACGGCCGCTGCAGCGGCAGCTACCGCTGCAGCAGATGGTGCGGCTGCGGTGCCGGCGGCTTTGCTCAAGGCCGCGGCTGCGGCGGCAACGGCTGCGGCTTCTGCGGCGGCGCGCGCGGCTGCTTCCGCAGCGGCTGCATCGGCGGCTTCACGCGCGGCACGTTCTTGCTGCTCACGCGCCAGGCGCGCGGCTGCAAGCTCTTCTTCCTGCACACGGATGGCTTCGGCCTGGGCCTGCGCTTCTTCTTCGCGTCGCAGCAAGTCCAGATCTTCGGCGCTGGGGCCTTCTGGCTGCTGTTCAGCGGCCGGCACGTCGTCGCGCTTGACGAAGACGCGCTTCTTGCGCACCTCGACCTGGATCGTGCGCGCGCGGCCACTGGCATCGGCCTGCTTGATCTCGGTCGATGTCTTTTTGGTCAGCGTGATCTTCTTGCGCTCGGCGCCGGCAACGGTGCCGTGCGACGTGCGCAAGAAATCAAGCAGACGCTCTTTGTCAGTCTCGGTCAGCGCGTCGTCGGGCGACTGCTTGGTCACACCGGCCGATTGCAGTTGCTCGAGCAGCGCCGTGGTCTGGCGACCAAGCTGTGTGGCTAACTGGGCGACGGTCATCACGGCCATGGGTTCTGTTTCCTCGGGTGTTGCTGGTGCTGAAGGCGGTTGGCGTGCGCTGCGTTCAAACGTTGAACCAGTGTTCGCGGGCCTTCATGATCAGCGTCTTGGCGCGCTCTTCATCAATGGCGGTCATCTCGGTCAGTTCGTCCACGGCCAGGTCGGCCAGGTCGTCGCGGGTGTGGATGCCACCTTGCGCAAGCTGGTTGATGAGCTCGGGCGTCAGGCCTTCCAGGTCGCGCAGGTCTTGCGAGACCTCTTCGACCTTTTCTTCTTTTTCGATTTCCATCGTCAGCAGCGCGTCTTTGGCGCGGGTGCGCAGTTCGTTCACGGTGTCTTCATCGAAGGACTCGATTTCCAGCATTTCCTGCAGCGGCACATAGGCCACTTCTTCCAGGCTGGAGAAACCTTCGGCGATCAGGATGTCGGCCACTTCGGCGTCAACGTCGAGCTTGTCGACGAAGAGTGCACGCACCGATTCGCTTTCAGTCGCTTCCTTGGCCTGCGACTCTTCGGCCGTCATGATGTTGATGCGCCAGCCGGTCAGCTCGGACGCCAGGCGCACGTTCTGGCCGCCGCGGCCGAT
>JANNFE010000314.1:0-8818 GCA_031379415.1 Betaproteobacteria bacterium | reverse complement strand
AGCCGTGCCAGCGCGTTGATCATGGGCTGCTTGCGGCCCATCAGCGCCGCGGCACCGGCGTCGGCGCGGTACTCGCGCTGGCGCGAGAACCAGGCCACGATCACCGCCGCCAGCACGCCGAGCACGATGTCCAGCACGATGGTGGTGACGTAGTAGCCGATGCCGGGACCGTCGTTGTTGTTGCGCAGCACCACCTTGTCGACGAAGTAGCCGATGACGCGCGACAGGAAGACGACGAAGGTGTTCATCACGCCCTGGATGAGCGTCATGGTCACCATGTCGCCGTTGGCGACGTGTGCCACTTCGTGGCCGATGACGGCCTCGACCTCTTCGCGGTTCATGGTGTGCAGCAGGCCCGTGGACACGGCGACCAGCGCCGAGTTCTTGAAGGCACCGGTGGCAAAGGCGTTGGGCTCACCTTCGAAGATGGCCACCTCGGGCATGCCGATGCCGGCCTTCTTGGCAAAGCCCTCCACGGTGCCGACGATCCAGCGGTGCGTGGGGTCGGTGGAATCGTTGATGAGCTTGGCCCCCGTGCTCCACTTGGCGACGGGCTTGCTGATCAGCAGCGAGATGATGGCGCCGCCGAAGCCCATGATCGCGGCAAAGCCCAGCAGCATGCCCAGGTTCAGGCCGTTGGGCGTGAGGAAGCGGTTGACGCCCAGCAGGCTGGCAGCGATGCCCAGCACCACCATGACGGCAATGTTGGTGACGACGAACAGCAGAATGCGCTTCATGACGGCAACGCGCCGGCATGGCGCGCCAGAAAATGCGACAGGCAGGATGTTAGGGCTGCCCCGCGCGTTTCAAGCAAACCCTGCCCCGGTGGGGCCTTGGTGTGTCAACGCGCCAGGCGCACCTGGGTGGGCTTGTCGGCCGGCCCCAGCTCGAAGCGGTCGCCCCACTGGGCAAAGAGCTTGATCGACGAGCTGTTCTTGCCCAGCAGCTGCGCTTCACGCAGGCGCTGCACGGCCACGTTCAGCGCCAGGCTCTGGCCGGCCGCCAGTTCGGGCAGGCAGGCCAGCACGGCATCCATCGAGGTGCCGCCACGGCGCGCTGCGCGCTCGGCCGGCGGTGTGGGCTCCGGAGGCGGCACGAAGATCGCGGGCACCTCGGCTGGCTCCGGCGCGGCGGCCGCGGCGGTCTTGCGCGCCGGGGTCTTGCGGGCGGTGGTCTTGGCGCTGGCCGACTTGGCGGCCACCTTCTTCGCCGCAGGTGCCTTCTTGGCCGCCGATGTCTTGCGCGCGGCTGTGCGCGTGCCGGTGCGGGCGATCTTGCGCGCCGGCTTGTCGGCTTCGCTGGCGGCGGACTTGCGATGCTCCAGCACCGTGAAGTCGTCGTAGACCTCCTGCGTCTCGTCGCCCGTCTTGCCCTGCTGGCCGATGCCGCGCACCACGCAGCCCTTCTCGCGCAAGCGGTGCACCAGCGGCGCGAAGTCACTGTCGGACGAAGCGATGACCACCACGTCGGGGCGTTCGGCCAGCACCAGGTCGATGGCGTCCACCGCGAGTGCGATGTCGGTGCTGTTCTTGCCCGCGGCCAGGTTGACCATGGGCTTGATGCCCAGGCGCTTGAACACGGTCTGGTTGGCCACTGCGCTTTCGGCCGTGCAGTAGGCGCGGCGCACGTGCAGCCCGCCATGCTGGTTGAGCAGCAGACGCACCGCCTGCTCCATGACGTCGACGGACACGTTGTCGGCGTCGATCAGCAGCATCACGCGGTCTTGGCTCATTGCAGTTTCCAGTTCAGGGTCTCACCGGCGCGCAGCGGCTTGATGGTGGCGTCGCCGAAGGGCAGCGTCTCGGGCAGCTGCCAGGCCTGACGCCGGAGTGTCACGGTGCCGGTGTTGCGTGGCAGGCCGTAGAAGGCCGGGCCGTTGAGGCTGGCGAAGGCTTCGAGTTGGTCCAGTGCAGCAGCCGCTTCGAAGGCTTCGGCATACAACTCCAGCGCCGCCGGTGCGGTGTAGCAGCCGGCGCCGCAGACGCTTTGTTCCTTCATCGCCGCAGCGTGCGGGGCGCTGTCGGTACCGAGAAAGAACTTCGGGCTGCCCGATGTCGCGGCCTGCACCAACGCCAGCCGGTGCTTTTCCTTCTTCAGCACCGGCAGGCAGTAGTAGTGCGGGCGCAGGCCGCCGGTGAAGAGGGCGTTGCGGTTGTAGAGCAGGTGGTGGGCGGTCAGCGTGGCGGCCGTGGGGCCATCGCTGGCCGCCACGTACTGCGCGGCTTCGGCGGTGGTGATGTGCTCGAACACGACCTTGAGTTCCGGGAAGTCGCGGCGCAGCGGGATCATCACGCGGTCGATGAACACCGCCTCGCGGTCGAAGATGTCGATGTCGGGGTGTGTCACTTCGCCGTGCACCAGCAGCAGCAGGCCGTGGCGCTGCATCGCCTCCAGCGTGCCGTAGGTCTTGCGGATGTCGGTGACACCGGCGTCGCTGTTGGTGGTGGCGCCGGCCGGGTAGAGCTTGAGCGCCACCACGCCGGCAGCCCTGGCGCGTGCGATCTCATCGGGTGGCGTGTTGTCGGTGAGGTAGATTGTCATCAGCGGCTCGAAGGCCATGCCTCTTGCCGGCCCGTTCAGCAGCGCGGCCCCGATGCGCTGCCGGTAGGCCACCGCGGCCGCCGCGGTGGTGATGGGCGGCCTGAGGTTGGGCATGACGATGGCCCGCGCAAACTGGCGCGCCGTGGCTGGCAGCACGGCCGCCAGCGCCGCGCCGTCGCGCAGGTGCAGGTGCCAGTCATCGGGGCGCGTGATCGTGATGGACTCGGGCATCAAGGCATTCTCGCATCCGGCCTTGGCGGGTCTGCTTCAGACCGCCGCTGGGCAGCCGATATCCCCGCCATCTGTCACTGCCCCGCGCGGCCAGCCCGCGTGCCCTGCCATGTTGCCCCTGCGTCCCCTCACCTTGACCACCCTGGCCCTGCTGCTGAGTGCCTGCGCCAGCGCCCCCGAAACCGTGGGGCCGAAGGCCAAGGAGGAGATCGTCGCCATCAGCTTGTCCAACCAACTGCTGCGCTTCAACGCCGGCCAGCCGCAGAACGTGCTCGAGCGCAGGCCGCTGCAGGGCCTGCGCGCCGGCGAGACGCTGCTGGGCATCGACTACCGCGTCGCACGCGGCGAGCTCTTTGCGCTGGGCGCTTCGGGCCAGCTCTACCGCATCGACGTCGCCCAGGCTCGCGCCACGCCCGTGGGCACACCGGCGGCGCTGCCCACGGAAGGCACCGAGTGGGGCGTCGACTTCAACCCCACGGTCGACCGCATCCGTGTCGTCAACGACGCCGGCTTCAACCTGCGCCTGCACCCCGACACCGGTGCCGTGGTCGACGGCGACGCCCATGCGCCCGGTGTGCAGTTCGACGGCCGTCTGGCCTACGACGCCAGCGACGCGAACGCCGGCAAACCAGCGCGTGTGGTGGCCGCCGGCTACACCTACAACAAGACCAACGACAAGATCACCACCAACTACGCGCTCGACGGCGCCCTGGGCACGCTGGTGCACCAAGGCACGAAGGAAGGCGTGGCACCTCCCGTGTCGCCCAACACCGGGCGGCTGTACACCGTGGGCACGCTGGGCGTGGGCAGCTTCGACCATGCCAGCTTCGACATCTCGGACCTGAACAACGCTGCCTATGCCGGCCTGCGCAACAAGGGCGCTGCGGCCACACGCTGGTACCGCGTGGACCTGGCCACCGGCAAGGCGAGCTTCATCGGCACCGTGGGTGGTGGCGAGGCGCTGGTGGGCGCCGCCATCGAACCCTGAAGCTCTAGTGCTGAAGGATCTTTGAGAGAAAGTCCTTCGCGCGCGCCGAGCGTGACTCGGTGTCGCCGAAGAAACTTTCCTTCTTGCAGTCCTCGACGATCTTGCCCGCGTCCATGAAGATGACGCGGTGGCTGACCTTGCGCGCGAAACCCATCTCGTGGGTGACGACCATCATCGTCATGCCTTCGTTGGCCAGCTGAACCATCACGTCCAGCACCTCGCCCACCATCTCGGGGTCGAGCGCCGAGGTGGGTTCGTCGAAGAGCATCACGATGGGGTCCATGCTCAGCGCGCGCGCGATGGCCACGCGCTGCTGCTGGCCGCCCGAGAGCTGGCCGGGGAACTTGTCCTTGTGCACCATCAGGCCCACGCGGTCGAGCATCTTCAGGCCGCGCTGCGCGGCTTCTTCCTTGCTGCGGCCCAGCACCTTGATCTGCGCCAGCGTGAGGTTCTCGGTCACGCTGAGGTGCGGGAACAGCTCGAAATGCTGGAACACCATACCCACGCGCGCGCGCAGCTTGGGCAGGTCGGTCTTGGGGTCGCTGATGCTGATGCCGTCGACCGTGATGTCGCCTTTCTGGATGGGCTCCAGCGCATTCACGGTCTTGATCAGCGTGCTCTTGCCGGAACCCGAAGGCCCGCAGACGACCACGACCTCGCCCTTCTTGATGGACGTGGTGCAGTCGGTCAGCACCTGGAAGCTGCCGTACCACTTGCTGATGTTCTTGATGTCGATCATGGCGGCGAGCTCCTATCGAATGATGGCGATCTTCTGCTGCAGCTTGCGCACGAGCATGCTCAAGGAGAAGCAGATGACGAAGTAGACGACGGCGGCCACGAGGTAGGTTTCCACCGGGCGGTTGAAGTTCTTGCCGGCGATCTCGAAGCCCTTGAGCAGGTCGTAGGCGCCGATGGCGTAGACGAGTGAGGTGTCCTGGAACAGGATGACGGTTTGCGTCAGCAGCACCGGCAGCATGTTGCGGAAGGCCTGCGGCAGGATGATCAGCTGCATGGTCTGCTTGTAGGTCATGCCCACCGCATAACCCGCGTAGACCTGGCCCTTGGACACGCTCTGGATGCCGGCGCGCATGATCTCGGAGTAGTACGCGGCCTCGAACAGCGTGAAGGTCACGATGGCCGACAGCTCCGCGCCCAGCGACTTGCCGATGAGCAGTGGGATGAGCAGGAAGAACCACAAGATCACCATCACCAGCGGGATGCTGCGCATGGTGTTGACGTAGGCCGCCGCGGGCATCACGAGCCAGGTCTTGCCCGACAGGCGCATCAGCGCCAGCAGCGTGCCCAGCACGATGCCGCCGACCATGGCGATGAGCGTCAGCTGCACCGAAAAGATCAGGCCCTTGAGCACGAAGCTGGAGACCACGCCCCAGTTCAGAAAAGAGAAGTCGAGGTTCATGCGCCCGCCTTCACTTTCCGCCGATCATGCCCGGCACGCGCACGCGGTTCTCGATGAACAGCGCCAGCCGGTTGATCGAGAAGGCCGAGACGAAGTACAGCGCCGTGACGGCCAGGTACATCTCGACGTTGCGTGAGGTCTCTTCGCCGGCCTGCATGGCGAACATGGTCAGCTCGGCAATGCTCACCGCGAAGGCCACCGACGAGTTCTTGACGATGTTCATGCTCTCGCTGGTGAGCGGCGGAATGACGATGCGGTAGGCCATCGGCAGCAGCACGTAGCGGTAGGTCTGCGGCAGCGTCAGCCCCACGGCCAGGCCGGCGTAACGCTGGCCGCGCGGCAGCGCCTGGATGCCAGCCTTGACCTGTTCCGAAATGCGCGCGCTGGTGAAGAAGCCCAGAGCAAACACCACCAGAATGAAGCTGGGCACGCCGCGCAGCGTGAGGAAGATCGACGGCAGCACGTGGTACCACAGGAAGATCTGCACCAGCAGCGGGATGTTGCGGAACAGCTCGGTCCAGGCATTGCCGATGAACACCAGGCGTTTGTCGGGCACGGTGCGCAGGATGCCCATCAGCGAGCCCACGGCCAGCGCCACGATCAAGGCCAGCACGGCCACCGACAGCGTCCAGCCCCAGGCGGACAGGATCCAGTTCAGGTAGGTGATGTCGCCACCGCGGCCGAAGCAGCCGGCAACCACGTCACCCGACGTCGTCTCCTTGCAGAAGACCTGCCAGTCCCAAGTGGCCACGCAGCCCCTCCCCCGTCAGTGCATGAAACAGGGCCCGCTCACATGGCGGGCCCTGGCCGGTGGCTTACTTCTTGAGGTAGTCCTCGACCGGCTTGTCGTTGGGCTGCGCCCACGCCGTCTTGGTGGCATCGCTGACAGGCAGGCCCACGCGCGTGTTGCTGGGCGCGATGGGCTGCATGAACCACTTGTCGTAGAGCTTGGCGATGTCGCCGCTCTTCATCATGGCGCTGATGCTCTCGTCGACCAGCTTCTTGAAGTTGGGGTCGTCCTTGCGGATCATGATGGCGATGGGCTCCACGCTCAGCACCTCGCCGACGATCTTGAAGTCGGCCGGGTTCTTGGCCTTGGCGATGTTGCCGGCCAGGATCTGACCGTCCATCACGAAGGCATCGGCGCGGCCGCTTTCCATGAGCAGGAAGCTGTCGGCGTGGTCCTTGCCGAAGACTTCCTTGAAGTCGACGTTGGCGGCGCGTTCGTGCTTGCGCAGCAACTGCACACTGGTGGTGCCGGTGGTGGTGGCAATGTTCTTGCCAGCCAGCTGCGCGATGCTGGTGATGCCGGAGTTGGCCTTCACCGCGATGCGCACCTCTTCGACGTAGGTGGTGACCGCAAAGGCCACGTCCTTCTGGCGCGCGGCGGTGTTGGTGGTGCTGCCGCATTCGATGTCGACGGTGCCGTTCTGCACCAGCGGCATGCGGTTCTGCGAGGTCACGGCCTGGTACTTGACGTCGAGCTTGGCCAGGCCCAGCTTCTTCTGCACGTCGGCCAGCACGCGCTGGCAGACCTCGACGTGAAAACCGGCGTACTTGCCGTCGCCCAGCGTGTAGCTCAGCGCGCCCGAGCTTTCGCGCACGCCCATGGTGGCGGCGCCGGTCTCCTTGATCTTGCTGAGCGTGTCGGCGGCCTGGGCACCGGTTGCGGCCACGACCAGAGTAGCCAGTACCAGGGTCAATCTCTTCATGTCATCTCCTGTGAACACAGCGTGTTCGCGATTCTAGGAAGCCGATGCAAGGCACGGGCCAAGGTAAAGCACCAAGGCTGGGCACTGGCTGGGGGCGGACTGTAGCGGGCGCGCGGCGGTGTGGGCCAATGCCGATTCATGCAGGGGTCATGTCGGGGGCGCATCCAGCCTCAGGGTGAACCCTGAGTACCGAGGAAATCCCACAGCGCCTGCACACCCGGCTTGACGTGGCGCGCCAGCTCGGGCCGTTCGCGATAGATGCGCACTTCCATGGTCAGCTCCAGCGGGCCGGACGGTGCGGCGGCCACCAGTCGGCGCGCGCGCAGCTCCTTCTTCACGCTGCTGTAGGGCAGGAAGGCCAGGCCGTGGCCTTCCAGGGCCATGGCCTTCAGGCCTTCGGCCATGTCGGTCTCGTAGATCGGCTCCAGGTGCAGCGGCTCGCCGGCCTGCTTGAGGATGACCTCGACCAGCCGCGCCATGTAGGCGCCCGAGGCGTAACTCAGAAAGGGCACGCGCTCGTTGTGCCGGCCGGGCAGGCGGAACAGTGGCTGGCCGTCGGGGCCGGCCTTGGCATAGGGCGCCAGCGTCTCGTGGCCCAGGCTCAGCATCTCGTAGCGATCGGCGCTCAGCTGCAGGGGCTGCGACGGGTGGTGGTAGGCGATGAGCAGATCACAGCCGCCCTCGGTCAGGCGCAGCACGGCGTCGTGCACGTTGGACGCGGTCAGCCGCGTCTTCATGGCGCCGAAGTTCGGCCGCAGGTCGGTCTTCAGGTCCATCAGCCAGTGCGGGAAAAAAGTGAAGGCCAGCGTGTGCGGCACCGCGAACTCGATCATGTCCTGCCCCGCGGCCTGGTGGCTGCGCATCAGATTGCGCGTGGCCTGCAGCGCTTCCAGGATTTCCAGCGCCTGGGCGTGGAAGGTATCGCCGGCCGGCGTCAGCCGCGTGGGGTAGGACGAGCGGTCCACCAGGTCGATGCCGGCCCAGGCCTCCAGCGCCTGGATGCGGCGGCTGAAGGCCGGCTGCGTGACATGTCGCAGCTGCGCCGAACGCGAGAAGCTGCGCGTCTCGGCCAGGCTCACGAAGTCTTCGAGCCACTTGGTTTCCACGAGGTGGAGTGTACGGGGGGCCTCGCGCGGTTTCGAGTGCTCACATCGCCACGCGCAGCTTTACGCCGGCTTGACACGAAGTGCGTGAACGGCGCGCAAGCTGCAGACGTTGAGGAACTGCGACGCCGCGCACCGCGCTGTGTCAGCAACCACCGAAGGAGTATCGACAGATGAACAGCAAGCCCCTCGCCGTCCTGGCGCTCGCCGTGGCCGGCCTTTCCGCCGCCAGCCTGGCGCAGGCCCGTGGCGATGTCGACGTGCAATGGTCCGTCACCATCGGCAGCCCGGTCGGCATCTATGCCCCGCAGCCCTACCTGCACCGCGCACCGGTCGTCGTGGCGCAGCCGGTCTATCGGCCCTACCCGGTGTACCCGGTGCACCAGGCCTACCCGGTCTATCCGGTGTACCAGCCCTACCGCGCACACGGCCGCGGCGACGCCGACCGTGACGGCATACCCAACCGCTATGACCGCGTCTACAACCCGCGCTGGGACCGTGACGGCGACGGCATCCCGAACCGCTACGACCGCTACGACCGCCATGACCATCGCCAGCCGCAACATGGCGGCGGCCACGACCGCAACCCGGGGCGCGACGACGACCGCAGGGGCCGCTGAAGCGCAACCTGCACCGGTCGGAGCCCAACGAACGCCGCGGAACCGGCTCCGCCGGGCCGCTGGCGTTGCCCCTTGAGCAACTGTGTTCCATGTCAAGCCTTCGCCACTGGTTTGGCATGCTTGGCCGCGTCCCACAGGGCTTGGTCTCTGAGCATGGCGTTGAGGATGGTCAGCAGCTTGCGCATGCAAGCGACGATGGCCACCTT
>JANNFE010000310.1:0-16842 GCA_031379415.1 Betaproteobacteria bacterium | reverse complement strand
CGCGACGCGCTGCACCGCGGCCTGGCGCACCTGCAGTTCGGCCAGGTGCTGCTGGCCAGCATCGGCAGCACGGCGCCCTTCGTCGGTCTGTTCGGCACCGTCTGGGGCATCTACCACGCGCTGGCCGGCATCGCTGCGGCGTGCATCCTGTCCATAGACAAGGTCTCGGTCCCCTACGGAGAAGCTCTCATCATGTCCGCCGCCGGCATCGCCGTGGCCGTGCCCGCGGTGCTGGCCTACAACGTCTTCGGCAAATGGGTGGCGGCCTGCGAGGCCGAGCTCGAAGGTTATGCGCACGATCTGCTGCAGATGGTGCTGGACCGCGAAAAGCACTGACATGGCCTTCGGACGCCTGGAGCGCAAGCCCGTCGCGCAGCCGATGAGCGACATCAACATGACGCCGCTGATCGACGTGATGCTGGTGCTGCTGGTGATCTTCATCATCACCGCGCCGCTGATGACCAGCAGCCTCAAGCTCGACCTGCCCAAGGCCGAGGGCGGCAGCGCCAGCAACGCACCGGCCTTCGTGGCGCTGGCCATCGACGCCGAAGGCAAGCTCTTCCTGGGCGACGAGGCGGCCGATCGCGCGCAGATCGTGCAGCGTGCACGCGACGCCGCGCAACGCGACCCACTCACCGAAGTGCAGCTGCGCGCCGACAGCCGCGTGCCCTATGGCCGCGTGGCCGAAGTCATCGGCTGGTTGCAGGACGGCGGGCTCACGCGCATCGGCTTCGTCACCGAGGCGCCGGCCCGGTGATGCTCGTCAGGCCGTCACGCTGACGGCCAGCAGCTCCGTCACCTGCTGCGGCCGCAGCGGCCGGCTCAGCAGGTAGCCCTGGCCGATGGGCACGCCCAGTTCGCGCAGCGTGGCCAGTTGCTCCGGCGTTTCCACGCCCTCGGCAATGACCTTGCGGCCCAGCGTCTGGCCCAGGTTGAGCACGGCGCGCACGATCTCCACATGGTGCGGCTTGTCGTGCAGACCCATCACGAAGCTGCGGTCGATCTTCAGGCTGTCGATGGGCAGCGTGCTCAGGTAGGACAGGCTGGAATAGCCGGTGCCGAAGTCGTCGATGGAGAAGCGCACGCCGGCCTCGCGCAGCTGGCCCATGGTCTGCAGCGCGGTCTCCAGCCGGCCCATCAGCGTGGTCTCGGTGATCTCCAGCGTCAGGCTGCCCGGCGCCACGCCATGGCGGCCCAGCAGCTGCTGCACCACCAGCGCCAGGTCGTCCCGCGCGAGGTCGCGGCCGGAGATGTTCACGTGCATGCCCAGCGCGGCTGCATCCGGCAGCTGGCGCTGCCACACCGACAGCTGCGCCAGGGCCTGGTCCAGCACCCAGTCGGTCAGCGCCTCGATGTGGCCCGACTCCTCGGCCAGCGCGATGAACACCGCCGGGCTGATGGGCCCGCGTTCCGGGTGCACCCAGCGCGCCAGCGCCTCGAAGCCGTACAGCTGCAGCGGCTCCAGCCAGTACAGCGGCTGGTACATCACCGACAGCGCGCCCTCGCCGATGGCGCGCCGCAGGTCGGATTCCAGCGCCAGCTTCTCGGCCACCTTGGCGTGCATGGAGCTGTCGAACAGCGCCACGCGGCCGCGGCCGCCGGCCTTGGCTTCGTACATTGCCAGGTCGGCATCGCGCAGCACCTCGTCCACCGTGCGGTAGCCCAGGTCGCTGAAGGTGATGCCGACGCTGGCGCCGGGCACGACCTCGGTGCCGGCCAGGTTCAGCGGCCGGCCCAGCGCGTCCAGCACGCGTTGCGCCAGGCGCATGCCGTGGCCGCGGTCGTGCAGGTCTTCCAGCAGGACGGCGAACTCGTCGCCGCCCAGCCGCGCCACCAGGTCGCTCGGCCGCACGCAGCCGCGCAGGCGCGTCGCCACCTCGCGCAGCAGCTGGTTGCCGGCAATGTGGCCCAGGCTGTCGTTGACGATCTTGAAACGGTCGAGGTCGAGGAACATCACCGCGAAGCGCTGCGCCGCGTCGCCGGTGCTGCGCTCCACCGCCACCTCCAGCCGTTCATGGAAACAGGTGCGGTTGGCCAGGTCGGTGAGGCCGTCGTGGTAAGCGATGTGCTGCAGCCGCCGCTCGACCAGGTGGCGCGAGGTGATGTCGTGCAGCTGGTAGATCAGGCAGGCGCCGGCGCCACCGGCATCGTCGTAGTGGCTGCAGTGCAGCACGACCCAGATCTCGGCGCCTTCGGGGCCGCGACAGCGCAGCTCCATCGACAGCGTCTGCGGCGCGTGGTCCAGCATGCCTTCTGCCTGGCGCGTGAAGAGCGGCCCGTCACCTTCGTGCAGCAGGCTGCCGAAGGGCTGGCCCAGCAGTTCGTCTTCGGCGCGGCCGAGCAGCGCGCACAGCGCGCCGTTGACCTGCAGCATCGCGCCGCCCGGCCGCACGATGGCCATGCCGATGGCGGCATGCGTGAAGGCGGCCATGAAGCGCTGCTGGCTCAGCGCCGCTTCGTGCTGCGCCTCGACCACGCGGGTCTCCTGCACCTGGCGTTCGGCCTCGTGACGGCGCAAGGTCAGCCGCAGCAGCGCCACCAGCGCGGCCACCAGCGCCGCCGCGATGACGAAGACCGCCGGCCCGTGGCGCAGCGCGCTCAGGTGTACGAGGCCGGCCAGGAAAGCCGATCCCAGGCTCATGGCGGCGATCCAGCTGCTGGTTGCCAGCCAGTCGGCAAGGGCCAGGCGCTGGCCGCGCTTGGCGGCCATCATCGACATCAGCGAGCCGGTGGTCAGCGCCACCGGCAACGGAGCCACTGCGCACAGCGCGGCCAGGCTGGCGACGTCGGCGGCCAGGCCCAGCGCCTGCAGGCCCTGGTGCACCGTGCTGTAGGCCGCGGCACCCAGGCCCATGGCGGCCATGGCCGCCGCTGGCGCGCTGATGTAAGTGCTCAGGCGCTTGGAGCTGCGCAGCGCACCGATCAGGGCCTCCAGCCCGGCGGCCAGCACCGCCGCCGGCCCACCCAGGGCGGCGAGCATGGTGTAGATGAAGACGTCGGCCACCAGCACGGTGTTCGTGCTGCGCGGCAGCTTGAGCGGAAAGCAGGCTGCCAGCGCCACCATGGCCAGGCCGGCGAGCACCGGGCCCAGCTGGGCCGCCGGCTGCGGCAGCAAGCGCCACAGCGTCCAGCCCGCGGCCAGCAGGCCGCCCGCGGCCAGCGTCAGCCAGATGGCCATGGCCGCGGCGGTGTAGTCGTGCAGATGGGCGCGCGCGAACCGCGCCCACAGGCCGCCGCGGGCGGGCTCTGGAGGGTGGGTGGAGTTTGAGCGCAGATTCATCGTAGGAGGTGCGGGCACCCAAGGGCCCTGCCCAAGGACAACGGCGCACCTGATGAATCGGCCGCGCGGCGCACCAACTTGAGCTGCGCCCGTGAAAAGGCCGCCATCCGCGTGGCGGATGGCGGCCGGATTGCGCGCCCGCGCAGGCGCGCTACTCGCCCAGGAAGCTGCGGTCGCTGGCAGCTGCGGGGTCGGCCAGGCCTTCGCTGACGATGAAGCCTTCGCTGACGATGAAACCCTCGCTGACGATGAAGCCTTCACTGACGATGAAACCTTCGCTGACGATGAAGCCTTCACTCACGATGAAGCCTTCGCTGACGATGAAGCCCTCGGCCACCACGAAACCGTCGCTGAGCAGGAAGCCGTCGGCCGTGATGCTGCCGCGCTGGGTGGCAAAGCCCAGGTTCAAGCTCAGGCCGGCGCCAGCAGCGGCGCGCGCGGCCAGTGTCTGCACGGGCGTGAAGAGCGCGCGCGGGCCGCCCGCGGTGCTCTGTGCCACGGCGTCGAGCAGGCGCACGCCTGCGGTCAGCAGCACTTGGGGCGCGGCGTTGGTTTCGGTCACCGCCAGCGGTATGGCCAAGGCCGGCAGGCCCTTCACGGCGGGTTGCCAGACCACGGTGTTGCGCAGCGTGACCTGGCGCGCCCAGGTCAGGCCGGGGTCGTAGATCGGTTGCCAGCGCGTGAACAGCGCGTCACCACCCAGCAAGCGCGTGCCGCCGGCCAGGATCATGCGGCTCCAGGGTGCGGCCTGGCCACCCAGCGTGGAGGTGGCCCAGGGCAGGGTGCGGCCCGCCGCCAGCATGTTGTCGCCGGCCTTCAACCGGCCGGCGGCTAGCGCTGGGCCGAGGTCGGTGCGCAGCGCCTGCGCCAGGCGCAGCGCGCCTTCCACGTTCAGCAGCCCGGTGCCTTGCTCGACCAGGCTGCCACCCGCCAGTGGCTGCGCGCTGTATTGCAGAATGGCCTTCACCAGCGGCGGTGTCAGCCCCGGGTTGGCTTGCAGCAGCAGTGCGGCTGCGCCAGCCACAGCGGGGGCCGCCACCGAAGTGCCGCTGAGCTCCATCAGCGTCTGCTGCGGCGCCTGGCTGGCGCCGGGCACCTGCGTCAGCTGCGGGTAGGTGCGAGCCAGCAGGTTCCACACGCCGTTGGTGCCGGTGGCCAGCGTGCTGACGATGCGGTTGCCGGGCGCCACGAGGTCGGGCTTGATCAGGTTGTCGACCCAGCGGCGCCCGCTGGCATAGGCCACGCTGCCGCGCGTCGGGCCGCGCGAACTGAAACGGGTGACCAGGTCGTCGGCGCGGCCCGGCGTACCGAACGGGTTGGTTGCGCCGACGGTGATGACCGAAGGCTCGTGGCCGGGCGACGAGATGGTGCCGTAGACCGTCTGCCCGGCGGCGTTCTTGCCGGCATTGCCGGCGGCGGCCACGACCACGATGCCGGCCGCGCTGGCGCTGCGCGCGGCGCGCGCCAGCGGGTCGACCAGGAAGGAGTCGGTGGACGAAGCGCCGAGGCTCAGGTTCATGACGCGGATGCCGGCCAGCCGGGCGCGCTGCATCACCCAGTCGATGCCGGCCAGCACATCGGCCATGTTGCCGACGCCGCGGTCGTCCAGCACACGCACGTCGTAGAGGTCGGCGCCGGGGGCGATGCCGCTGGCGTCGGGGGCCTGGTAGTCACCGCGGCCGGCCGCCACGGCGGCCACATGGCTGCCGTGGCCGTAGGCGTCGAGTGAGTCGCCATCACGCGCCAGCTTCTTGCTGCCGTGTTTGTACTTGCTGCCGTCGATGCTGGCCTTGAGCGACACGGACAGATCCACACCCTTGGCCCAGCCCTTGCCGGGGAAGCTGGCGCCCAGCGCCACGAAGTCGACCTGCGCGCGCACGCGCGTCTTGCCGTCGGCGCCCAGCATGTGGCGGTGGCGCCAGTCGATGCCCGAGTCGAGGATGGCGATGCCGACACCGCTGCCGTCGAAACCCGCGCGTTGGCCAGGCGCCGGCAGCACGGCGTCGGCGCCCGCGGCGGCCTGCAGCAGGCTGGCGTGGCGCGCGGTGGAGCGGTTCGGCGAAATGCTGATCACGTCGCGGCGCGCCGCCAGCGCGTCCAGCGCCTTCGCCGGCACCATGGCCGACAGCGCGCGCACCGAGATGTAGCTGTAGAAGACCGAGCCGCCCTGGCTCAGGATCGCCGTGCGCAGGGCCAGCAGGTTGGGGTCGCTGCTGCTGCTGTTGATGAGCACCTTCACATGCAGGTGGCCCGACAGTTCGCGCGCCCAGGGAGCCACTGCGCCGCCGCCGGGTGGCGCGGCCACCAGGCTGCGCAGGTCGGCCGAGATCTTGGCGCTGGTCAGCGTGTGCGCGGTGGCGGGCATGGCCACGCTGAAGGCCAGGGCCGCCCAGGCGGCGGCCTTGACGAAAACGCGGTACAGGCAGCTTCTGCTTTGTGACATGGATCTCTCGGGGCTGGGCGTGCGGGACCAGGGCAGTGACGCGGGAGTCGCCTGCCTGGCGGTCCTCGGTGTTTCGGCATGGGGCCTGGCGGCTTGAGGTCTTGTTACACCGCAGCCACCGCAGCGTGCGCTAGTTGGCACAAGCCGGGTGGCGCCCGCCCCGTCCCTACAATTGCCGCATGAACGACAAGTACATGCCCGCCGAGGTCGAGGCCGCCGCACAGGCGCACTGGCAGGCCACATCGGCTTTCCAGGCCAAGGAAGACCCGGCGCGCGAGAAGTTCTACGCCTGCTCCATGCTGCCCTACCCCAGCGGCAAGCTGCACATGGGGCACGTGCGCAACTACACCATCGGCGACATGATGGGCCGCCATCTGCGCATGAAGGGCAAGAACGTCATGATGCCGATGGGCTGGGACGCCTTCGGCCTGCCGGCCGAGAACGCGGCCATGGACCACCACGTGCCGCCGGCGCAATGGACGCGCGCCAACATCGCCGACATGAAGAGCCAGATGCAGCCGCTGGGCCTGGCCTTCGACTGGGCGCGCGAGCTCGCCACCTGCGACCCGTCCTACTACCGCTGGAACCAGTGGTTCTTTCTGAAGATGCTGGAAAAGGGCATCGCCTACAAGAAGACGCAGATCGTCAACTGGGACCCGGTCGACCAGACGGTGCTGGCCAACGAGCAGGTCGTCGACGGCCGCGGCTGGCGCAGCAACGCCATCGTCGAGAAGCGCGAGATCCCGGGCTACTACCTGGCCATCACCCATTACGCCGAGGAACTGCTGTCTGGCGTCAACGACAGCACGGTGCCGCATTACCTGGAAGGCTGGCCCGAGCGCGTGCGCCTGATGCAGGAGCACTGGATCGGCAAGAGCGAAGGCGTGCGCTTCGCCTTCCCGCACGAGATCCCCGATGCGAATGGCCAGCTCGTGCAGGAAGGCCGGCTGTGGGTTTTCACCACGCGCGCCGACACCATCAAGGGCGTGACCTTCTGTGCCGTGGCGCCCGAACATCCGTTGGCCACTCTGGCGGCCGCCCGCAACCCCGACATTGCCGCCTTCATCGAGGAATGCCAGAAGGGCGGCACGACCGAAGCCGAGATGGCCTTGAAGGACAAGGCCGGCCTGCCGCTGGGCCTGAGCGTCAAGCACCCGCTCACTGGCCTGCCGGTGCCGGTGTGGGTGGGCAACTACGTGCTGATGAGCTATGGCGACGGCGCCGTGATGGGCGTGCCCGCGCACGACGAGCGCGACTTCGCCTTCGCCAAGAAGTACGGCATCGACATCCTGCAGGTGGTGCATGTCGACGGCGAGCACTTCAGCTACGACCACTGGCAGGACTGGTACGGCGACAAGACGCGCGGCATCACCGTCAATTCCGGCAACTACAGCGGCCTGCCCTACAAGCTGGCGGTGGACGCCATCGCCGCCGCGCTCGCAGACAAGGGCCTGGGCGAGAAGAAGACCACCTGGCGCCTGCGCGACTGGGGCGTGAGCCGCCAGCGCTATTGGGGCACGCCGATTCCCATCATCCATTGCGACAGCTGTGGTTCGGTGCCGGTGCCCGAGAAGGACCTGCCGGTGCTGCTGCCCGAAGACCTGGTGCCCGACGGCAGCGGCAACCCGCTGAACAAGTGCGCCGCCTTCCTGAACGTCGGCTGCCCGCAATGCGGCAAGCCTGCGCGGCGCGAGACCGACACCATGGACACCTTCGTCGACAGCGCCTGGTACTACATGCGCTACTGCTGCCCGGGCAGCGACGAGGCCATGGTCGATGTGCGCAACGAGTACTGGATGCCGATGGACCAGTACATCGGCGGCATCGAACACGCCGTGCTGCACCTGCTGTATGCGCGCTTCTGGACCAAGGCCATGCGCGACATCGGCCTGGTGAGCTTCTCCGAGCCGTTCAGGAACCTGTTCACCCAGGGCATGCTGCTCAACGAGAGCTTCTACCGCGATGAAGATGGTGGCAAGAAGAAGTGGTTCTATCCCTCGGAAGTGGACGTGAGCTACGACGACCGTGGCCAGCCCACGGGCGCCGTGGCGCGCGCCGATGGCCTGCCGGTGCTGCTGGGTGGCATCGAGAAGATGTCCAAGAGCAAGAACAATGTCGTCGAGCCCAAGGACATCATCAAGAAGTTCGGCGCCGACACGGCGCGTGTCTTCACCATGTTCGCCGGCCCGCCCGATCAGAGCGCGGCCTGGAGCGACAGCGGCGCCGAAGGCTCGTTCCGCTTCCTGCGCCGGCTGTGGAGCAATGGTGTGAAGCTGGCGCCGCGGCTGGGCACCGCCGCGGCCGGCGCGGCCAGCGCGCCGGCCGCTGCACTCAGGCGCGATGTGCACCTGCTGCTGCGCCAGGTGAGCCACGACTACGACCGGCTGCAATACAACACGGTGATCTCCGGCGCGATGAAGATGCTCAACGCCATCGAGGACGCCAAGCTCGCCGAGACACCGGCCGACGCCGCCGTCGCCCACGAGAGCTTCGGCATCCTGCTGCGCACGCTCTACCCGGCGGCACCGCACATCACGCATGTGCTGTGGCAGGAACTGGGTTACGGACGGACCCTGGGCGACCTGATCGATGCGCCCTGGCCCGCGGTTGACGAGGCCGCGCTGGTGCAGGACCAGATCGAACTCGCGCTGCAGGTCAACGGCAAGCTGCGCGGCACCGTGCGCGTGCCCGCGGGCACCGACCGCCATGCCATCGAGGCCGCGGCACTGGCCTCGCCCGAGTTCGTCCGCTTCTCGGAAGGCAAGGCCGCGAAGAAGATCGTCGTGGTGCCGGGCCGGCTCGTCAATGTGGTCTGCTAGCCGCCGAACGCTACTGACAGCCGCAGCCGGCGGCCTGCTCGCCGGCTGCGGTTTCCACCTCCGCCAGCCACCGAAGCTGGCTTTCGGCAGCATCGCGCTCACAGGCTTTGCCCGGCGCTCGCCGCTGGCCGAGGAATTCAGGCGCCAGCTCGAACGCCAGGTGAGCGTGCTGGACCTGCCCGACAAGGCCGAGGTCGTGCTCATGGCGCTGGAAGACGCGCGCGAAAAGAGCGTGGTGGCCTCCACCGCCGCCGCGCAGGTGCGTGAACTGCAGTTGCGCCTGAAGTTCCATTTCCGCGCCCACACGCCGGGCGGGCGCGAACTCATCCCGCGCGCCGAGCTGCTGCTGTCGCGCGATCTCAGCTACAGCGAGACGCAGGCCCTGGGCAAGGAGGCCGAGGAAGGCGAGCTCTACCGCGACATGCAGGCCGACGTGGTGGCGCAGGTGCTGCGCCGGCTGGCCGCGGTGCGGGTCTAGCGGCGATGCAGATCAAGCCCGATCAGCTCGAAGCCCAGCTGGCGCGTGGCCTGAAGCCGCTCTACCTGATCCACGGCGACGAGCCCTTGCTGGCCCAGGAGTCGGCCGATGCCATCCGCGCCGCGGCGCGCGCCGCCGGGTTTGCCGAACGCCAGGTGTTCGTGGCCAGCGGCGCGCACTTCGACTGGAGCGGTGTGCTCGGCGCGGCGCAGGAGATGAGCCTGTTTGCCGACCGCAAGCTCATCGAGATCCGCATCCCTTCGGGCAAGCCCGGCAAGGAGGGCTCGGAAGCGCTGCAGCGTTACTGTGGACGCCTGCCCGACGAAGTGCTGACCCTGGTGCAATGCCCGAAGCTCGAATTCGCACAGCAGAAGGCGGCCTGGTTCGGCGCGCTGGACGCGGCCGGCCTCACCGTGCGCGTGGAGACGCTGGACCGCAAGGCCTTGCCGGTTTGGCTGGGCCAGCGCCTGGCGCGCCAGGGCCAGCGCGTGCGCGCCGGCGAGGAAGGGCAGAAGACACTCGCCTTCTTTGCCGACCGGGTCGAAGGCAACCTGCTCGCCGCGCACCAGGAGATGCAGAAGCTGGCGCTGCTGCACCCGGCCGGTGAACTGAGCTTCGAGCAGGTGGAAGCCGCGGTGCTGAACGTGGCGCGTTACGACACCACCAAGCTGTCGGAAGCGGCCTGGACCGGCCAGGTGGCGCGCGCGCTGCGCGTGCTGGACGGGCTGCGCCACGAAGGCGAATCGGCCGTGATGGTGCACTGGACCCTGGCCGAAGACCTGCGCGGGCTGGCGCGCGCGCGGGCCGCGCTCGACGACGGCAAGCCGCTGCCGCTGGCGGTGAAGGAAGCGCGCGTCTGGGGCATCCGCGAAAGGCTCATCGAGCGCGCCTTGCCGCAGCTGGCCGACCACCAGGTGGCGCACCTGCTGGACGCGGCGAGCATCTGCGACGGTGTGATCAAGGGCCTGAAGCACCCCGCATGGCCGCACGGCCCGTGGGACGCGTTGCGGCGCCTGGTGCTGATGGTGATGCAGCACACGCGCAATGGCGGGCCAGTGCTGGCGCTGCGCGCCTAGTAGCCGCGCAGGCGGTCGACGCGGTGCTCCAGTGGCGCGCCATCGCGCGCGGCGCGCAGGTTGGCCGCCGCCACCGCCGCCGCGCTGCGTGGGTCGGTCAGCGCCGCGGCATGCGGCAGCAGCGATACGCGCGGGTGCTGCCAGTACGGGTGGCCGGCGGCCAGCGGCTCGGTGTGGAAGACATCGAGCACGGCGTGGCGCAGATGGCCGCTGTCCAGCGCAGCCAGCAGGTCCGCGTCGACCACGTGCGCGCCACGCGCCAGGTTCACCACGCTCGCTTTGGGTGCTAGCGCCGCGAAGAAGCGGGCGTCGAGCAGACCGCGCGTGTCGGGCGTCAGCGGCAGCAGGTTGATCACGATGTCGCTGCGGGCCAGCAAGGGTGGCAGCGGCGTGCCGTCGCGCCGCCAGCCTGTCACGCGGTAGCCCTGCTGCGCGATGCGCCCGGCCGCGGCACGGCCCATCTGACCCTGGCCCAGCACCAGCACCTGCAATTCGTCGGCGCGACGTTGCGCATGCGCTTGCCAGCGCCCTTCACGCTGCTTGCGGGCATAGGCGAAGAAGCCGCGGTGCAGCGACAGCACGGCCCACAGCGCCGTCTCGGCCATGGCGGCGTTCATGGCCGGGTCGACCATGCGCGCGATGGGCACGCCGGGGGGCAGCGTGGCATCGGCCAGCAGGCGGTCAACGCCGGCCCACAGGCTCTGGATCAGGCGCAGCTTCGGCAGGCCCTGCAGGCTGCCGGGTGGTGGGTTGGCGACGACGGCGGCCGTCACCGCCGCGGGGTCATGGTGCGCGCCCGCGATGTCCAGCCATTCGGCTTCGGGCAGCGCCTGCGCCAGCGCCTGGCGCCAGGCCGACCACTCGGCGGCGCTGAACTCGCCGCACAGCAACAGCTTCACGAAGCTGCCTCGATCAGCCGGGCCAGCGCCGCGTGCACCGTCGCCGCACGCACGGCGCTGCGGTCGCCGGGCAACTGCAGCCGCTGTGCCATCACGCCTGCGGGTGTGCCCCAGGCCAGCCACACCGTACCCACCGGTTTGCCGGGTACCGCGCCGCCGGGCCCGGCGATGCCGGTGACGGCCACGGCCAGCTGCACCGGCGCGTGCTGCAAGGCGCCTTCGACCATGGCGTGCGCCACTGCCTCGCTCACCGCGCCATGCGCGGCGATGAGCACGGGCGCCACGCCCAGCATCTGCGCCTTCGCTTCGTTGCTGTAGGTCACGAAGCCGCGCTCGAACCAGTCGCTGCTGCCGGCCACCGAGGTGCAGGCGGCGGCGATCAGCCCGCCCGTGCAGCTCTCGGCCGCGGCCATCTGCCAGCCACGGCTGCGCAGCCTGTCGGCGAGCGCCAGCACGGCGCTTTCGAATTCGCTCATCGCCACAAGGCCACCACCCCGGCCATCACCAGCAGCGTGCAGCCGGCGGCCACCAGGTCGTCGAAGAGGATGCCGAAGCCCTGGCGCCAGCCGATGGCTTCACCCGGCCGCAGCTTGTAGCGCCGGTCGGCCCAGCCCACCGGGCCGGGCTTGGCAGCGTCGAAGGTGCGGAAGAGAAGGAAGGCCATGAACTGCGCCCACAGCGGCGCCGGCATGAGCAGCCAGAGCACGATCCAGAAAGCGACGATCTCGTCCCAGACGATGGCCCCGGGGTCGGCGATGCCGAGGTGCTGCGCCGTCACCGTGCAGGCCCACAGGCCGACGATGAGCGAAGCGGCGATGAGCAGCGCCCAGCGGCCGTCGTTGAGCCATTGCGCAAGCCACAGGAAGACGAGCCAGCCCCACAGCGTGCCCACGGTACCCGGCGCCTTGGGCGACAGGCCGCTGCCGAAGCCCAAGGCCAGCCAGTGCGCGGGGTGGCGCCACATGAAGCGCACGCCGGGTCGGATGGTGTTCACTGGAGTACCTTCGTGCTTCGCACTCCGGTATTCGCCCTTGGGGCGGCCCGGCGGGCTCATGTCGCGAAGTGGTCGAAGGCGCGCCAGGGCGTGGCGACGGTGTGGCCTTCGCGATCCACCACACGCAGCCCCTGGCCGTTATCGATGCTGCCGCAAGGCGTGACGGCCACGCCCGCGGCACGCCCCGCGGCGAGCACCGCATCGCGCGCGGCCGGCGGCGCGGTGAACAGCAGTTCGTAGTCGTCGCCACCGGCCAGCAGGCATTCATGCTGCAGCGCCTGCGGCAGCGCGGCCAGCACGGCGCTGCGCGGCAGCGCATCGACGTCGACCACCGCGCCGACGCCGGAACGCCGGAGCACATGGCCCAGATCACCCAGCACACCGTCGCTCAGGTCGATGGCGCTTGTGGCCACGCCGCGCAGGGCGCGGCCCAGCGCCACGCGCGGCTGCGGCAGTTCCATGGCGCGGCGCACGTGCTCGAAGGCCTCGCCCGTCAGGGCCACGCTGCCGCGGAAGACCTCCAGCGCCAGCCGCGCGTCGCCGAGCGTGCCGCTGACCCACAGCTGGTCGCCCGGCCTTGCGCCGCTGCGCAGCAGCGCCTGGCCTGCCGGCAGCTGGCCGAAGACGGTGATGCAGATGTTCAGCGGCCCGGCCGTGGTGTCGCCGCCGACCAGTTCGATGCCATGGGCTTCCGCCAGCGCGAACAGGCCTTGCGCGAAGGGCGCGAGGAAGCTCTCGTCGGCGCGCGGCATGGCCAGCGCCAGTGTGAAGGCAAGTGGTTCGGCGCCGCAGGCCGCCAGGTCACTCAGGTTGACGGCCAGCGCCTTGTGGCCCAGCCGATCCGGTGCCACGGTGGACAGGAAGTGGCGGCCTTCGACCAGCATGTCGCTGGACACGGCCAGCTGCATGCCGGCGTCGGGCGCGAAGAGCGCGCAGTCGTCGCCGATGCCGAGCGCGACGCGCTCGGCCCCGACCTGATCCGCGAGCGCCGCGCGCCGAGGCGGCCGCGTGAAGTGCCGCGCGATGAGTTCGAACTCGCCCACCACTAGCCCGGCCCCGCGTCGCGCAGCAGGTTGGCCAGCTCCACCGCCGACTTCACGTTCATCTTGTCGAACACGCGCGCGCGGTGCACTTCCACCGTGCGCACGCTGATCTGCAGTTCGTCGGCGATGAGCTTGTTCGGCCGCCCTTCGATGACCAGCTTCATGACCTCGCGTTCGCGATCGGTCAGCTCGGCCAGCGCGCGGGTGTGGCTGTCCTGCGCGCGGCGCGCCAGCAGCGCGCGCGCACTGGCCTCCAGCGCCTGTTCGATGCGGTCGACCAGCGCGTTGTTGGAGAAGGGCTTCTCGACGAAGTCGAAGGCGCCGCGCTTGACGGCGGCCACCGCGGTGGGCACGTCGCCATGGCCGGTGAGGAAGATGACGGGCAGCACTGGCGGCAGGCCGCGCTGCGCCAGGCTTTCGAAGAGCACCAGGCCGCTGGTGCCGGGCATGCGCACGTCGAGCACTAGGCACGAGGGCGACGTGGGCCAGGGCGTGCCGCGGGCGGCCAGGAAGTCGTCGAAAGCCTCGGCGCTGGCAAAGCCTTCGGACAGCAGGCGGCGCGAGCGCAGCAGCCAGGCCAGGGCGTCGCGCACGACGTCTTCGTCGTCGACCAGGTAGACGACAGGGAGGCCCAGCGATGGGTCGAGGGTCACGGTTCAGGCGGGGGTCGATGCGGGGCCTGAAGTTTCGCCTGTTTCGGGGGCCACCGGCGCCGGCAGCGTGAAGCGGAACTCTGTGCCACGCCCGCCCGGGCCGGGGCCGAAGTCGAGCGCGCCGCCGTGCTGCTCGATCACCGTCCTGCACAGGCTGAGGCCCAGGCCCATGCCTTCGCTCTTGGTCGTGAAGAAGGGCGTGAACAGGCGCGCCGCCACCTCGGGCGGAATGCCGGGGCCGGCGTCGATGACGGAGAAAGTCACCCAACGCGGGTGTGTCTGGCGCACGCGCAAGGTCAGCACACGATCGGCCGGCGTGGCGCTGTTCTCCATGGCCTGGATGCCGTTGCGCGCAAGATTCAGCAGCACCTGCTCGACCATCGTGCGGTCGCAGCGCACGCGCATCGGCAAGCCAGCGCCGCTGTCGGGCGGCGGCACATCGACGTCGATGCGCGTGCCGCTCTTGCGTGCCTGCATGCGCGCCAGCGGCAGCACGGCCTCGAACAGGCGCTCGGCCGGCTGCGTCTCGTGCAACGCCTCGCGCCGGCGCACGAAGCCGTGCACGCTCTTGATGACACGCCCGGCACGCTCGGCCTGTTCGGCGATGCGTTCCAGCGCGCCGCGCAGCAGCTCGGGCGTGGCCGCCTCGGCGGCCATGATCGGGTCGCCCAGCAGGTTCAGCGAACCGCTGGCGTAGCTGGCGATGGCCGCCAGCGGCTGGTTCAGTTCGTGGCTCATCAGCGAGGCCATCTCACCCACCGTGGCCAGCCGCGCCGTGGCCTGCAGGCGTTCCTGCTGCTGGCGCGAGATCTCTTCCACGCGGCGCTGCGCAGAGAGATCCAGCACCGCGCTCATCCAGCCCGTGTGGCGGCCCTGGCCGTCGACGAGCGGTGCTTCGTAGATCATCACCGGGAAGCGCTCGCCGCTCTTGCGCATGAAGACGGTCTCGTAGCCTTCGCGCGCCTCGTTGGGCGTGTGGTCCTCGCCGTCCAGGCGCTGCTGCTGGCGGCGCAGGTAGTCGTCCACGTGTTCCGGTGGCCAATACGCGGGCGTGACCGGCGGGCTGTACAGCGGCATGGCCGCCAGGGCCTGCGCCGAAGGCGGCGTCAGCAGCTCCTGCGCCGTGAAGCCGACCATCGTGCAGAAGGCCGGGTTGACGTAGGTGATGACGCCGCGCAGATCGCGCGCGCGCAGCCCAGTGGACAGCGAGTCTTCCATGGCCTTGCGGAAGGCCAGCGCCTCGGCCAGTGCGTTCTCGGCCAGGGCGCGGCGGCGCACGTCGCGCGCCAGCAGCAGCACCACCGCGAACAGCGCCATCGACAAGCCCAGCACCAGCGCCGTGGCCAGGTTGGGGATCAGGCTGGGCCGGCCCGTGGCGCTGTCGGCGCGCAGCTGCAGCGCGGTGCCGGGCAGGTCGACCACGCGTTCGGCCACGTAGACGCCGGCACCACGGGGTGCGCCGGCGCGCGCCAGCCGCGTGCCGTCGCCTTCGACGAAGCTCAGCTCATGGCGGCGCGCCTCGCGCGCCGTCAGCGAGGCTTCGAGGATCTGCGCCAGCGAGAAGCTGCCCACCAGGAAACCGGCGTCGCGGCCACCGGCCTGCAAGGGGATGCACAGGTCGATGACCTCCAGGCCCTGGCCGCCGGCCACGGGCACGAAGTAGCTGCGCGAAAACGTCGGCGTGGCGACGCGGCGTGCCGCGTTGCAGGCCACCTCGGCGTCCACCGACAGGTCCTGCCGCGGCATGTGCGTGAACAGCAGTGGCGGGTAGGGTGTGTCCACGGCCTCGTGGATGCCCAGGTTGGGCGCGCGCCATTCGATGCGCTTCAGGTCGCGCCGGCTGCGCAGCAGCGCCACCGCGGCCTGGCGTGCTGACTCCGGCTGCGTCTGGCCCCAGCCCAGGGCCTGCAGGTTCTGCGTCACGGTCAGCAGGTCGCGGCGGATCTCGGCGCCGGCCTCGGCGACCATGCTCTCCGACGCTTCCTGCGCCAGGCTGGCCTCGTAGCTGATGGTCAGTGCCACCAGCAGCGTCTGCGCCACCAGCAGCAGGGCGACCAGCGCGCCCCACAGCAGCGCGCGCCGCAGGCGGGGCCGCGGCGGCGGGTTGACCGGCGACGTGGCGGGCGACGTGGCGGGCGACATGGCGGGCGAAGTGGCGGGCAGATTGACGGCGGTGCGGAACATGGCGGCGCTGGCGGAGTATTGGCCGTGCCGACGCGGGTGCCGCTACGCAGTTTTGCGCATGGGCCCAGCGCCAGCACGAGGCGCACACTGCGAACCTACAATCCGCGCCCGCCCTGCATCACCAGCCAGCGCACAGAACACAAGGAGACCCGAGCGATGAGCACCCGCGAAGACACGCGCGAACAGAAAGCCGCCGAACTGAAGCAGGCTGCGCTGGAGTACCACGAGTTCCCGACGCCGGGCAAGCTCTCGGTCAATGCCACCAAGCAGATGGTCAACCAGCGTGACCTGGCGCTGGCCTACAGCCCCGGCGTGGCCTTTGCGTGCGAAGCCATCGTCGAGGACCCGGCGAATGCCTATCGCTACACCGCGCGCGGCAACCTGGTGGCGGTGGTCACCAACGGCACGGCGGTGCTGGGCCTGGGCGACATCGGCCCGCTGGCCGCCAAGCCGGTGATGGAAGGCAAGGCGGTGCTGTTTAAGAAGTTCGCCGGCATCGATGTCTTCGACATCGAGATCAACGAGAAGAACCTCGACAAGCTGGTCGACGTGATCGCCGCGCTGGAGCCCACCTTCGGCGGCATCAACCTCGAGGACATCAAGGCGCCCGACTGCTTCTACGTCGAACGCAAGCTGCGCGAGCGCATGAAGATCCCGGTCTTCCACGACGACCAGCATGGCACCGCCATCGTTGTGGGCGCGGCGGTGCTGAGCGCGCTCATCGTGGTGGGCAAGAAGATCGATGAGGTCAAGCTCGTGACCAGCGGCGCCGGTGCTGCGGCGCTGGCCTGCCTGGGCCTGCTGATGAAGCTGGGCCTGCCGCGCAGGAACATCTGGGTGACGGACCTGGCCGGCGTGGTCTACGAAGGCCGCACCGAGCTGATGGACGAGGACAAGGCGCAGTTCGCGCAACCCACGCCGCACCGCAAGCTGGCCGACGTGATGCCGGGCGCCGACATCTTCCTGGGCCTGA
>JANNFE010000305.1:0-4450 GCA_031379415.1 Betaproteobacteria bacterium | reverse complement strand
CCGCGGCGCGCCGCTTCGGCGGCTTCGAGCACGGCGCGCGCGCGCACGGCCAGGCGGCGGCCGGTCTCGGTGAGGCCGAGCGCGCGCGTGGTGCGCGCGAACAAGGGCGCGCCCAGCTGTTCCTCGATGGTCGCGACGCGGCGGCTGATGGCAGCGCGCGTGAGGCCCAGGTCGCGCGCTGCCTGCGCAAAGCTGCCCGCCGCGGCGATGCGGGCGAAGAGCTCCAGCGCATTGGCGTCGGGGCCGCTCGGCGCGCGGCGCGCCAGGCGGGTGGTGGTGTGCGTTGTCAATGAATCCTTGTCAATCAGTCAACGAATGGGAGTCTAGTCAACGAAGCAGACACTTTCTAGAGTGCGGGGCATGAGCAGCAGCACCACCTCCTCCACCGCCCAGACCCGGCCGCGCAGCGACGACAGCGCCGGCGCCGGCGCCAGCACCGTGCTGATGGCCGAAGACGGCCGCGCGCTGGCCGCGTCGTGGTTCGAACCGCCGAGTGGCATGGCACGGGCTGTGGCCGTGGTGAGCTCGGCCACTGGCGTGCCGCGCGGCTACTACCGCGCCTTTGCGCAGTGGCTCAGCGCGCGCGGCTACGCCGTGCTGTGTTACGACTACCGCGGCATCGCCGGCTCGCGCCGCGGCCCGCCGCGCGCCGAGCGCGCCAGCATGCGCGACTGGGCCGTGCTCGACATGAGCGCCGCACTCGCCGCCGCCCAGGCGCGGCGCGCCACCCAAGGCCTGCCGCTGCTGCTGGTGGGCCACAGCTTCGGCGGCAACGCCATCGCCTTCGCGCGTGGTGTCGAGCAGGCCGACGCGCTGCTGGCCGTTGGCGCGCAACTCGGCGAGCCGCGGCTCTTCCCGGGCCGCCATCGCTGGCTGGCGAACTTCTTCTTCCGCGCCATGGTGCCGGCGCTGGTGCCGGTATTCGGTCACCTGCCGGGCTGGGCGCTGGGGTCGGGCAGCCAGCCGCTGCCGGCCGGCGTGGCGCGGCAATGGGCACGGTGGGGTCTGACACCGGGCTGGGCCTACGCCGACCCGGCCATGTGCAAACACCGCGCCGCCGCCGCGCTGGCCGTGCCGGTGCACCTGTGGGACGTGAGCGACGACCTCACTTTCGGCCCAGCACGCGCCGTCGATGCGCTGGCCGAGCAGTTCCGCAACGCTGCCGTACAGCGCCACACGCTGCACCCGGCCGAGGTGGGCGTGGCGCGCCTGGGCCACTTCGGCGCTTTCCGGCGCGAACCCGGCGCGCGCCTGTGGCAGCGCCTGCTGGCGCCCATCGAGCAGGCCACACCGGCGCTGCGGCCGCGCGACTGAGGGCATCTCACTCAGGGCGCTACATTGCGCCCGATGACGGAACACGAAGCGCGCCAGGTCCTGCTGCTGCAGAGCCGCGAGAGCGGCCTGCCCTTGGCCACCTGGAACAGCGACGACCGCGCCTGGGCCACGCGCCAGGCCGTGGCCACGGTGGGCGAGGGCGCCACGCCGCAACGCTTCGTGGTGGCCCGCGCCGTGGTGGCACTGCAGCGCCTGCTGCCGCGCGATGCCGCAGCACAACGCTGGCTGGCGCGCCGCGGCTGGCATGCGGCCTGGGTGCTGCTGGCCCTGGTGCTGGGCTTTGCCGCGGGGGTGGTGGTCGACCAGCTCGGCCCGCCGCAGCGCGTGAACCTGCTGGCACCGCATGTGTGGGTGGTGGTGGCGTGGAACCTGCTGGTCTACGGGATGCTGCTGTTGCCGTGGCAGGGTTTCGGTCTGCGTGGGCTGCTGGCACGGTGGGGCCTGGGTGACGACCCGGGCGCCTCGGCCCTCTGGGCGCAGCACGCCGGCCCGCTGCTGGCCAGCCGTGTGGCGCTGGTGCTGCACGCAGCTGCAGCAGCGCTGGCCCTTGGGCTGGTGGCCGGCCTGTACCTGCGTGGCCTGGTGCTGGACTACCGCGCCGGCTGGCAGAGCACCTTCCTCACCACTGAGCAGGTGCAGCAGTTGCTGCAGTGGCTGCTGGCGCCGGCACGCTGGCTTACCGGTATCCCGCTGCCCGACGTGGCCACGCTGCGCGTCGGCCCGGGCGCCGATGCGACGGCCAGCGCGGCGCCCTGGATCCATCTCTACGCTGCCACGCTGGCGGTCTTCGTGCTGCTGCCGCGATGCCTGCTGGCCTGGACTGCCGGCGCGCGTGCGCGGCGCCAGGCGCTGCACTTTCCGCTGCCGCTGAACACGCCCTACTTCGAGGCTCTGCATCCGCTGATGCGCCCTGGCCTGTCGCGCACGGTGCGGCTGCTGTGGCTGTCGTCGGTGCAGCCGCTCAGCCTGTTCGGCACCGAGATCGGCCCGCTCGAACAAACGCTCGAAGTGCTGCGCAGCGACGAAGGCGACGCGCTGGTCGTGCTGCCGCTGCCGCCGGGTGTGGGCGGCACGGCGATCGAACCCGCCCGGCCGCGCCCCTGGTGGGCGCTGTGGTCGGCCGCGCCCGAAGACCCGCTGCCGCGCCTGCGCGAGCAGGTCGACGCCGTGCTGCTGGTCACCACGCCCGGCGCGCCGCGCCCGCCCTGGTTGGCCGCGCTGGGCCGGCCGGTGGTGGTGCTGGTCGATGGCGCCAGCGCCGAAGCGCCGCAGCTGCCGCTGCGCGCGCTGGCCGATGGCTGGCTGGCCGACGGCCGCCTGCTGCAGGCCCTGCAGCAGGCACTGCCCGGAGACCCGCGCCTGCCGCGCCTGGCCGCCGCGTGGACGGCGCGCCAGCGGGCGCGCGTCGCTGCGGCCGTGGCCGAACTCGCCGACACGCTGGCGCGCATCGCCTGTGCGCGCGAAGCCGTGGCCGATGAAGGCGCCGACGGCGCGCGCCAGGCGCTGGTGGCGGCGCTCGACAGCGAACTGCGCAGCCACGGCGCGCGGCTGGGCGCGCTCATCGGCGTGACCGCCACGCCCGACGCCGACGCGCAATCGGTGCCGGCGGCGGCCGCCGCGCTGCGCTCGCGCCTGGGCGAAGGCCGCGCGGCGCTGGTGGGCGGTGTCGTCACCGGTGCGCTGGCTGGGCTGAAGGCCGATGTGCTGAGCGGCGGCCTGACCATGGGCGCCGGCGCGGTGGCCGGCGGCCTGATCGGCGCCCTGGGTGCTGCCGGCGCGGCGCGCGGCCTCAACGTCGTGCGCGGCACCGACCGCAGCTTCGTGGCCTGGAACGAAGAGGCGCTGGCGCCCGTCACCGCGGCGCTGCTGCTGCGCTACGTGGTGCTGGCGCATGGCCTGGCGCCCGAGACGGCGCGCGAGCACCTGGCCACCGGCCTGGCGGCGCAGCAGGCCACGCTGGCCGTGCTGTGGCGCGCGCGCCAGCGCCGTTACGACAACAGCGGCGAGGCTGCGGCACTGGCGCAGAGCCTGCGCCGTCCGCTCGGTGACGCCTTGGGTGCGGCCCTGGGCGGGCCCAGAGTGGCTGCATGAAGATCCTGATCCTGGGCGCCGGGCGCGTGGGCGAGAGCGTCGCCGAGAGCCTGGTCAGCGAACGCAACGACATCACCGTCACCGTCATCGACACCGACCCGACCCGGCCCGCCTGCGTGCGCTGCAGGACCGGCTGGACCTGCGCGGCGTCGTCGGCAACGGCATCCAGCCCAGCGTGCTGCAGGAAGCCGGCATCGAAGACGCCGACATGCTGATTTCCTGCGCGCCGCAGGACGAGACCAACCTCGTGGCCTGCAAGGTGGCGAAGGACCGCTACAACGTGCCGACCACCATCGCCCGCGTGCGCAGCCCCGAGTTCCAGGACGGCAGCCCGCTGCTGGGCAAGGGCGGCTTCGGTGTCGACATGGTGCTGTGCCCCGAGCAGAGCGTCACCGCCACCATCCGCAAGCTCATCGAATACCCCGAGGCGCTGCAGGTGCTGGAGTTCGCGCAGGGCCTGGTCAGCCTGATCGCCGTGCGCGCCATGGCCGGCGGGCCGCTGGTGCGCCACAGCCTGGCCGAAATCCCGCAGCGGGTGCCCGGCTTCGAGATGCGCATCGTGGCCATCTACCGCCAGGACAAGGTGCTGCCGCAGCTGGAAGGCAGCACGCGCATCGAACCCGGCGACGAGGTCTTCGTGCTCTCGGCCACCGCGCACATCCGCACCGTGCTGACGGCGCTGCACACGAAGAACGAACCGGTGAAGCGCCTGATGCTGGCCGGCGGCGGCAAGGTCGGCCTGCGGCTGGCGCGCGAGATCCACGGCTGCTACCAGATCAAGATCATCGAGCCGCTGCGCACGCGCTGCGACTACCTGGCCACCGAGCTACCGGCCGAAGTGCTGGTGCTGCAGGGCGACTCCACCGACGAAGACCTGCTCGGTGACGAGAACGTCGACCAGATGGACCTCTTCCTGGCGCTGACCAGCGACGACGAGGACAACATCATGGCTTGCCTGCTGGCCAAGCGCCTGGGCGCCAAGCGCGTGCTGGCGGTCATCAACCGCCGCGCCTATGCCGACCTG
>JANNFE010000300.1:0-1968 GCA_031379415.1 Betaproteobacteria bacterium | reverse complement strand
CGAAGACATCGCCATCCTGACCGGCGGCAAGGTCATCGCCGAAGAAGTCGGCCTGACGCTCGAGAAGGTCACGCTGGCCGATCTGGGCCAGGCCAAGCGGGTCGAAGTGGGCAAGGAAAACACCACCATCATCGACGGCTCGGGCGCCGCTGCCGACATCGAAGCGCGCGTCAAGCAAGTGCGCGTCCAGATCGAGGAAGCGACTTCCGACTACGACCGTGAAAAGCTGCAGGAACGCGTGGCCAAGCTGGCCGGCGGTGTGGCCGTCATCAAGGTCGGTGCTGCCACCGAAGTCGAGATGAAGGAAAAGAAGGCCCGCGTCGAAGATGCGCTGCACGCAACCCGTGCCGCCGTCGAAGAAGGCATCGTGGCCGGTGGTGGCGTGGCGCTGCTGCGCGCCAAGCAGTCGGCGGGTGTCATCAAGGGTGACAACCCCGATCAGGACGCCGGCATCAAGCTGATCCTGCGTGCCATCGAAGAGCCGATCCGCATCATTGTTCAAAACGGCGGCGGCGAAGCCAGCGTCGTGGTGAACGCGGTGCTGGGTGGCAAGGGCAACTATGGCTACAACGCTGCCAATGACACGTATGGCGACATGATCGAGATGGGCATTCTTGACCCGACCAAGGTGACGCGCACTGCTCTGCAGAACGCGGCATCCGTCGCTTCGCTGATGCTCACGACCGAAGCGATGGTGTCGGAAGCGCCGAAGGACGAGTCCGGCGCCGGTGGCGGCATGGGCGGCGGCATGGGTGGCATGGGCGGCATGGGCGGGATGGACATGTAAGGTTACGGGGGACAGGTTTACCTGCCCCCATAACTCGCGGCGTTCGAACGTCAGGGTACTGACGCTCAACTTCGCGGAGCTCCACGCTCCAATGAAAGGGACTGCTTTGGCGGTCCCTTTTTTTTGGCTGGTCATGAAATCGTTTTGGGAACCACGCTGTTCCCGATGTCGGGGCTTTCCCGCTTCCGGCACACAAACGCTCCCGATACATTTGCGCGTCTCAAGCGCCGGAATGGAACCGGTTCCGCTTGCACGACGCGCCGCACCGAAGCGCGTGACATTTCCTTGACCACAACCAGCCCGAGCCACGGGCGCGATGGAGCCACCCACATGACACTGATGAAACAAACCCTGATCGCAGCCGCACTCGGCCTGTCCACCTTCGGCGCCATGGCGCAAGTCGTCGGCGTGAGCTGGTCCAACTTCCAGGAAGAACGCTGGAAGACGGACGAGAAGGCGATCAAGGACCAGCTCGCCAAGCTCGGCGGCAGCTACATCAGCGCCGACGCCGCCAGCTCGCCCGAAAAGCAGCTCGCCGACATCGACGGCCTGATCGCCAAGGGCGCCAAGGCGCTGATCATCCTGGCGATGGACAAGGACGCCATCATCCCGGCGCTGGCCAAGGCCAAGGCCAAGGGCATCCCGGTCGTCGCCTACGACCGCCTGATCGAATCGCCCGAAGTGTTCTACATCACCTTCGACAACAAGGAAGTCGGCCGCGCCCAAGCCCGCGCCGTGCTGGCCGCCAAGCCGAAGGGCAACTACGCCATGATCAAGGGCTCGCCGATCGACCCGAACTCCAACTTCCTGCGCGAAGGCCAGCAAGAAGTCCTGGCTGACGCGATCAAGAAGGGCGACATCAAGATCGTCGGTGAGGAATACACCGAAGGCTGGAAGCCCGAGAACGCGCAGAAGAACATGGAGCAGATCCTGACCAAGACCGGCAACAAGGTCGACGCCGTGGTCGCTTCGAACGACGGCATGGCCGGCGGTGTGGTCGCGGCCCTGTCGGCACGCGGCATCAAGGGTGTGCCGGTGTCGGGCCAGGACGGCGACTTCGGCGCCCTGAACCGCGTGGCGCTCGGCACCCAGACCGTGTCGGTCTGGAAGGACTCGCGCGATCTGGGCCGTGAAGCCGCAACTGCGGCCGTGGCACTGGGCAACGGCAAGTAGGTCGATGG
>JANNFE010000285.1:0-1573 GCA_031379415.1 Betaproteobacteria bacterium | reverse complement strand
TAGGTGTGGTCGTGCAATTGACTGCGCTGCACCCCGCTGTGTGCCGCCAGCCAGTCCAGTGCCGGCGCCACCAGTTCGCCGGCGTCCGGCGATGCCAGGTACAGCTCGGTGCGATTGCACGTTGACACCAGCGCCGCTTCGGGTGACTGCCTGTGCAAGCGCTCACGCAGGGCGCGCAGCGACGGCGACAGTTGCTCGGGGCCGAACGCCAGCCGCCCGCGCAGGTCCAGCGGTGCGGTGTGGTGGTTCAGGCCCAAGGCCAGCACGCTCATGGATGAATTGTAGGATTGGCCCTTGATGGGATTCCTTGATGCAAGCTGGCACCTGCTGAACTTTCTGGCACCTGCGCTGGGGCTCGGCGCTATCGCCGCTGCACTGGCCAAGCTGGTATTCCGCCGCGAACTGTCCCACGCACCCTGGCGGGAGCTGGCCGCCTATGGCGCCCTGGGTGCGCTGCTGATGCTCATCTGCGGACTGCTCATCTTCGGCCGCGACGGCAAGATGGCCACCTATGGCGCGATGGTGGCGGCCTGCGCGCTCATGCTGTGGTGGAGAGGCTTTGGCCGGTCGAGGCACTGACGTGGGCTTCAGCCGATGCGCCAGCGCCGACGAGTGCGCGATCCTCGGATAGCCGAACCTCACCACGCAGTGAATGTGGCAGAGCGTTGGTGATATTCACCTCGATCATCTGCCCGATCAGTCGGGACGCCAGCGGGCCACCATCGAAGTTGACGATGCGGTTGCACTCGGTGCGGCCCATCAGTTCCAGCGCACTCTTGCGTGAAGGGCCCTCGACGAGGATGCGCTGCACGGTGCCCACGCGCGACGCGCTGATGCGCCGAACGTTCTGCTCGATGCGCGCCTGCAACTGCTGCAGCCGCCTGAGCTTGAGCTCCTGCGGCGTGTCGTCGGCCAGGTTCGCCGCAGGTGTACCCGGGCGCTTGCTGAAGACGAAGCTGAACGAGGCGTCGAATCCGACGTCGTCGATGAGCTTCATCATCCGATCGAAGTCTTCCTGCGTTTCGCCAGGGAAACCGACGATGAAGTCCGATGACAGGCTGATGTCGGGCCGCACGGCGCGCAACTTGCGGATCGTGCTCTTGTACTCCACCGCGGTGTAGCCGCGCTTCATGGCCGACAGGATGCGGTCTGACCCATGCTGCACCGGCAGGTGCAGGTGGTTCACGAGTTGTGGCACACGGTCATAGGCGTCGATCAGGCGTTGGCTGAATTCGTTCGGATGGCTGGTGGTGTAGCGCAGCCGCTCGATGCCCGGGATCTCGGCCACGTACTCCATCAGCAGCGCGAAGTCGGCGACTTCTGCCGTGTCGCCCATCGTTCCACGCCACGCGTTGACGTTCTGCCCCAGCAGCGTGATCTCCTTGACGCCCTGTTCGGCCAGGCCGGCCACCTCCACCAGCACGTCGTCCAGTGGCCTGCTCACCTCCTCGCCGCGGGTGTAGGGAACGACGCAGTAGGAACAGTACTTGCTGCAACCTTCCATGATCGACACGAAGGCGCTGGCGCCATCCACTCGGGCAGGAGGCAGGTGGTCGAACTTCTCGATTTCAGG
>JANNFE010000280.1:0-24002 GCA_031379415.1 Betaproteobacteria bacterium | reverse complement strand
CTGCCAGTGGCCGCGTACTGAGCACGGTGGAACGAACTGTCGATGTAGTTCCTGTACAGGGAAACGCCATTCGCATCTTGCACCGCGCATACGGCTCGGGCGTCGTGATTCCATGGCAACAGTCGGTCGTGGAACTGCAGGTGGACGGTGTCTACAACCTCGCGTCTCAAGTGGCATACGAGATCGTGCTCGAAGTCGATCGCGCGATCGTCGCCGTCGCTCAACAGGATCAGGGCCGAAGGTCCTTTTCGGGACTGGTGCCGCTTCGAGCAGGAACTCACACAGTCGGCGCCAAGCTTCGTTCGCCGCCCGGTGCTAACGGCAGCGTCTTGGCCTCGTACAGCGTGGACTTGGTCGTCGACGCGGAGCTCACCGTCAATCATCCGGAAGCGAGTTTCGTTGTTCAGTTGCCTTACGGCAGCCCGACCATTTCCGTGCAAGTCGACGGCGAATACTCTTTACCGAGTCAGTCGAGTATCGATATCAGTGTCAGCGTCGACGGCGGAGCTCAAATCCAGATGGATCTGGACGGCTTCTCTTATAGCGGCACTGTGAACCTGCCCTTAGGCAGCCATGTGCTGAGCATCACGAAGACCGTCGATCGGCAGGTTATCCAATCGATCGATCGAGACGTCGAGGTCGAAGCTGCCGATCCACCTCCGGTGACTGAGCGCGACTCGATACTGGATATCTTGCTTGAAAGGCGGCCGGACCTCGCAGAGATCGAGCTCTCGTGCTCCAACAGCGACACGCTCATCCCTTACGTCGACCTAGTGCTGGAGGTCCTGGAGTCGCACGCCGGCTCGCAGACCCCTCGGGTGATCGAACTGCCCGCAGGAACCTTGCCCGACGTACTGCGAGCCCTCAATGAAGGGCGCGTGGCGCCGGAGCTGGCCGAGCGAATCACGTCCCACTATCCGCCAGTGAGCATGGATTCGCCCGTCACGGTCACCGCGCCGGGCACGAAATGGGCCATCCGCGAGCCGGCGCGTCGCCTCGATCTCGCCGTGCGTGGAGGCATCCTGCACCTGGACCGGTGCACCTTGCAAACCCCAGCGCCGAGTAGCGAAGATAGCGCAACGCCGCAGCAGTTCGATGTCGGGGCGTACGAGGCGCTCAAAGCCGCCACCTACCCGATCGGACTGCCCTTCGACCTCTGGAATCAAGACGCCCGAATCCACCTCGACCAGATGGGCGTCCCCATCGAGAGGTTGCTGCAGGTCTTCTACACCGGCCCAGGCTGGGAGCAGCCGGAACTTGGCGGACCCGGCGTTCGGCACTGGCGCTCCGCGGCCCAACGATGGGGCCTTAGCGAGTTGGAGCTGAGCATCATCGCCGGCACCAGGCGTGGGGCTCCAGGTGTGCCCGAGAACCAGCAAGGACCTTGGAACTTTTGGGGATGGCGCGTTGCGCCCGCAGACTGGCCTGCAGCGCTGACCAATATCGACACGCTCCTTCAGAGATCGCGCCTGCAGTTCGATGAGCTCCAGCGGTTGATGGACATGCGCTTCGTCAACTTCGACGCCGAAGGCAAGGCGATCACACGGATCGAGCTAGGCACCAAGGTTCTGGATGCCCAACACAGTGCACTGGATTGCGACCTGACGAAGGCGCGCTTGGTGACGGCCGGTTCTGCGACGCCGGAAGATCTGGCCGGCGTACTGAGCCGGACAAACCGCTTCCTGCGCCTTTGGCGCAAGCTAGGCTGGCCGATGTCCGACATCGATCGAGCTCTGACCCTGTCCATGAGCGGTACAGGCCCAGAGGGCGTTCACGCCGTCTTCGGGTTGGTGGTCGATTCTCAGGGCGGGCCGTTGAGCAACGTCCGCGTTCACGCCGTCGATCACGATGTGGCCGGAGAGAATGACCTGGGAAGTCAGAACACTGGCGCGGATGGCCGGTATCGGATCGAGTTCAAGGAATCCCTCTTCAGGCGCAGCGCGGCCGAGGTTGGCGGCCCTGATGTGGTCATCCGCCTTGTAGACGGCCAGGGTCGAGCGCTGGGCCAGTCCCTGCGCCATCGAAATGCAGTCCCCAATCTGAACATCGACCTCCGCGTGGATTCGGCAGTGCCTTCTGTCACGGAGGAACACGCGGGGGACGGCGAGCCTCCCAGCGCCGGACAGAATCTGATATCGGCTATCGACTGGACGTACACGTATCTCAGAGACCGCCTGAAGCTTGTCCAAGGGTTTCAGGACACAGGACACCTAAACACAACCCGGTACCGCGACTTCGCTCAGCCTGGGCGGCCGCTGATCGATTCTCCCTACGAACAGGCATTCCTGCGCCCCGGGCTGTCTTCGCCGCCCAAGGCCTTTGCGCTTGATGCCAGCCGTCGCGAGATCCAAGGCTTCGGGCAGCCCAGTCGGAACTACGTGGAGCACATCGCTTCTGCGTGTGGCATATCCGTCGCCGACGCACACTTGCTGATTGACAGCGGCGCTGGGGTCTTGTCGCACCGAGCGCTCTCGTGGATGTACTTCACTGCCCGCGCTGCCGCCGGCGCCGGCGTGTCGATCTGGGAGTTCCTGGAACTGGTCAAACTCGGCACGGCGACGGTGCCGCGTCAAGGTCTGGCCACGGCGGAGTCGGTCGCGTCGGACGCTGCACTTGCATTGGCCTCGGTTGGTGCATCCGCATCGCAGACCATCTATCTGCTGACCCACAAGTCCCAAAGAGACGACTTCGGCCCGCAGCGGCAGCAGATCATTGCGCTGCTGACGGACATCCGCACCGCCTTGGCCATGATCATTGCCGCGCACGAGTTGGATGCCGGACAGATCGACCCGGATGGATCGATCCTGCAGCAACGACTGCTGCAACTGAACTGGAATGGGGGCGTAGTCGCCGAGGCGCTCGAAGTGCTCGCACAGCCTGGCCAGATCGGCGCAACCGGGCAGAAGCTCTTGAGACGACATCTTGCGAGCTTCTCCGTCATCGATCGCAGCGCTCCGCTGGATCCGACCTTGGTACCCGTCATACCGCCCGACCTGAAGTTCCGCTGCTACTACGCCGAGAAGCGCCTGCACTTTCTGGGTCCCATGTCCAAAACGGACATGGCAACACTAACCGCATTGTCGGCAAACGCCGACTACTTGGCCGCGCTCGTCGCGTTGCGCGATGCCGAGATCGTCATCGATGCAGGCGACGAGTTTGTCGACTCAAACGGTGTCACGATTCTCGCGGGACTCGATGGCGGCCCGGCCAGATTCGCTCTCTTGTTGTCCAGGATCCAAGCCCGCGCCACGAGAGTCAAGAGTGTTGATGCCGTTGTCACGCGTCTTGGAGGATTGTTGTCCACGGGACCCAGCACTGTGCAGGTCCTGGTCAGTAAGTGGCTCTCCACGGGCGCCGCCAGCCGCGATGACGAAGTAAGAGCGATCGAAGATTTTCTCGATGACGACTTCGCGTCTAGCCCGGCCACCCTACCCGTTTCGGAAGAGCGCTTTCCGGCCGCCTACGGAACCTGCGTCCGCCTGTTGAAGTTCCGCACGCTTACGGAACTGCTCGGGTTGCCCGAGCTATCGTGGAAATGGCTGTTCGCGCCAGCGGCCTTGGGCGCCGGATGGTTGGACCCGAACACCTTGCCGGCGAGCCAGAACCATGAGCCCAACGCCTCCATTTCCGGCCTGCTACGCTTGATCAATCTTACTCGCCTGCGTGAGTTGATTCCAGGAGGAGACACAACCCTGGAGGGTTTGTTCGCACTGTCTGACGATGCAAGCGCCGCGCGAGCCGAGTTGCTCAACAGGATCGCCACATTGACCGGTTGGAACCGAGGGGAACTCGAAACACTGCTCGAGCCGCGTGGGTTCGATGTGAAGAGCGCCGCGGCCCTGCGTCTGGCGCTTCGAAACGAGTGGGTGTTGCTGCGGCTGGGTGAAAGTCTATCAACGCTGCAGCGTCTGGGCGCCCAAACGGCGCAATGCTTACGTTGGAGCACGCGCCCCATCGAGCCCGACGACGCTGCGCAGATCCACCTCTTGGCACGTGCCGGAAGTACAGATGCAGGCTGGACCCACGTCGCAAAACGATTGCGCGACGCATTGCGTGAGCAGCAAAGGCAAACTCTAGTGGCGCACCTGACCGCGCGGCAAGAGCTGGCTAACAGCTCCGAACTGTACGACCGCTATCTGATCGACGTCGAAATGAGCCCGGCCACGATGACATCGCGTCTGAAGCAGGCCGCGGCTTCCGTGCAGTTGTTTGTGCAGCGATGCCTGCTGAATCTGGAGCCCGAGGTTGCTCCGGATGTCATCGACACCGACGTTTGGGCTTGGATGAAGAACTATCGGGTGTGGGAGGCGAATCGCAAGGTCTTTCTTTTTCCAGAAAACTGGATTGAACCGGACCTGCGCGACGATCAATCCGAACCCTTTCGGCAATTGAACAGCGACCTCTTGCAAAGCAACGTCAATGACCAGAGCGGACTCAGCGCCTTCAAATCCTATGTCCGAAAACTGCAGAACATCTCACGCATCACTGTCGTCAGCTCGGTCGATGATCTGCAATACGACGGCACTCGCGTTACCCATGTCGTGGGACGTGACGGTGGTACGCCTCATCGCTACTACTACCGACAGTGGTTGATCCCGCCGACGGCTGACGCAGGATACTGGACTGCTTGGGAGGAAGTATCTACTAGCATCGATAGTGAGCATGTCCTCTTGTTCATGCGGTTCGGCTCCGCCTGTTTGGCTTGGGCGACTGTCACCCCAGGGAGTGAACCGGAGGAAATGAGTATTGCGCTACGCTACACGGTACGCACCCAGAGCGGATGGACGCCCCCAATCAGCTCCGGCCAAAACCTTTCGTGGTTGCCTCCACCCAATATCGACGAGAGTCGGGGGCTCCAATTTGAAGTTCTGCAGAACGACTCCGGGGATGAAATCGCATTCATGTGCCGTGGAGCCATCTTCCCGGAGGGAACCCGTCCAATAGACTTTGCACTGGACATCCAGAGTCCATATGATTCCGCGCATCCGGCGCAGAGCGGGCGGGTCAGCATCCGCTCGCTTGCGCGGTACAAAGATCGTTACGGCCGCACGTTTCACTGGCTCGCCTCGGACACAAGGATTGTTGGCAATATCCTGGGCATGAACCTGGCCTCAAATCCTCCCTTGCCGATAGTCGAATCTTCGGAGATGGGACCTTGGTTTGGTGCAGCGTATCAGCCGCCCCCCACTCGGCGCATGCTATTAATGACCTTGGCGATCAAGCCACCCCTGGCTGCCATCTACAAGGCAACATCGGCATTAGCACAATCTGCTCAAGTTGCTGAAGCCAATCGGTTCGAGTGGAACGGCGACTTCATCCTCGGTGTAACTGATCCCGCCGCGATCAGCTATATTGATCTTTCAGGCGAGCGAAATCTAACTTTTGCGCAGTTGGGAAATTTCACGCTTGCCGCCGATGGCGCGCTGCGGACCATCGAATCGCGCAGCGGAAGCACCACTACGCTTCCGACGCCCATCTTGGATGTTCAACCTCACAACTCAAACTATCGCGAGATAGCGGTGCGCACCAATGGTCGTGATTTCGCGACCATCGACTCGCTGACATTGCTGCTATCCACGCCGGGCCGATTCTCGATCCATGGCCGCTGGAGTAGCGCGATGAGCCTCGCGCTGCTCGCCTACACTGACGATCGTTCGGACTTGTTCTTTTGGAGCCCCGCCGCTCGACGAGCGCCCTATCGCATGTGGCCGCTGAGTTTCTGGTGGGCCAGTGAGCTTGGTATGCTGCTTGAGCGCAGCAGATTGATGGAGGCAATTGCCGTCCAACGCCAGGTCGAGCCGCCCCGCCAACGGATAGACGTGGGTCCAGGAGTTGACCCGGTTCATTCAGCCCTGACGACCGAAGTCCGATTCGATGCTGAACTGCCACTCAGTGTCTATAGCTGGGAGACGTTCTTCCATGTACCCATGCTGGTGGCGACACATCTGACGCAAAACCAGCGTTTCGAGGAGGCTCAGCGGTGGCTGCATCTTGTCTTCGACCCGACGGCGGGCGACACCGGGGCTGACGCGCGGAGGTTCTGGCGCTTCAAGCCCTTCCGTGAGGAGGCCGCAGGACTCCCCATAGAGCAGGAGCTGCTTGCCCTGTCCACAGGAACGGGCAGCTTGCACGATCAGGTCGCCAGACTTATTGCGGCATGGAAGACGCATCCGTTCCAGCCGCACCTGGTAGCCCGAGGGAGACACCGAGCCTATCAGTTGTTTGTATTGACAAGGTATCTGGACAACCTGATTGCCTGGGGCGATCACCTGTTCCGGCAGGACACGATCGAAAGCATCAACGAGGCCACGTTGCTGTACTCGCTGGCCAACGAAATCCTCGGCCGCAGACCGGCGCGGATCACTACGCCCCAAACGGTCGAGGCCAAAACGTACTCGACGCTCGGCGCGCTAGATGAGTTTTCGAATGCAATTGAAACCATCGAGACACTGTTGTCTCTAGCCACCAGCGTCGGCAGCGGCGGAGGCAGTGCTGCAGGTCTGACACCGGGCCTCACGTCCCTATATTTTGGAGTTCCCGCAAACGACAAGCTGCTTGGATATTGGGACACGGTTGAGGACCGGCTGTACAAGATCCGTCGGTCTCAGAACATCGAAGGCATTGGCAGGCAATTGCCGCTTCAGGCCCCGCCAATCGACCCGGCGCTGCTCGTGCGGGCGGTGGCCGCAGGGGTGGACCTTGCGTCAGCAATGGCGGATTTTCAAACCCCGCTGCCTCACTATCGCTTCAGCGTCGCAGCGCAGAAGGCCTCCGAGCTAGCAACGGAGGTGAGGGCCTTTGGCGGCCTCCTGCTGGCCGCGACGGAGAAGCAGGACGCGGAGAGCTTGGCTCTACTGCGCTCCACGCAGGAGTTGTCACTTCTCCGATTGGTCGAAGGCGTGCGTACTCAGCAGGCAGATGAGGCGCGGGCCAATTTGGCCGCACTTCGCCAGACCCGCGAACTAGTGGCGCAGCGCTATGCTCAGTACCAGAAGCTGCTCGGCAAGCCCAGCGTCGAAATCCCCGCAGAAGGCAGTACGGCCAACCTGGAGCCCACTCCCCTGAAGGCCGTCAAGACTTCCGAAGGCGCGGGAGGAGATTCCGGAGGCTTGGCGCTTGCGCAAAGCGAGGTCGATCATCTCAACTGGATGAACGTGGCGAACAATTACTCCATCGCCAGTGGTTCATTTCATACTGCGGCCGGAATCGCGCACATTTTTCCAAATGTCGCCATAGGGCTGCCCGTCGCGTTTGTGGAGCACGGCGGCATGAATATCGGAAGCGCCCTGGACGCGATAGGCACTGCCTTTGGCACCTTGTCCAGCAACGCGACCTTTCAGGGTACCAAGGCCGCGACGATCGGCGGTCATCAGAGACGCTACGACGACTGGGCCTTCCAGTCCAACCTAGCTGCGAAGGAACTCGAGCAAATCGACAAGCAGATCCTCGCGGCGGAGCTGCGCGCTTCGATAGCGGAGCGCGAGGTAGCCAATCACCGGAAGCAGATTGAGAGCGCCGAATCCAGTGACGCGTTCATGCGCGACAAGTTCACCAACGCCCAGCTCTACCGCTGGATGGCTGGCAAGGCGGCGGGGTTGCACTTCCTCGCATACCAACTCGCCTTTGACTTGGCAAAGCGCGCCGAGAGGTGCTTTACCCATGAGCTCGGGCTCGACGACAGCAGCACAAAGTTCATCCAGTTCGGCAGCTGGGACGGATTGAAGAAGGGCTTATTGGCGGGAGAGTCACTGTCACTGGACATCAAGCGACTGGAAACAGCCTACCTCGAGCGGAACCGGAGAGACTTGGAGATCGCCAAGCACGTATCTTTGCGCCGACTGGACCCAAAGGGCTTGGTTGACCTTCGTGTCACCGGCCGCTGCGAGTTCGATGTTCCGGAGTGGCTCTTCGATCTGGACGCTCCAGGCCTGTACATGCGCAGGTTGAAGTCCGTCGCGTTGAGCATCCCGTGCATCACCGGGCCGTACACCGGCGTCTTCTGCAAGCTCACACTGCTGAAGAGCCGCGTGCGCAAGAAGCCCGATGCAAACGGCTATTCGCTCCCCGCCTCAGCGGGCGACCCTCGGTTTACTGACTACATGGGTGCGGTCGAATCGGTGATGACCAGTGCTGGTAGCAATGACAGCGGACTCTTCGAGACCAACCTGCGTGATGACCGCTACTTGCCATTTGAGGGCAGCGGCGCTACTTCCACCTGGCGTTTGGAGTTGGCCGAACCGATGTTGGCGCAGTTCGACTACTCAACCATCTCCGACGTCATCATGCACTTGCGCTACACGGCGCGCGATGGCGGCGATGCACTGAGAATGGCTGCGTTCGAAGCAGTGAAGGCAGCGCGGAGCAATCCGGGATCGTTGCTGGTGGCAGTGAGGCACGACTTTCCGGGCGAGTGGGCGCGCGCAGTCGGCTCACCGGACCAGGATCTGACGCTGACGCTGACGCCGAGCTTCTTGCCGTATGTTTTGGCAGGTGTTGAGAAGCGCTTGTCGGTGAGCCGATTCAATGCGACGCCGGCGGGTGCAGAAGAGTCCAATCGACCCAAGCTGACGGGTTTCGAAACGATACCTCAGGACGCAGGCGAGGTGCCGCTGTACAACCCGATCCAGTTAGGAAGCCTTCGCACAATGCTTGCAGCGACGGCTAACTTTGAACCAACTCTGCTGATCAAGCTGGCCATGTGATAGGGAAGGGAGAGTCCAAGTGAGCTTCGAACGCGACGGTGACTCGCAGGAGTCGCGGCGCTTTCTTCGCTTGCTTGGCGCTAGGGATTCGACTTCCCTTTACTGGGTGACTTTCGGGGACCGCGACAAAAAATCAGAGGGGTTGTCATTCACCCAGAATGGTCCGTTGTCGGCAGTTCTCGCAAGACTGCGCGCATTGAACGGGATTGGCGCTGGCGTGTTCCTTTGTTTGGGTCGCGTCCAGGGTTCCGAGCTCCTGAGGCGCAATGTCCTTTCAGTCAATGTGTTGGTTCTCGATCTCGACAAGGCGCCGCTACCTCGATGCTTTCAGCCTTTCGCAGAACCGCACCTAGTTGTCAGCACCAGTCCTGGGCGATGGCATTGCTACTGGCGCTTGCAACGCTTGCCGCTGGAGGCATTCCCCATCCTCCAGCGGCAACTTGCGAGACGCTTCGGGGGCGACAGGAGCGTTGACCGCTTGGAGCAGATCATGCGCGTCCCCGGCTTCCTGCATCACAAAGGCACGCCATATCGCTCGCACATCATTCGCGACAACATTGAAGCACCGCTCCATAGCTTCCGCGGGTTAGCGGAAGCCTGCACGTCCGTCGACGTCACAGATGGAAGCGTCGACCATGAGTCCATCCCTTGGCTTCGCGATCGAGTCACCGGACGCATCACGGATGAGAGGTTTCTGGCTCACGCGGTCTGGAGTGAAGCCTTGACCCTCAGGAGCCGTGATCCCAGCGAGGTTGCTCAACGGGCGCGCGCACGCATCGAGAGGGTAGCGGACTCAGGGTCCCTCGGCAGCGCAAGGTCGTGCGCTCTTGCAGAGTCGGTGGCGGAGCGGGCAATTGAGGCCCTGTTATCGAGCCAAACTGAACAACTCCGGGAATCCGGGAATGAGGAACTTACGGCGCAACTTGGTCTGGCCTCAGAGCTGCCGGTCTCGGAGGGAAGCTCATCGCCGGGATCGGAAGGCCCGCCGTTCCAGACAGCCGACATACAGGCCAAGGGGGTTCGACCACCTGGTGCCGCGACCTTTGACACTGGACTGCGACCGGGGCCGTGTACACCGCGAAGCGGAACGACGTGATCGCCCGCCACCGAGGCGTAAGCAGCCAGCGATCCCAGTCTTGAGCGCGAGCAAAGTTCAGGGCAGCAACGCCGGCGCGTTTCCCAGCGCTCGGCGCTTGTCAACCCAAGTGGTCGGCACCCACCGATGCGGCAACAACTCGTCGATGTTGCGTACCTTGTGCGTAGGCAACCGCGTCAGCACGTCCTTGAGGTAAGCATACGGGTCATGCCCGTTGAGCATGGCCGACTGGATCATGCTCATGAAACTCCGCAATGCCTCTGACTCCACATCTCGCCCATCGGACCGAAGCGAACGCTGCGCTTCAAAGGGCGTGCAGCGCGAGCAGGGTCTCTGCCGCGTGGTTGATTGGGTCTGCGTAGAGGCGTCCTCGGTTCTCGAGCGGCTTTCCCGCTTCTTGCACGTACACGACGCCATCGAACAATGTGGAGTCATGCAGGGCAAACCCTCGAGCGAACACCTCATCAAGCGAGCGCCCGTCGGCTAGCTGATGCTCGGCGAGGTCGACGCCCACCTGCCGGGAATGAAGCAGAAACTGCCAAAGCAGTTCAACCTGCCAAGCACCTTCAGGCCACGTCTTCTCGACAAATCCAGGACTGCCCGACACCAACTCAAACGCATTGGCTGTCAGTCCGTTCTCGTGAATGGCTCCAGTGTGGTTTGCGGTCTTGATAAGCTCCCGCGTAAGCTGATGCACCTTTGCCGGCTCGCCGTCCCTAATTGCTTGAGCCGCTGGCCCCACGAAGAGCCCGGCAAGGGTGTGGCCGAAGATAATCGTTTCGTGGCCGTTCTGGCTTTGCCACTTAAGATTGAGCTCGTCGGTCGTGTCCTCCACCACCTTGGGTTCCCACCCGCCAGCGCTAAAGTGAAACTCGTGCAAGAGCCCCGTTTCGTGATCGCGCTGCGTGGCAATGAATAGCAGCAGCGCACGCAAGCGCTCACGCCATCTCTCCCCACCGCGCAAGGCGGCAAGAGATTCCATGCCTTTTATGAGGTAGCTCTGAGAGTTGTTATGCGAGAGCCGGGAGATCTGCGACGGATTGTTGGGCGTGACCTGTCCCTTCTCGTAGAGAAACCATCGGCCGGCCGTGTGCTCGTCGGCGAATTGCTGCGCGAACGTCTCTCCCCACCACAATACCTGTTCAGCGACTCGGTCTGTCTCCGGTCGCCCAGCAGCATCGAGGGCCCTCGCAAGAAGCGCTGACCCCTCAAGCGCATAGGTGAAGCGGAGGTTCGCCTTGAGCTCAGGAACGCGCTCGCGTACCTCGCCGTTAGGCCCGAAGCGAACCTTTCCGCACGCCACCCCGCTCTCATCCACGAACGCGGCGGTGTATGCGTCATGCCAAGCGAGTAACTCCCCCAGCCATTGCTCGGCCAACTGCGCATCTACCAAACACGCGGCCGCGCCCGCGTAAAGCTGCCGCTGCTGATCGATCGCCGCTGTCTCGTTCGAGCTCGGCTCAAAGTTCGCGTCGACTTCGGTCGGCGGCAGATGAGCGAAGCGGGTTCCGAACGTCGCCTTGAGCTGCAGCGAACGCTCGACGTAGCGAGTCACTTTGCTCCGAACCCTATCTCCCACAAGGACTATGTCGAGCACCTTGTCCCCCTTGCTTCCTTGTATCAAATTCGGAGCGCGCCATAACGCTCAAACGACATTCGGATGATTGCTGCCGCACGGGCTCTGAGTCAAGCCAAAAGCCCGCCGCTGACGAGGCAGCACTGGTCGCGGCTGGGCACGTGAAGTGCAGTCCATCTTGGCTCCGGGATTCGCAGTGCAAGTGATCTTTTCAGCCCGGGGACAGAAGTTTTCCGGGCCAGCGATCGCGACCTGATCGCCTGCGCCAACAGGTACGTGCGCCCGACCCTCGGTGCACACCCCAAGCGCCACCTCATCGACGCCATGCGCCGCCTTGTCGTCTCGCCTACCGCGTTGGCGCCGAACCACGAATGCTCGCGGGTGAGCGGCGCGCCAGCGCCCATGGTTCACGTCGCCCAGCAGCCGGCTGTGAACGCAGCGACGGCGGCGCAGCAACAGGCGACCCTACCCTGCGGCCTGCTGCCGTCCCCGGATGTACCGGAACATCCACTGTCGGTTTACCCCTCGGTTTACCCCCGGCTCTCCACAAAGGCCAACGGGCTAGCCCCTTGTGAGAGCTAACCCGTTGATTTTTATGGTGCGGCTGGCAGGAATCGAACCCACGACCCCTTGGTTCGTAGCCAAGTACTCTATCCAGCTGAGCTACAGCCGCGCAGCCTTACAGTATATCAGGACACTGCCGGCTTCCAGCGATCAGTCGAGTACTGCGGCCGCCTGCTCGCACTGCACGGCGCGCACTTCGTCGGCTTCCTGGCGAGCCAATGCCGCCAGCTCGCGCCAAGCCTGGCGACGCGCGCGGGCCGGCAGGGCTGGCGCTGCGGCGGCCTGTTCCAGCAGGCGGCGCGCTTTGCCCCACAGCTGGCGTTCGGCGAAGACCATGCCCACCGCGGCGACCACCGCGCTCTCGTGGCCGTAAGACTGGGCCGCACTCTCCAGGCGCGGCAGCCAGTCGCCGCCAATGCCGCTGCGCGCTTCCATCAGCGCCAGCGCCACCATCTCGCGTTCCTCGCGCGCCAGCTCGGCCAGGCGCTCCCAGAAGGGGCGCAGCCACAGGCGCGCATCCTCGTGCGCTTCCAGCTGCACGGCGCGTTGCGCGGCGCGCGCGGCCACAGCCGGGTCGCGGCGGTCGGCGGCGTCGAACTGGCCCCACAGGCGGCGCAGCTGCTGCACGTCGTGGGCGGCTTCCAGCGTCTCCCCAGCGAGTGAGCGCAACAGGCTTTGCGCAACGATGGGTGAGAAGGCCTGATGGTTGGCCAGCAGGCGCGCGGTCTGCAGCGCTTCCAGCGGCCGCCGCGCCATGCGCAGGGCCTGCAGCTTCAGGCGCAGTGCGTGCGTGCGCCGCGCGGCGCCGGGCGGCAGCGCTTCCAGTGCTTCCAGCGCGCGCGGCGCGTCGCGGTCTTCCAGCGCCCATTCGGCGGCCAGCAGGCGTGCCGCTTCTTCGGCGCTGCGCGGGCCGCCGCGCAGGGGCTTGCCGCTGCGCGCGGCCTTCAGCGCCAGGCGCAGGGTTTCGTCGCGGCGCGGGCGGTCCTGCAGGCGGTGCAGGCTGCCGGCAGCCAGCAGATGGCCGAGGGCCAGGAACTCGGCATCGTCGTTCAGTGCCGGCGCGTCGGCGGCGATGAGCAGGGCGCGCTGCGCCGCCTTGCGTGCCCGGCCGTAGCGGGCGCTGAAATACTCGGCCAGGGCCTCGCGCAGCGCCGCCTGCGCCGCACGTTCGCGCCGCAGTGCGCGCCATTCGCCGGCCCGCTGCGGCAGGCTAACCAGCGAATTGAGCGCCTGCACCGCCGACATCAGCACCAGGCAGCTGCCGAGCAGCACGATGACGAAGAGGTTGAGCGACAGGTCGGTGCGCCAGCCGCCCCAGTAGATGCTGACCAGGCCATCGTTGCCACCCAGCGTGGTGGCGGCCACCACGGCCACCACGAACAGCAGCACCAGCCAGATGACGCCGCGCATTCCGCCGCGCCCTTACCTGCCGGCCGACGCGGTGGCGATGGCCGCCAGCGTGGCGTCAGGCCGCGGCACGCTGACCAGCCGCGACTGCCCGGTGACGGTGCGCACCAGTTCGCTGGCCGCAGCCACGCGGCGCGAGCTGCGGTCGAAGTAGCGGTCGAGCACTGCCTGGGCCTCGCGCAGGTCGCTCTGCGCGGTGTCGAACTGGCGCGACAGCAAGGCCAGGCGCGCATTCAGCAGGCGCAGCTTGAGATTCTCGCGCAGGAAGAAGGCCTGTTCGGGGGCCACCAGCATGGCCTCGGGGTGGTCGATACGCGACACGCGCACGAGGCTCTTCACCTCCTGCCAGAAACCCGTGCCGACGATGCGCCAGCGCTCGCTCAGCACCTCGCTCCACCCAGCCGGGGCCGCTGATGCCGCCGAAGCCACGGCCGGGGCCGCCTCGGCGCGCGCCGGCAGCTTGCGCTCGGGCGCCGAGACCAGCGGCAGCTCGTCGACCTGGCGGATGACTTCGTCCAACCGGATGGTCAGCACCGTGATGTCGGTGACGCCGGCGCTGCGCGTGCGCTCCAGGTCCTGGGCCACGGCGCGGCGCACGCGCTCCAGGCGTGGCTGGTTATTGCGCGCCAGTCGTTCGTCGGCCTGCTTGAGCGTCAGCACCATGGGCTCCGCGCTGCCGGTGATGGCCGACTGCTGAAGCGCCACGCGCAGCGCGGCGTCGACATCGGCCAGCACGTTCTCGTCGCGCGAACGCGCCAGCGACTGGATCAGGTCTTCCAGCTGCGTGCGCTGCATCGAGGTTTCGGCGACGCGTGCATCCAGCAGCGCCAGCTTGGCGGCCGTCTCGCGCGCCGTGCTCTCGGCCTGGCGCGACAGCGTGCGCGCCTCGGTGGCCTGGTTGCCGCTCTCCAGCTGGCGCTTGACCAGTTCGCTTTCCAGCGTCTTCACGCGCTGCTGGGTGTTCCAGGCGAGCACCAGGGCGGCGGCGGCCAGGGCGGCCAGCACGGCGGCGCCGACGGCAATCCAGCGCCCGTGGACTGCTTGCGCGGCCACCGTGCTTGAAGCCGGCGCTTCGGTGGTGGCAGCAGGCGGAACGGGCGGTGCAGAGGTGGGTGCGGGCGTCTCGGTCACGGAGTGGCAGATTGTATCGACGGCCATGCCGCAGCCAGCGCCGCCACCGCGGCCGGTGCGGGTGCCACCAGCTGCACCTGGCCGAAGCCGGCGTCGCGTGCCGCCTGCGCGATGCGCGGGTGCGAGGCCACAGCGCGGCTGGCCTGCCAGTCAGCTTCCGGCAGCAGCGCGCGCAGGTGGCCCACGGCCTCGCTGCTGCTGAACAGCCACAAGTGGTCGGCCGGCGCGGCCAGCGCCTGCGCCAGCAGTGCCCGTCCCTCAGGCCCCGGTTGCGGTGCATGGCGGCGGTAGGCAGCGACGAAGCTCACGGCGGCGCCGCGCGCGCGCAGCGTGTCCGCCAGCCAGTCGCGGCCTTCCTCGCCACGCACGACGAGGGCCCGGCGGCCGGTCCAGTTTTCGTGTGACAGCCGCGCCCACAGGGCTTCGGAATCGAACTGCGCGGCATCGCCCGGTGGCTCCACCAGCAGCGCTTCGGGCACGCCCGCCGCGCGCAACGCGGCCGAGGTGCCCGGCCCAGTGGAGCCGGCTCGCACGCCGGCCGGCCAAAGCCCGCAAGTGGCGGCGAAGAAGTGCGCCACCGCGTTGGCGCTGACGAACATCGCCAGGCTGCAACGCGGCAGCTCCTGCCAGGCCAGGTGCAAGGGCGCCAGATCGTCCGGCGGGCCGATGGCGATGAGTGGCAGCGCCACGGCATCCTGACCCAGCGCCTGCAGCGCCGCCACCCAGCCGGTGGCCTGGGCCGCCGGGCGGGTGACGATAAGGCGCATGGGCTTCTTCTGGCGTCGGATCAGGCGGTGGGCAGGTAACTGCCGGCGCCGGCGCTGCGCAGGCGCGCTGCCGCTTCGTTGCCCAGTGCGCGTGCGCCGGCTTCGTCGGTCACCGCGGCCGCCACCCGGGTGTGCAGCAGCGGCCGGGTCGGCGCAGCCGGGTCGCCCAAGGCCGCGTCCAGCCGCAGCGTGGCGCCGTCCCACACCGCGTGTGCGGCCAGCGGCATGCTGCAGCTGCCACCCAGCGAACGCGACACCGCCCGCTCGGCATGCGCCGACAGAAAGGTCGGCGTGTGGATGGTCTGCGCCAGCAGGTCGCGCAGCGCGGTGTTGTCCTCGCGCACCTCGATACCCAAGGCGCCCTGGCCGGCGGCGGGAATCATCTGATCGACCGCAAAACAAGAGCGGATGCGCTCCGCCAGCCCCAGTCGCTTGAGCCCGGCCGCGGCCAGCACGATGGCGTCGAAACCGCCTTCGTCGAGCTTGCGCAGGCGCGTGTCGAGGTTGCCGCGCAGCGGTTCGATGCGCAGGTCGGGCCGTACGCTCAGCAGTTGCACCACGCGGCGCAGGCTGGACGTGCCGACCACCGCGCCCTGCGGCAGCTCGGCCACGTTGGCGTATCGGCTGGACACGAAGGCGTCGCGCGGGTCCTCGCGCTCCCACACCGCAGCCAACGTGAAGCCGTCGGGCAGGTCCATGGGCACGTCCTTGAGCGAATGCACGGCCAGGTGGGCACGGCCCTCCTCGAGCGCGGTTTCCAGCTCCTTCACGAACAGGCCCTTGCCGCCGACCTTGGACAGCGCGCGGTCCAGGATCTGGTCGCCCTTGGTCGTCATGCCGAGCAACTCCACCTGCAGGCCGAAGCGCGCGGTCAGCGCGTCGCGCACATGTTCGGCCTGCCACAGGGCAAGGCGGCTCTCTCGGGTGGCGATGATGGTGGGCTGCTGCATGGCCAGGGATGATAGCCAGCGGCCTGAAGCAACAGGCCAAGCGCCATCCCGGGCATGCCACTTGCGGTCGGAGGCAGCGACAATCGGTAACCCGGTTACATGCTCAGGAGCACCCCATGCCGCGCACCACCACAGCACGCACCACCCCGGTACAACGCACCAAAGCGAGCCGCAGCACGGGTGATGGCGACGCCGCGGCGAAGAACAAGCCGCTGGTGGAAGATATCCGGTTACTCGGTCGCATCCTGGGCGACACCATCCGCGAACAGGAAGGCACGGCCGCCTTTGATCTCATCGAACGCATCCGCCAGCTCAGCGTGGCCTACCGCCTGAAGCAGGACGCCAGCGCCGGCCGCGTGCTCGACCGCCTGCTGAAGAACCTCTCGGCCGACCAGACCGTCACCGTCATCCGCGCCTTCAGCTACTTCAGCCACCTGGCCAACATCGCCGAAGACCGCCACCACGTGCGCCGCCGCGCCGTGCATGAAGAGGCGGGCGACCTGCAGGAAGGCTCGCTCGCGCTGACCTTCGACCGCCTGCACCGCGCCGACCACCGCGCCGCCGACATCGCCGCCACGTTGGCCACGGCCTACATCAGCCCGGTGCTCACAGCCCACCCCACCGAAGTGCAGCGCAAGAGCATCCTGGACGCCGAACGCGCGGTGGCTGAACTGCTGGGCGAGCGCGACGAGCTGCACACACCGGAGCGTCGCGCCGACAACGAGGCGCTGATGCGCGCCCGCGTCACGCAGCTGTGGCAGACGCGGATGCTGCGCCTGGCCAAGCTGACGGTGGCCGACGAGGTGGAAAACGCGCTGAGTTACTACGCCACCACCTTCCTGCGCGAGATTCCGCGTCTGTACCGCGACATCGAACGCGCCCTGCCCGGCCATCCGGTGGCCAGCTTCCTGCGCATGGGCCACTGGATCGGCGGCGACCGCGACGGCAACCCGAACGTCAACGCCGGCACGCTGAGGCACGCGCTGTCGCGCCAGGCCGAGGTGGTGCTGCGCCACTACCTCACCGAAGCGCACGTGCTGGGCGCCGAACTGTCGATCAGCGGCACGCTGGCGCCGGTGTCGAAAGACATGCTGGAGCTGGCCGCGCGCTCGGCCGACCACAACCAGCACCGCCAGGACGAGCCCTACCGGCGCGCGCTGATCGGCATGTACTCCCGCCTGGCCGCCACGCTGGAGGCGTTGACCGGCACTGAAGCCCTGCGCCATGCCGTGGCGCCGCAGAACGCCTACATCACGGCCGAGGAGTTCCTGCGCGATCTGCAGGTCATCGAAGCTTCGCTGGCCACCCACCACGCGCAGGCCCTGGTGGGCCCGCGCCTGGCGCCGCTGAAGCGCGCGGTGCAGGTCTTCGGCTTCCACCTCGCCACGCTGGACCTGCGCCAGAGCTCGGACAAACATGAAGCCGTGGTCGCCGAACTGCTGCGCACGGCACGCATCGAGGCCGACTACAGCGCTTTGCCCGAGGAAGCACGCCGCGAACGCCTGCTGGCGCTGCTGAACGATGCGCGGCCGCTGCGCGTGCATGGCGCCAGCTACTCGGCGCTGGCCGTGGAAGAGCTGGAGATCTTCGAGACGGCACGGCAGGCGCTGGCCAGCTACGGCCGCAACGCCATCCGCCACTACATCATCAGCCACACCGAAGAGGTGAGCGACCTGCTCGAAGTGCTGCTGCTGCAGAAGGAAACCGGGCTGCTCACCGGCACGCTGGACACCGAAGCGACCGGCGCCCAGGGCGCCGTTGGCGCCCGTGCCGCGCTCATCACCGTGCCGCTGTTCGAGACCATCGCCGACCTGCGCCGCAGCGAGCCCATCATGCGCGAGTTCTACGCGCTGCCCGGCATCACCGCGCTGGTGGTGGCCAGTGGGGCGGAGCAGGACGTGATGCTGGGCTACAGCGACAGCAACAAGGACGGCGGCGCCTTCACCAGCAACTGGGAGCTGTATCGTGCCGAGATCGCGCTGGTCGAGCTCTTCAGCAGCCTGGGCAAGGACCACGGCATCACCCTGCGCCTCTTCCACGGCCGCGGTGGCACCGTGGGCCGCGGCGGCGGGCCCAGCTACCAGGCCATCCTGGCGCAGCCGCCGGGCACGGTGAACGGGCAGATCCGCCTGACGGAACAGGGCGAGGTCATCGCGTCCAAATACGCCCACCCCGAGATCGGCCGCCGCAACCTGGAAACGCTGGTCGCGGCGACGCTGGAAGCCACGCTGCTGCACCCGACCAAGAGCGCGCCCAAGGCCTTTTTGGATGCCGCGGCCGAGATCAGCGAGGCCAGCTACCAGGCCTACCGCAAACTGGTCTACGGCACGCCCGGCTTCACCGACTACTTCTTCGCCGCCACGCCCATCCGCGAGATCGCCGAACTGAACATCGGCAGCCGCCCGGCCAGCCGTAAGGCCACGCGCGCCATCGAGGACCTGCGCGCCATTCCCTGGAGCTTCAGCTGGGGCCAGTGCCGCATGGCACTGCCGGGCTGGTGCGGCTTCGGCAGTGCCATCGAGGCCTTCCTGAAGAGCGGCGATCGTGAAGAGCGCGTGGCCCTGCTGCAACGCATGCACAAACAGTGGCCCTTCTTCCGCACGCTGCTGAGCAACCTGGACATGGTGCTGGCCAAGAGCGACCTGCGCATTGCTGCGCGCTATGTGGAACTGGTGGAGGACAAGGCGGTGGCCAGGCGCATCTTCACGTTGCTGCGCGCCGAATGGCAGCGCGCCGACGACGCGCTGTCGCTGATCACCGGCGAGGCGCAGCGCCTGCAGTCCAACCCGGCGCTGGCGCGCAGCATCGCGCACCGCTTCCCCTACCTGGACCCGCTGAACCACCTGCAGGTGGAGATGATGCGGCGCTACCGCAACCGCAAGGACGGCCAGGCCGAGGTGGACAGGCTGCAACGCGGCATCCACCTGTCGATCAACGGCATTGCCGCCGGGCTGCGCAACACCGGATGAGCAATACCGGATGAGGACTGGGGCCGCATCCACGGGGGCGGGCGCTGCGTAACGCAGCTTCGGCGCGGCGCGCGATGTGGCACGCCGCGTGTCCACAACCCCCAGGAGAGAACATGCACACCCCTCACTTCGCGCGTGGCGCTCTGGCAGCCGCTGCGTTGGCGCTGGCCGCCGGCGCCGCGCAGGCCGTCACGCTGGTCGGCCTGACCAGCAGCAACGAGATCGCGCGTTTCGACACCGCCAACATCGGTGCCGCCACGCGCTTGGCCATCAGCGGCCTGGCCGCTGGTGACCGCTTCGTCGGCATCGACCTGCGGCCCGGCAACAACACGATCTACGGCATCACGCTCAGCAACCAGCTCTACACGATCAACGAATTCACCGGCGCCGCCAGCTTCGTGGCCGCGCTGTCGTCGGCCATCGTCGACCCGGCGCAGGGCTGGGGCATCGACTTCAACCCGGTGGCCGACTTCACCGGCGCCACCTCGCTGCGCTTCGTCAGCAGTGCGGGCGGCAACTACGCCATCAACGCCAACACCGGCGTGGTGGGCAACGCTGCCAACACCATCGCCAGCGGCTTCTCTGCGGTGTCCTACTCCAACTCCAACCCGCTGCCGGGCAGCGCGCCGGCCAGCACCTCGCTCTACTACGTCGACAGCACCAACGACACCCTGTCGGTGGCGAGCAGCGCCTTCAACACGCCCACCATCACCACCGTGGGCGCGCTGGGCGTGGACGTGCTGCGCGCCAACGGCTTCGAGGTCCTGGGCAACGGCATGGCCTACGCGGCGCTGAACGTCGACGCCGGCACCTCACTGGTCACCGGCATCTACGGCATCAACCTGGCCAGCGGCGCGGCCACGCTGCTGGGCAGCTTCAACGGCACGCTGTCGGGGCTGACGCTGTCGGTGAGCGCGGTGCCCGAGCCGCGCAGCTACGCGCTCATGGCGGCCGGCCTGCTGGCGATGGGCGCGGTGGTACGGCGTCGCCGGGGCGCCGCAGGCCAGCGCTGACGCGGGCCTGAAGCGTGCTGCGCAAGGTGTCCACGGAATTGCACGACAAGGGTTGCGCGCCATCCAGTACCGGCACCTGCGCGGCCGCGGCGCGGGCGCGATCGAGCGCTTGCCTCACGCGCTCGGCAGGCCAGCCGGCGCGTTCGCCGATGCGCGCGCCTGTCAGGCGGGCGAGGTCGGAGTCGGCATGCTCGGTCATGACTTCGGCCAGGTTCTGGCACGCCGCCCGCAGGCCGGCACCCTCTGCCAGTGGCGCCCTGCACAGCGCATAGGCCAGTTGAAACTGCGGCACCGTGAGCGCCGCCTCGACAGCGATGGCGTAGGCCCACAGCGCCGGTTGCAGGTAGGGCGGGATGTCGGCCGGCTGGGCCGCCATCAGGTCCGCCAGCAGCGCACCTTCGTGGACGCTGAAGCGCGTGGCGCCAGCCAGGCCCTGCAACGCTTCGCTGCGCCTGTCGGGGTGGCGTTGCAGCCACAGCAGCCAGACTGCGGCATTGTCGGCCTCGTGCCGCAGCCAGGTCGCCAGCGCCGCCTCATCGCAGCCCTGGGCGTAATGGCAGCGATCGGCAGTCCACATCGCGACTACCGCGTCATCGCTGGCTGCGGACAGTGCGCTCAGCGCCTGTGGCCGCTGCACACCCAGGGCATCGGTGCCGCGCAACAGCACCGCGGCGGCACGCGCCCTGGCATCTCCGGCGTCCAGTGCAGCCAGCGTGCGCCACATCGCTGCAGCAGCGGGCTCGGCGCCCAGGTGCGCTGGCAGATCCAGCATGTCAGCGTTCGTCGCAGCAGGCCTTGCGGCGACGGGTACCGGCAGCCGGCCCACACCGCAAAGATCCCACACCGGCGCGCTGGCCGGCATGGGCGGCGGTGCGATCGCGGGCAGCGTGGCGGGCGCCCGCGTCGCGGTGACTGCACCCACTTGCCGCGGCGCTGACGGCGTGGCCGCAGGCGGCCAGGCCACGTGGGTTGTGGATGGGGACCAGACCCACCAGGCCAGCATCGCCGCCGTCGCCGCCAGCCCCGACACAAGCCCAGACGCAAGCCAGCGCCAGCGCATCAGTCTGCGCCTTCGGCCAGAGCCGCCCTCACCGCCGTCACCTGCCGCCGCGACACCGCCAGCCATTCGTCCAGCGGCGCCACGCGCACGGCCCAGCCTTCACCGCCGTGCTCGTCGTCGGTGCCGTGCCTTTGCAGTTCACGGATGGCGCTGCGTGCCACCAGCGCGTTGCGGTGGATGCGCAGGAAGTCGCCGCCCAGCGCACCCAGGCGCTGCTCCAGTTCCGACAGCGACTCGTCCAGCACGTGGCTGCGGATGGCGGTGCGCAGCGTCACGTACTTCAGTTCGGCCTTCAGCACCAGCACTTCGCTCACCGGCAGGCGCAGCACGCGGCCGCGGTCGCTCACCACCAGCACCGGGCCTTCCAGCGGCATGGGCTCGGTGACCGGACGCAGGCGCTGGCGCACGCGCTGCAGCGCGTCGGCCAGACGGTCGCGGCGCACGGGCTTGGTGAGGTAGTCCACAGCGTCCAGCTCGAAGGCGCGCAGCGCGTGTTCGGCATGCGCGGTGACGAAGACGATGGCTGGCGGCTGCGGCAGCGACTGCAGATACAGCGCCAGCCGCAAGCCGGCACTGGCCGGATTGGCGCCGGGCATGCGGATGTCGAGCAGCACCACGTCGATGGGCTGCGTGCGCAGCACATCGAGTGCCTCGTCGGTGTCGCCGGCCTCGCCGACGATCTCCACGTCCATGCCGGGCGGTGTTTCGATGAGCGAGCGCAAGCGCAGTCGGGCGAGTGCTTCGTCATCGACGATCAGCAGGCGCAGCGTCACTGGACGACCCTCCGCGCTGCGCGCTGCGGGATGAGCACTTGGGAGCGGCCCGGCGCGCTCATGGCGGCAGCGTGATGCGCGCGTGGAACAGCACACCCTCGCGCCACACATCGCATTGCGCCGCCACGTCGTGCAGCAGGCGCAGCCTTTCGCGCACGTTGTGCAGCGCCATGCCGTGGCCGGGGCTGCCGGGCGGGTCGTCGGGCGCGCCCAGGGTGTTGCTCACCGTCAGCACCACCTGGCCGCGCTGCACCTGAGCGCGCACGCTCACCTGGCCGCCGCGCGCCGCCGGTTCGATGCCGTGGCGCACGGCGTTCTCCACCAGCGGCTGCAGCACCAGCGGCGGCACGCGCGCGGCGTGCACGCGCGGGTCGATGTCCCAGTGCACCTGCAGCCGCGGGCCGAAGCGAACCTCCTCGATGGCCAGGTAGCGCCGCGCAAGCTCGATCTCCTCTTCCAGGCTCACCGAAGCGCCGGCCTCGGCCAGCGCGACGCGGAAGAGCTGCGCCAGGTCCTCCAGCACGTTTTCGGCACGCGCCGGGTCCACGCGCACCAGCGCCAGCGCGGTGTTCAGCGCGTTGAAGAGAAAGTGCGGGCGAATGCGCGACTGCAGTTCCGCCAGCCGCGCCGCCGCGTTGGCCGGGTGCCAGATGCGCGCGCGCAGGTCCAGCCAGGCCCACAGCAGCGCGGCGAAGCCGGCGCCGGCCAGTGCCAGCGCTGCCACGCGCAGGCCCAGGGCACCGGCGGGTGCTTCGGCCAGGCCGGCCCAGGACAGCGGCCACCAGGCCAGCAGCGCCGACGCAGCGCCCACGCCCAGCACGATGCCGCTGCGCAGCGCCGCCGGCAGGTCGCGCAGCGGCCGGCGCAGCGCGCACACCAGCACCAGCCACAGCAGAGTGGCCGCCAGGCCGCCGAAGGCCAGCGTGGCCTGGCGCGCGCCCCACTCCGCCAGCGTGCGCGCGCCAGCCAGCGCCAGCACCACCAGCACCGCCTGAACCAGCAGCACGGCGCGCAGCGCCAGCGCGGGATGACAGACGTCGAAGCTGGCCGCGGCCTGCGCCTTCATCCGCACGCGTTCCTCGGCCAGCGGGTCGAAGCGCGTCGGCGCAAAGCTGCTGCTGGACTGCGTGGCCGGCCGCGTGCTGTCCGGCCACAGGCTGGTGGGCCGGGTGGTGGCGTGGTCGTGCGCGGGCGGGGCCGGGGCGGTCACGTAGTGGGGCGGGTTGGGCAAACAGGTTGGGCAGAGCCGGGTCGGATAATACGAAGTCCCTCCGCCCCGGCCCCCTCATGTCACAAGAACGCTCCAACGATCCGCTCGCCAACAAGCACCAGGCCTGGTCGGCCCTGTTCAGCGAACCGATGAGCGAACTGGTGCAGCGCTACACCGCCAGCGTCGGCTTCGACCAGCGCCTGTGGCGCGCCGACATCGAAGGCAGCCTGGCGCATGCCGAGATGCTGGCGGCGCAGCAGATCATCGGCGCCGACGACCTGGCCAGCATCCGCCAGGGCATGGCGCAGATCACCGCGGAGATCGAGGCCGGCCGCTTCGAGTGGAAGCTGGCGCTGGAAGACGTGCACCTCAACATCGAGGCCCGCCTCACCGCGCTGGTGGGCGACGCCGGCAAGCGCCTGCACACCGGACGCAGCCGCAACGACCAGGTGGCCACTGACGTGCGCCTGTGGCTGCGATCCGAGATCGACAAGCTGCAGCACCTGCTGCACGCCATGCAGCAGGCGCTGGTGGAACTGGCCGCCGGCCATTCCGACACCGTGATGCCCGGCTACACGCACATGCAGGTGGCGCAGCCGGTCAGCTTCGCCCACCACCTGCTGGCCTACGTGGAGATGTTCGCGCGCGATGCCGAACGCTTGGCCGACGTGAGGAAGCGCACCAACCGCCTGCCGCTGGGCGCCGCCGCACTGGCCGGCACCAGCTACCCGCTGGACCGCGAGCGCGTGGCGAAGTCGCTGGGCTTCGACGACATCTGCCACAA
>JANNFE010000278.1:0-6710 GCA_031379415.1 Betaproteobacteria bacterium | reverse complement strand
TGGGTGAGCAGCGGCTTTTCCAATGAACTGCCGCCGCGCGCCGACCTCATGGTGCCCTTCTTCAAGACCGTGAGCTACCCGCTCGGTGTCTTCGGCTTCATCTTCCTGACCTGGTTCGTCATCGTCGGCGCCAGCAACGCGGTGAACTTCACCGACGGACTGGACGGCCTGGCCATCATGCCGGTGGTGATGGTGGGCAGCGCCCTGGGCGTGTTCGCCTACGTCACGGGCAACGCGGTGTTCAGCAAGTACCTGCTGTTCCCGCACATCCCCGGCTCGGGTGAACTGCTGGTCTTCTGCGCCGCCATGGCCGGCGCGGGCCTGGCCTTCCTGTGGTTCAACACCCACCCGGCACAGGTCTTCATGGGCGACGTCGGCGCGCTGTCGCTGGGCGGCGCGCTCGGCACCATCGCCGTCATCACGCGCCAGGAAATCGTGCTCGGCATCATGGGCGGTGTCTTCGTGGCCGAAGCGCTGAGCGTGATGGTGCAGGTGGGCTGGTTCAAGTACACGAAGAAGAAGTACGGCGAGGGCCGGCGCATCTTCCTGATGGCGCCGCTGCACCATCACTTCGAGAAGAAGGGCTGGGGCGAGAACCAGGTCGTGGTGCGCTTCTGGATCATCACCATGCTGCTGTGCCTGATCGGGCTGGCCAGCCTGAAGCTGCGGTGAGCGCGCGATGAACTTCCTGCGCGATCTTCCCGTCTTGATCCTGGGCCTGGGCGACAGCGGCCTGGCGATGGCGCGCTGGTGCGCGCGTTGCGGCGCGCAGGTCACGGTATGGGACTCGCGCGAGCTGCCGCCCGGCGCCGAAGCGCTGGCTGCCGACGTGCCCGCGGCCATCCGCATCAGCGGCGAGCTCACGCCTGATCGTCTGGGCGCTGCGCAGCTGGTGCTGAAGAGCCCGGGCCTGGCACCGCATGACCTGCGCATCGCGCCACTGTTGCAGGAAGCGCGGGCCGCCGGCATCGCCGTGCTGGGCGAGCTGGGCCTGTTCGCACGGGCCTTGACCGACCTGCAGGAGGCGCAGGCCTATGCGCCGCAGGTGCTGGCCATCACCGGCACCAACGGCAAGACCACGACGACGGCGATGACGGCGCTGCTGGTGGAACGCGCCGGCAAGCGCGTGGCCACCGCCGGCAACATCGGGCCCACGCTGCTGGACACGCTCACGGCGGCGCTCGACGCGCTGCCGGAGGTCTGGGTGCTGGAACTCTCCAGCTTCCAGCTCGACGAGGTGCTCGGCTTCGAGCCCGCCGCTGCCGCGGTGCTGAACATCACCCAGGACCACCTGGACTGGCACGGCAGCATGGCCGCCTACACGGCGGCCAAGGCACGGGTCTTCGGCAACAGCGTCGGCAGCCGGGCCGTGATGGTGATCAACCGCGACGACCCCGCGGTCGAAGCCCTGGTGCCCGTGCCCGCGGCCGCCAAGGGCAAGGTCAAGCTCGCCGACCGGCCCGTGCCGCGCCACGTCATCCGCTTCGGCCTCGACGCGCCGCGGCGCCCGGGCGACTTCGGCGTGATCACCGAAAACGGCATGGCCTGGCTGGTGCGCGCATTGCCGGCCGACGAGACGGTTCGGCGCAAGAAGGACGAGGAAGAAGAGATCCACCTGCAGCGCCTGATGCCCGCAGATGCCTTGGGCGTGCGCGGCCGCCACAACGCCGCCAACGCGCTGGCTGCGCTGGCGCTGGCCACCGCCATCGGTTGTCCGCTGGCGCCCATGCTGCACGGCCTGCGCGAATACGAAGGCGAGCCGCACCGCCTGCAGTTCATCGCCAGCGTGGGCGATGTCGAGGCCTACGACGACAGCAAGGGCACCAACGTCGGCGCCACCGTGGCGGCGCTGAACGGCCTGGGTGCCGACAAGGCGCCGGGCAAGCTGCTGCTGATCCTGGGTGGCGACGGCAAGGGGCAGGACTTCAGCCCGCTGACCGCGCCGCTGCAGCAGCACGCGCGCGCCGTGGCCACCATCGGCCGCGATGCGGCGGCCATCGAGGCGGTGCTGGCAGGCCTTGCCTTTCAGCGCCACGACACGCTGGAGGCCGCCGTCGCCTGGTGCTTCGAACAAGCCCGCCCCGGTGACGCCGTGCTGCTGAGCCCGGCCTGCGCCAGCCTGGACATGTTCCGCAACTACGCCCACCGCGCCGAGGTCTTCGTCACGGCGGTGCGTGAGCTGGCGGCCGACCGAGGGGGCGTGCTGTGAACGCCGCCCGCACCGCAAGCGCCACCTTCGGCGCCATCAAGGGCTGGTTCGCCGCGCGCCGCGAAGGCGCTGCCACGACGCTGCCCGTGCGCGACAGCGTGCATGTCGGCGGCGACCGCCCGGTGCGTCTGTCGGCCTTCGACCAGAGCCTGGTGGCCGTGGTCGCCACGCTCGCGCTGCTGGGCGTGGTGATGGTCTATTCGGCCAGCATCGCGCTGCCCGACAACCCCAAGTTCAGCAACTACGCGCAGGCCCACTTCCTGCAGCGCCATGTGATGTCGCTGGCCATCGCCTTCATGGTGGCGCTGGTGGTGGTGCAGGTGCCCATCACCTTCTGGGAGAAGCAGGCGCCGGTGATCTTCGTCATCAGCCTGGTGCTGCTGGTCATCGTGCTCGTGCCCTTCATCGGCAAGGTGGTGAACTTCTCGCGCCGCTGGATCCCGCTGGGCATCATGAACTTCCAGCCGAGCGAGATGGCCAAGCTCGCCGTCGCGCTGTACGCCGCCAGCTACATGGTGCGGCGCATGGACGTGCGCGAGGACTTCATCAAGGCCGTCTGGCCGATGGTCTTGGCGGTGGCCGTGATCGGCGTGCTGCTGCTGCGCCAGCCCGACATGGGCGCCTTCATCGTCATCGCCACCATCGCCATGGGCATCCTGTTCCTGGGCGGCGTGAACGCGCGCATGTTCTTCCTGATCGCCGCGGTGATGCTCATCACGCTGGGCCTCTTCCTGGCCTTCGACGACCTGCGCCGCGAACGCATCCTGGCCTACCTGGACCCCTGGAACCCGAAGTACGCACAGGGCAAGGGTTACCAGCTCACGCATTCGCTCATCGCGCTGGGCCGCGGCGAAATCTTCGGCCAGGGCCTGGGCAATTCGGTGGAGAAGCTGCACTACCTGCCCGAGGCACACACCGACTTCCTGCTCGCCGTGATCGGCGAAGAGCTCGGCTTCGTCGGCGTGGCCACGGTCATCGTGCTGTTCTTCTGGCTCACGCGCCGCATCTTCCACATCGGCCGCCAGGCCATCGCGCTGGACCGCGTGTTCGCCGGGCTGATGTGCCAGGGCATCGGCATCTGGATCGGCTTCCAGGCCTTCATCAACATGGGCGTCAACCTGGGCGTGCTGCCGACCAAGGGGCTGACGCTGCCGCTGATGAGCTTCGGCGGCAGTGCGATCCTGATGAACCTCGTCGCCTTGGCGATGGTGCTGCGCGTGGACATCGAGAACAGAGCCCTCATGCGCGGAGGGCGCGCATGACGCACCTCGTGATCATGGCGGCCGGCACCGGCGGGCACATCATCCCGGGCCTGGCCGTGGCCAGGGAAATGCTCGGCCGCGGCTGGACCGTCAGCTGGCTCGGCACCTCGCACGGCATGGAAAACCAGCTCGTGCCGAAGAGCGGCATCGCGCTGGACACCATCGGCTTCAGCGGTTTGCGCGGCAAGGGCCTGCTGCACACCGCCACCGGTGGCCTGCGTCTGCTCAAGGCCTTCTGGGACTGCTTCGGCCTGCTGCGCCGCCGCAGCGCCGACGCCGTGCTGGGCATGGGCGGCTATGTGTGCTTTCCCGGCGGCCTGATGGCTGCGCTGCTCAACAAGCCGCTGATGCTGGTGAATGCCGACGCAGCGCTCTTGCTCAGCAACAAGTCGCTGCTGCCGGTGGCCGACCGCGTGGCCTTCGGCTTCGCGGGCGTTGCCGCCGCGCGCGTCAAGCAAGCCGTGGTGACGGGCAACCCCGTGCGCGCCGAGATCGAAGCGCTGCCCGAGCCGGCCGCGCGCTACGCCGGCCGCAGCGGCGCGCTGCGCGTGCTGGTGGTGGGTGGCAGCCTGGGCGCGCAGGTGCTGAACCAGACCGTACCCGCCGCGCTGGCGCTGCTGCCCGCCGCGCAGCGCCCGCAGGTCGTGCACCAGACGGGCACCCTGCAGGCCGAAGACGTGCGCGCCGCCTACGCCGCCAGCGGCCTGCGCGCCGAGGTTCTGCCCTTCATCGACGACATGCCGCGCCGCCTGGCCGAATGCGACGTGATGGTCTGCCGTGCCGGCGCCATCACCGTCAGCGAGCTGTGCGCCGCGGGCGTGCCGGCGGTGCTGGTGCCGCTCATCGTCAGCACCACGGCGCACCAGCGCGACAACGCGCTGATGATGGCCGGGCAGGGTGCTGCGGTGCATCTGCCGCAAAGTGAGCTGACAGCGCCGCGGCTGGCCGAAGTGCTGGGCGGGCTGTCGCGTGGGGCGCTGCTGGCGATGGCGCAGAACGCGCGCGCGCTGGCGCATCCGAAGGCCGCGGCGCGCGTGGCCGACGAGCTCGAAAAGCTGGTGGCCAAGGCATGAAGCACGCCATCAAGCACATCCACTTCGTCGGCATCGGCGGTGCCGGCATGAGCGCCATCGCCGAGATCCTGCATAACCTGGGCTACCGCGTCTCGGGCTCCGACCAGAGCGAGAGCGCCGTCACGCAGCGCCTGGCGTCGCTGGGGGTGACGGTCTTCATCGGCCACGAGGCAGCGCACATCGCTGGCGCGCAGGCGGTCGTCACCAGCACTGCCGTCAGGGCCGACAACGCCGAGGTGCTCGCCGCCAGGGCGCAGCGCATCCCCGTTGTGGCGCGTGCGGTGCTGTTGGCCGAACTGATGCGGCTGAAGCAAGGTGTGGCCATCGCCGGCACGCATGGCAAGACCACCACCACCTCGCTGGTGGCCAGCGTGCTGGCCGAAGCCGGGCTGGACCCCACCTTCGTCATCGGCGGCCAGCTGCTCAGCGCCGGTGCCAACTCCCGGCTTGGCGCGGGCGAAGTCATCGTCGTGGAAGCCGACGAGAGCGACGCTTCCTTCCTGCACCTGAGCCCGGTGATCAGCGTCGTGACCAACATCGACGCCGACCACATGGAGACCTACGGCCACGACCTGGCGCGCCTGCACGCGGCCTTCGTCGAATTCCTGCACCGCCTGCCCTTCTACGGCCGCGCCGTGGTCTGTGCCGACGACGCGGGCGTGCGGGCCATCCTGCCCGCGCTGCAGCGGCCGGTCACGACCTATGGCATGGGTGAAGGTGCCGACCTGCAAGCGGTCGACGTTCGTGCCATGCCTGGTGGGCAGATGCGCTTCACCGCGCGCGAGGCCGGCCTGCCCGACCTGCCCATCACGCTGAACCTGGCCGGCGCGCACAACGTGCGCAACGCGCTGGCCGCCATCGCCGTGGCGCGTGAACTGGAAGTGGCCGATGCGCCCATCGCGCGTGCGCTGGAGCGCTTCCAGGGCGTGGGCCGCCGCTTCCAGCGTCACGGCGAACTGCGGGCTGCCGATGGCGGCACCTACACGCTCATCGACGACTACGGCCATCACCCGGTGGAGATGGCTGCCGTGCTGGCCGCTGCACGTGGCGCCTTCCCCGGCCGCCGCCTGCTGCTGGCCTTCCAGCCGCACCGCTACACACGCACCCGCGACTGCTACGCCGCCTTCGTGGCCGTGCTGGCCGGCTTCGACGCCGTGCTGCTGAGCGAGGTCTACGCGGCCGGTGAAGCGCCCATCGCCGGCGCCGACGGCCGCACGCTGGCCGCGGCCGTGAAAGGTGCCGAGTTCGTCGACGGCATCGCGGCCATGCCCGGCGCCATCCGCCGCGCCGCGCGCGGTGGCGATGTCGTCATCACCATGGGTGCCGGCTCCATCGGCGGCGTGCCACGCACGCTGCTGGCGCAGCAAGGAGTTGCCGCATGAACACCGACGTGATGTCGCTGGGCAAGGTGGCGGTGCTGCTGGGTGGCAGTAGCGCCGAACGCGAGGTCTCGCTGATGTCGGGCGGCGGCGTGCTGGCCGCGCTGCAGTCGCTGGGCGTCGATGCGCACGCCTTCGATCCGGCTGAACGCGAACTCTCAGACCTGAAGCGCGAAGGCTACGCCCGCGTCTTCATCGCGCTGCACGGCCGCCATGGCGAAGACGGCACGGTGCAGGGCGCGCTGGAGCTGCTGGGCATTCCCTACACCGGCAGCGGCGTGATGGCCAGCGCCATCGCCATGGACAAGGTGATGACCAAGCGGGTGTGGCAAGCGGAAGGCCTTCCGACACCGCGCTGGGTCTGGCTGTCGCCCGAGCACCAGGCGCGCGAGGACCTGAACGCGGTGCCCGATGCCATCGGCCTGCCGCTGATCATCAAGCCGCCGCGCGAAGGTTCCTCCATCGGCATCAGCAAGGTGGCCGGCTACTCGCAGATGCAGGCCGCGGTGACGCTGGCTGCGCAGTACGACTCCGATGTGCTGTGCGAGGAATTCATCGAAGGCATCGAGCTCACCTGCCCGGTGCTGGGCTCGGGCGCGTCGGCGCGTGCGCTGCCCGTGGTGCGCATCGACGCACCCGACGGCAACTACGACTTCCACCACAAGTACTTCAGCGACGACACCGGCTACCGCTGCCCGAGCGGCCTGCCGCCCGAGGAAGAAGCCGAAGTCCAGCGCCTGACCCTGGCCGCCTACCGCGTGCTGGGCTGCCGCGGCTGGGGCCGCGC
>JANNFE010000253.1:0-3168 GCA_031379415.1 Betaproteobacteria bacterium | reverse complement strand
CAGGGTCTCGGGCATCAGCGAGGCGAAATCCCAGAACGTGTCGTGTGCCGACGCCGCCTGCGGCATGCCGTGGTGCGGCTCGGGCTTCACGGCATGGATGAGGTCGGGGAACTTCATCGCGTCCTGGATGAAGAAGACCGGCATGTTGTTGCCCACCAGGTCCCAATTGCCCTCGTCGGTGTAGAACTTGACGGCAAAGCCGCGCACGTCGCGCGCCGTGTCGGCCGAGCCGCGTTCGCCGGCCACGGTGGAAAAGCGCACGAACACCGGCGTGACCTTGCCCGCCGCCGCAAAGGGCGCGGCGCGCGTCAGTTCCGTCAGCGGCTGGTAGGCCTCGAAAACGCCGTGCGCCGCCGAGCCACGCGCATGCACGATGCGCTCGGGAATGCGCTCGTGGTCGAAGTGGGTGATCTTCTCGCGCAGGATGAAGTCTTCCAGCAAGGTCGGCCCGCGCAGGCCTGCCTTGAGGGAGTTCTGGTTGTCGCCGATGGCCACGCCCTGGTTCGTGGTCAGGGTCTGCCCCGACGCATCAGAACGCACCGTGTCCAGTGAACCCGACGAGGCGCTACGCCCTGGCGCAGGCGCGCCTTCGCCGGTCTTGTCGGAGACCTGGCCTTCGCTCAGCGTGCTGGCCGAGGCCAGCGGTGCTGCGATCGAAGGGGTGGCGCCACGCGGCGGCGCCACGGCATGCACACGACCGAACTCCAGCGCCTTGCCAGTGTTGTGCGGCATCGCGGCCGCCAGGGCCTGCGCTTGCGCGAGTTGCTTTGCAGCCGATCGCTCACTGTCCACGGTCTTCGACACGGTCTTGCCGGCCTTCTTCATGCTGCCGCTCCGTTGACCGGTGCCGTGGCACCCAAGCCAGTGTGCGAGCCGTGATCACCCATGCCGATGGGCTTGCCTGCGAGCACTGATGCAATCACGCCGAAGACCCGCACCATGCCGCTCTTCGGCCCGTCCCAGTAGTCGGCGGCGTCGGGCACGAACTTCAGCAAGGCCAGCGTCGGCGCATCAGGCCCATCCGGAAACCACGGCTTGGCGAACGGCGTCCACAGGCGCTCCATGCGTCCGCGGTCGGTGTCGATCTCGCCGCGCCCGGACAGCGACACGTAGGTGCCGGCCGCGATGTCGGTGAAGCTGAGGTTCACCACGCGCAGATGCTCCACCTTCGAGGAGCGCAGGTCGATGAAGAACCACAGCGCGCCGTCGACGTCCATCTCCAGTGCGGCCATCGGCCGGCTGGCCAAGGCGCCGTCGGCCTCGACGGTGGTCATCATGGCCGTGGGGATGTCCTCGATCAGCTGGGCGACATGCTGGAGGTCAGTGCTTGTCTGGTGTTCTGTCTTCATGGTTGAACCTCTTCATTCGGCAATGGATGGGTGGCGCGGGGCGCACCAGAGTGCGGGAGCCCATGCAGCTTCACTGTTCGGGGTGGGTCAGGCGCTCGCGTTGCGGGTCGTCCGGCATCGTGGCCGGCACCGGGCCTTGATCGGGCTCGACGGGCAGCGAGCCCGGTTCGAATTCCTCAGGTACGTCGTGCTTCGGGTGCCTGGGCTGGTGCGGCGTGGCGCTGGCCGGGAAAGCGAAATTCATGGGCAAGCCTGGGCTTGGCCGACCTGGGTGTCGGTGCGCTGCTGCACAGATCAGCGATGCAGGGCCGGGACCGCACTCTCGGCAGTGGGGTCTTGCGGATGAGCAAGGCACGACCAACAAAGCATGCTCCAATTAGATTCCAATTGGAATCCAGGTGGATGTCATGAAGAGTCGCGGCAATGAGCTCTCAAGCAGGCCACGGGCCGGCGAAACCGAGAAGATGACCGTCAACGTCGGCGTGGTCGATCTCGGCCATGTCGACCTGCTGATCCAGGAGGGCTTCTATTCGAACCGGTCGGACCTCGTCCGCACGGCGCTGCGCAACCAGCTGGCGCTGCATGCCGACACCGTGAAGCAGACCGTGGCCCGACGCACGCTCACGGTGGGTCTGCAGCACTACGGCCGTGACGACCTGGAACGGGCAGTGGCCACAGGCCAGCGCCTGCAGGTTCAGGTGGTCGGCCTGGCCCGCATTGCCGACGACGTGTCGCCCGAGCTGGCGCGCGCCGCCATCGAATCAGTGACCGTGCTCGGCGCATTCCAGGCCAGCCCTGCGGTGCGACGGGCGCTGTCTGACCGCATCCATTGACCTCAATCACCAGCCAAGAAGAGAGCTCATGAAGAACCCTTTCCACGCACAGGCCCCGTGCTTCGACGCACAGGCCATCAACGACACGATTCAACGGGCACTGGCGTCAGCCGGGCTCGACACCGCATCGGGACCGATGCGCGACGTCACCGAAACCATCCGGAACGCGCTGGCCTCGGGCCGCATGGCTCCGGCGCCGGAAACCGGGTCGGTGATCGATATCGAGGCCCGCGTCATCAGCCCCGACGAATCTCCAGGCCAGCCGCCCCATGACCGGCCGGCCAGCGGCGCGGCGGCAGCGCCTGGAAGCTTCGAGTGGCATGTGTTCAGCAACCACGCCGGTACGCGCTCGTACAAGCTCTACGTGCCGAAGGCGTTGCCAGACGCAGCGCTGCCGCTGGTGGTGATGCTGCACGGCTGCACGCAGTCGGCAGACGACTTCGCGGCCGGCACCCAGATGAATCGCCTGGCAGACCGGCACGGCTTCCTGGTGGTCTATCCCGAGCAGCCGACACAGGCCAACGCGTCGAAGTGCTGGAACTGGTTCAAGCCGCAGGACCAGTTGCGCGATGCCGGCGAACCTTCGCTCATTGCCGGCATGGCGCGCGAGGTGGCGCAACGGCACGGAGCCGACCCGCGCCGCATCTTCGTCGCCGGGCTGTCGGCCGGCGCCGCGATGGCGGTGGTGATGGGCGAGACCTATCCGGAGCTGTTCGCCGCCGTTGGTGTGCACTCCGGCTTGCCCTTGGGCAGCGCACACGACGTGCCGTCTGCCCTGGCGGCGATGAAGGGCGGCCGCAGCGGGCGGCCCGGGCTCGCCAAGAAGCCCGGTGCAGCAGCGGCGGCGCGACGCAACGCCGTGCAGGCCGTACCGATCATCATCTTCCACGGCGACCGCGATCACACCGTGCAACACAGCAACGCTGCGCAGATCGCGGAGCAGGCCACGCGTGCGCACCAGGCCCAGGCGGGAGCGGCCGACCTCA
>JANNFE010000245.1:0-6878 GCA_031379415.1 Betaproteobacteria bacterium | reverse complement strand
GCAACGCCAGCGTCGTCAGCCCCGGCTCCGCCGACACCAGCTTCACGCCCGACCTGCCGGGCCCGTACATCGTGCAGCTGACGGTCTCCGACGGCAGCCTCAGCGCCAGCGCGCAGGCCAGCGTGACCGCCAATGCGGTGGCTGCGCAGGTCACGGTGCCGAACGTGGTGGCGCTGAGTGAAGCGCAGGCGCGCGCCGCCGTACTGGCCGGCAGCCTGGCCGTTGGCGCCGTTGCCAACGCCAGCAGTGCCACCATGCCCGCCGGCCAGATCATCAGCCAGAACCCGGCTGCCGGTGCTGTGGTGCCCGCGGGCACTGCGGTGGCGCTGGTGGTGTCCACCGGCCCGGTCGCACCCGCGCTGGCCGCCATCGTGGTGACGCCGGGCAACCCCATCATCGTGGCCGGCCAGGCCCAAGCTTTTGCCGCCACGGGCGTTTACAGCGACGGCACCAGCCTGGCGCTGTCTGCCGGCGTGGTGTGGAGCAGCAGCGACACAGCGGTCGCCACCGTCAACGCCGCCGGCCTGGCCGCGGCCCTGGCCGAGGGCAGCAGCACGGTGGCCGCCACGCTGGGCGGCGTCAGCGGCAGCACGCTGCTGACGGTGCGTGCCGCCGTGGTCGACGCCGCAGCGCCGAGTGCCATCATCACCGCGCCGGTCAACGGCGCCGTGGTGACCACCACGGTCAGCGTCACCGGCACGGCCACCGACGCCAACTTCCTGAAGTACGTACTGGAGCTGGCTCCTGCCGGCACCACCGCCTTCACGACGCTGGTCACGGGCAGCGCACCGGTCAGCAACGGCGTGCTGGGCACGCTGAACCCGACCGTTCTCATCAACGACATCTACACGCTGCGTCTGACGGTGTTCGACCGCGGCGGCAACCAGACCAGCACGTCCCGCACCGTGCAGGTCACGCGCGACGAGAAGGTGGGCAAGTTCACGCTCACCTTCGAGGACCTGTCGGTACCCATGGCCGGCGTTCCCATCTCCGTGGACCGCGTCTACGACAGCCGTGAAAAGGCGGTCGGCGACTTCGGCGTCGGCTGGCGCCTGGACCTGCAGACCATGCGCATACGCGCCAATCGCGTGCAGGGCAGTGCCTGGACGGTGACCCGTTCAAGCGGCTTCTTCCCCACCTACACGCTGGTGGCCAGCGAGCCGCACCGCGTGAGCGTGACGCTGCCCGACGGCAAGGTCGAGGAGTTCGACCTCACGGTCACGCCGTCCAGCCAGCAGTTGCTGCCACTGCAGTTCGCCACCGCGTCCTACACCGCGCGTTCGGGCACCCAGGGCACGCTGCAGGTGCAGGGTGGCACGGGGCTGTATGTCTCGGGCTCGCAGCCGGGGGTAGTGGAGCTGCTGGACGACGGCGACTTCTTCACGGTCTGGGATCCGCAGGCCTTCATCTACACCAACGTCGCCGGCCGCCAGTTCGTGCTCGACCGCACGAGCGGCCTGCGCAGCGTGACCGACCTCAATGGCAACAGCCTCACCTTCTCGGCCGCCGGCATCACGCATTCGTCGGGCAAGAGTGTGCGTTTCGTGCGCGACGGCCAGGGCCGCATCGTCGAGATGACCGACCCCAAGGGCGGCGTCTCGCGCTACGCCTATGACGCCAACGGCGACCTCGCCAGCCACACCGACCCGCTGGGCAACCAGACGCGTTACTTCTACAACCTGAGCCACGGCCTGATCGAGGTGCGCGACCCGCTCGGCCGGCGCGGCATCCGCACGGAGTACGACGACCAGGGCCGTCTGGTGGCGGTGATCGACGCGCGCGGCAATCGCCAGGTGTTCACCCATGTGCCCGGCGCGCGCCAGGAAATCATCACCGACCGCAACGGCAACACCTCGGTGCTGAACTACGACGACCGCGGCAACGTGGTCAGTGAGACCAACCCGCTGGGCGGCGTCATCACGCGCACGTTCGGCGCCACCGGCCGCGTGCTGACCGAGACCAACCCGCTGGGCCAGGTCACCACCAATACCTATGACGCCAACGACAACCTGCTGACGCGCACCGACGCGCTGGGCAACATCACCCGCAACACCTACAACAGCCGTGGCCAGGTGCTCACCAGCACCGACGCGCTGGGCCGCGTCACCAGCTATGCCTACGACGCGCGCGGCAACGAACTGAGCGTGACCGACCCCAGCGGCCGCGTGCTCACCAGCAGTTTCGACGCGCGCGGCAACCGCCTGGGCGGCACCGATGGCGCCGCCGCCGTGTACGCCTACCAGGTGGACGGCGACGGCAACCGCACCCGCTACACCAACCCGCTGGGCGTGGCCACCAGCTACACCTACGACGCCAACGGCAAGAAGACCACCGAAGTGGTCACGCGCACCGACGCCGCCGGCAATGCCGTGGTGCAGACCACGCGCGCAGCCTACGACGCCAAGAACCGCCTCATCGAACTGACCGACCCGCTGGGCAACACCGAACGCACCGAGTACGACGCTTCGGGCCGCGTGGCGGCCACGATCGACAAGCTCGGGCGGCGCAAGGAGAACGTCTACGACGAGGTCGGGCGCCTGATCCAGACACGCCATGCCGACGGTGCGGTCGAAGCCTTCGAGTACGACGCCGAAGGCAACAAGACCGCCATCACCGACCCGCAGGGCCGCACCACGCGCTTCGAATTCGACGCTCTCAAGCGCCTGGTGCGCACGGTGCACCCCGACGGCACGGCGCAGGCCCGCGCCTACGATCCGGGCGGCCGGCTGGTCGCCGAGACCGACGAGAACGGCCGCACCGTCACGCACGGCTACGACGCCGCCGGCCGCCGCACCAGCAGCACCGACCCGCTGGGCGGGGTCACCCTGTACGGCTACGACGCCGCCGGCAACCGCACCCGCATGACCGACGCGGCGGGGCGCATCACGCAGTACCAGTACGACGGCAACAACCGCCGCGTGCGCACCACTTTCGCCGACGGCAGCTTCGTGGCCATGACCTACGACGGCGCCGGCCGCAAGGCTTCGGAGACCGACGCCGCTGGTCGCACCACCGGCTATGAATACGACGCTGGCGGGCGCCTGCTGCGGGTCATCGACGCGCTGAACCAGAGCACGCGCTACACCTATGACGAGGTTGGCAACAAGCTCACGCAGACCGACGCCGCGGGCAACGTCACGCGCTGGGAATACGACAGCCTGGGTCGCGTGACGCGGCTGACACGCCCGCTGGGCATGTCCGAGACCTACAGCTACGACGCAACGGCAACCTGGTGGGCCGCACCGACTTCTCCGGCCGCACCACGCAGCACACCTACGACAGCGCCACGCGCGAACGCAACCGCCTGGTGAGCAAGCGCTATGGTGACGGCAGCCTGGTCAGCTACACCTACACCGCCAGCGGCCAGCTGGCCAGCGTGACCGACGCAGCCGGCACCACGCGCCATACCTACGACGCGCGCGACCGCCTGCTGAGCGTGACGCGGCCCGACGGCACCGTGCTCAGCTATACCTACGACGCACGCGGCAACCGGCTTGGCGTCACGTCGCCCGCGGGCGTCACCCGACATGCCTACGACGCGCTGAACCGGCTGGTCGAGATCACGGCTCCCGACGGCGGCGTCACGCGCCACAGCTACGACGCGGTGGGCAACCGCCTGGCCACCACGCGGCCCAACGGCACCAGCACGAGCTACGCCTACGACAGCCTGAACCGCGTCACCGGCATCACGCACCGCGACGCCGCGGCCAACGTCATCGGCAGCCACGCCTACGCCTTGGGCGCCAGCGGCCATCGCGTCGCGGTGGCCGAGCCCGGCGGGCGCAGCGTGAGCTATGCCTACGACGCGCTGTACCGCCTGACCGGCGAGACGGTCACAGACCCCGTGGCCGGCAACACCACACTGGGCTACACCTATGACGCGGCCGGCAACCGCGCCACGCGCACCACCAACGGTGCCACGGTGGTGCTGGTGCATGACGCCAACCAGCGCCTGCTGCAAGACGGCAGCACCAGCTACGGCTACGACGCCAACGGCAACATGGTATCCAAGACCGTGGGCGCCGCGACCTCCAGCTACACCTACGACTTCGAGAACCGCTTGCTGGCCGAAGCCGGCGCCGACGGCGTGCACAACTACGCCTACGACGACGACGGCGCGCGACGCAGCGCCACGCATGCGGGCGTGCAGGTGAACTACCTCGTCGACAAGAACGCGCCGCTGGCCCAGGTGCTGGAAGAGCGCAGTGCCGGCGGCGCCGTGCTGGTCAGCTACGTCTGGGGTGGCACCGGCCTGCTGAGCCAGGCGCGCGGCGGCGTGCTGCACCACTTCCACCACGACGCCATCGGCAGCACGCGGCTGCTGACCAATGCCGCAGGCGTGGCCACCGACAGCGCTGCCTACGACGCCTGGGGCAATGTGCTGGCGTCCAGCGGCAGCACGGGCTACGGCTTCCGCTTTGCCGGCGAGCAGCTCGACGCCGCCACCGGCCGCTACTACCTGCGTGCCCGCTACTACCAGCCGCTGACCGGCAACTTCGTCAGCGCCGACCCGCTGGACGGCGTGGACACCGACCCGCTGTCGCAGCACAAGTACCTCTACGCCAATGGCGACCCGGTCAACCGCGCAGACCCCACCGGGCTGTTCGGCATGGCCAGCGTCAGCTTCGCGCCCAGCATCTCCATCGGCCTGGGCGCCTACAACGGCATCCGCCTGGCCTTCATCCTGGCGCGCGTGGGTGTGGCGGTGGGCAAGGCGGTGGTGGCCGCCTGCGCGCTGTCGGCGGCAACCTCGGCCATCACGTCGGTGGGCTCGGGAAGCATCTGCGACGTGACCCGCTACAACGTGCTCTTCCCCGGCAACGAGCACCCGGTGACAACGGCGCACATCGCCACGGCCATCGCCTCCGGCTTCCCGGCCAACCTGAACCGCCGCTCGCCGCCGGTTCGCGGTGCCCGCTACTTCGTGGGTTCGCCTTGCGGTACCAGCGCCACCGCCGGCATGGCCTGCGACGAGTATCCCTTTGCTTCCACCGACGAAGGCTATCCGCGCGCCCTCTCGCTGATGCTCACGCCCAGTTGGGAATCGTCGGTGCAAGGGGGCCGCCTGGGGGCCTTCTACTTCGCCTGCTCGGTGATCCCGAACAACCCCTGGGACGGCGCCTTTGGCGTGGTGCCCTACGGCAACGTGGTGCCTTGGGTGTGCAAGTGAGTGCCGCGGGCGGGCCTGCCGACCCCGCCTTGCTGGCCGCGCTGGAGCGCCTGCGCGGCACCTGGCAGGCCGCCGGGTCAGCGGGCGCCGCCTGGCTGCGTGCACTGCGTCCGCCGCGCCCGGCTGCCGAGGTGCGCGCCGAACTGCAGGCCTGGGCGAACAAGCCCCCGGCGGCGGTGGCCACGCTGTACACCTGGTGCGACGGCCTGGCCGATGGCCGCGAGCTGTGGCCGGGCGCCAGCCTGTTTGGCGTGGCTGAAGCTGCGGCGCGTTATCGCGACGAACTTGCCGCGGCCGCCGCCGCCGTGGCCGGAACGAAGGTCAAGCCCGATTCGATCTGGCACCCCCGCTGGTTGCCGGTGCTGGCGGCCACGGCCAGTTCCGCCGTCTGCTGGTTCACCACGGCACCCGCGCGCGGCCAGACCAGCGCGCCGCTGTGGCTGAAGGACCGTGAGGACGACCCGGTGCTGGCCCACGACAGCCTGGCGTCGCTGATCGACACGCTGGCCGCAGGCCTGGGCTCGGGTGCGCTCGCTCTGCGCGGCCAGGCTGTGGTCGAGGCCGACCCGCATGCGGCGGCGGCCCTGTTCCGGCAGCACAACCCGCAGGCGGCCGGCGCTGCCGACGCTGCGTGCGACGCCGCGCGGGTACTTCGAGGCTTGCTCGACACGCTGGCCCGCGGCAACCCACGCGCTCAGGGCGAAGCCGCCGCGCTGCTGATGAAGCGGCGCGAGCGCGAGGCCGTGCCCGAACTGCTCGGCCTGCTCGAATCGGCCGACGTGACGGTGCGCCGCCTGGCCGCGCGCGTGCTGGAGGCCGTTGCCGACCGGCGCGCGCTGCCGGCGCTCGTCACCTGCCTTGCCGACAGCGACCTCACCGTGCGCGGCCACGCGGCCATGGCGCTGGCCGCGGTGGGCGAGCGCAGCGCCATCGCGCCCTTGATGCAGGCCGTGGCCAGCAGCCCCCCGCTGCAGGCCGCGGCCTTCATGCGTGCGCTGGCGGCCTTCAACGCCGTTGAAGCCATCAACCTGCTCGCCGGCTTCGTATCGCCGGCACAGCCCATGCCGGTGCGCCTGAGCGCCGCTGGCGCGCTGGCCAGCATGCAGCACCCGCGCCTGCCCGCGCTGCTCGTGCCGCTGCTGCAGGACGCCACGCCGCAGCTGCGCGCCATCGCTGCTTCGGGCCTGGGCCGGCCTTCGTACCCCGGGGTGGCCGATGCACTGGCGGGCGCCCTGGACGACGAGCAACTGTCCGTGCGCATCGTCGCCGCCGGTGCTCTGGGCGCCTTGGCCGATGCCGCTGCGGCGGCTTCGCTGCAGCGTGCGCTGCAGCGCCTGGACGGCACGGTCGCGGCTACGCCGCAGGCCGCCGCCGAGATCAAGTCATTCCGTGCCGCGCTGCAGCAGGCGTTGCGCGCATTGGCCCCCGGCGCCGCAGCGTGAAGCGGCACCACGACCTTTTGATGCAGTCGGGCACCGAGCCCAAGGAGCATGCACCCATGCAGCACGTCGGCCGCCAACTCATGCGCAGCGCCCTGGCGCTGGTTCTCTTGTTCAGCGGTGCACAGGCCTGGGCCCTGAAGTGCGACGTTGACAACAACGCGCGCATCGACCGTGTGGACGTGACGCTGATTCAACAGGCGGTGCTGGCCCGCACGCCGGTGACGGGGCCGGATGATCCACGCGACCCCGACAACAACCTCGTCATC